>NC_006349.2:1660985-1993182 GCF_000011705.1 Burkholderia mallei ATCC 23344 | reverse complement strand
AGCTGTTGTTGACCTGATCGGGCGTCGGCGTGCGAAAGCCGTGCGCATACTGCGCGTAGGGAATCAGCGCGGGCGACGCTTCATAGAGCATCGCGACGCGCGGCGACAGCTCGTGATCGCTCGAGCTGACCGTCTTGCCGGTGAACAGCGGATCGCCCGAGCTCGGGCTGAGCCGATACGCGTCGAAGCGCAGGCCCGGCGTGACGAGCAGCTTGCCGAAGCCGATCTGATCCTGCACGAACGCGCCGAACAGCGAGTAGTCGGTGTCCGGAAACGCCTTGTTCGGGAACGATTCGCCGGGGCTCGCGACGGTGCCCTCGCGCAGGCTCTTGATGCGGTCGATGCTGCCGTCGACGCCGTACAGCAGCTTGTGCGCGAGCGGCCCGGTCGCGAAGCCGCTCTCGGCGAACGCGGAGCCGCCGAGCGCGCGCTCGCTGTAGTGGTTCGAGCGCGAACGCGATTGGAGCCGCCCGCCGCGCGTCTCGAACGCGTCCTGATCCTGCGTCGACTCCTGATAGTAGAACTGCACGTGCGCGGTCTGGAACCCGCGCGCGGCGGCGTCGCGCAAATCGTAGTCGATACTGAAGCGGTTGCGCTCGAGCCTGTCGTTCGCGGTGAGGCCGAGCGTTGTCGGCGGATTGATCGCCGACAGCACGTTCGTGTCGATCCGCCGCCGCACCGTTTCGGCGGCGAGCTTGATCGTGTCGCGCGCGGTCGGCGTGATCGTCAGCTTGCCGAGCAGCGATTCCGTGTAGACATCCTGAGGATTCGCGCGCGTGCGCCGCGTGCTCGCGGAATTGTCGTCGCCGTGCGTGTCGAGTTCGTGGCCGCGGCGGCCGGACGCGATCAGCATCGCCTGCACGCGATCGTTGCCGCCCGCCGCCGTCACGGTCGCGCCGATGCTGCGGTCGACCGAGTCGTAGCTCGGCCGGAACGAGAAATAGGTCTTTTTTCGATGGATCGACAGCAGATCGGACGGATCTTTCGTGATGAAGTTGACGGCGCCCGTCAGGCCGTCGCTGCCATACAGCGCGGACGCCGGACCGCGCAGGATCTCGATGCGCGCGAGCGTGTCGAGATCGGCGTAATCGCCGCGGCCGGCTTCGAGCGGGCCGAACGAGAACGCGCTCGGCAGCCGGATGCCGTCTTCCATCAGCAGCACGCGGTTGCCTTCGAGGCCGCGGATGTTGATGCTCGAATCGCCGTCGCGGCCGCCGCCGAGCGCGGCGTTCGCCGGGCGGTACGCGGTGCGTCGCACGGTGACGCCCGGCTCGTAGCGCAGCGCGTCCTTGATGTTGTCGGCCTGCTGCTCCTCGAGGTCTGAATCGGTGATCACCGATACGCTCGCCGCGGTGCGGCTCGCGGCCGACGCGGTGCGCGTCGCGGTGACGGTGATCGGATCGAGTGCCGGCGCGTCCTTGCGCGCGGCGGCGATCGCCGCGTGCCGCACCTGCGACGTGGATGCGGCGGATGCGGCGGATGCGGCGGCCGGCGGCGCGGCGGCCGCGGGTTCGGAAGCGGGGCCGGCGGCGCGCGCGGCCGCCGCATAGAGGCCGAAGGCCCCGAACAGCGCGGCGCGAAGCGGCCGCCGCGCCAACAGAGGTTGATGCACGGTGTTGGTCTCCCAGTGACGTTTGAGCCCGGAGGCTGGCTGGGTGACGCGTGCACCTGGCTGGCGCCCGCGCGTCTGGACGGCGCGGGCGGATCGAAAGGAAATGTGCGTGAAAACGGACGAAGATTGTAATTGAGAATCATTCGCAATTCAATCGTCGAAAATGGCGTTGCCGACTGAGGGGGAGGGCCAACCGGTGACAGGCGGCGCCGTGCGGCCGCCTGGTTGAGCGCGATGGGCATCGACGTGTGCCGTTTTATTCGCAACTAACGGTCTGTCGCGGCCGACACCTTCTCGCAGAGACGCTCGCGAGGCCAGGGGCCGCACGCGAGGCTGAGCGGCGTCAGTCATCGGTCGGGCATGATCGGGACGGGGGCGCGCAAGGGGGCGCCGTCGCGGCGAATATCGCCGCCCGCCATGTTGCACCGCCGCCCGCGCGAATCGCCCGCGCGGGCATGCGTCACGCCATCGATTCGAGCCGAATCAGCAGCTTGCGCACGTGCGCGAGAAACGCGTCGTGCGCTTCCCGGTCGTGCGGGGCCTCGAGGCGCGACGTCTCCGCGAGCTGGATTTGCCGGTCGAATTCGTCGGCGAGCGCCTGGCGCGTTTCGAGCGGAAGCACGCGGATCAACGAGACGAACAGCAACTCCTGAGCGTGAAGCACGCCGGACAGCGTCTGGACGTTCATGCCGACCTCCGTCGAAGAGAGTGCGGCGGCGTCGCGGGATCGCGGGCCGCCCGTCTCTTCATACTAGGTCCGCCGCGCGCAAAAGCCGAGCGGCGCGCGGTTTCGCCGCGTCACGAGAGCGCAGGTGCGGCGGCGGCGCGGACGAGGCGGCGCGATGCGCGTCATGCGCATGCGCACTCGGCGAGCATCCATTCGCGCAGCAGCCGCAGCGATGCACTCGCCTGCAGCCGCTCCGGCGCGTAGCACAGGTAATGGCTCTGCTCGTCGACGTCGACGGGCGCGTCGAGCGGCTGCACGAGCGTGCCGGCCGCGAGCGGCGCGCGAATCAGGAACGCGGGAATGAGCGCGATCCCGAGCCCTGCCTGCGCCGCCTGGATCAGCACCGAGTACTGCTCGAAGCGTGGGCCGGCGAGCGCGTTCATCTGCGTGGCGCGGTGCCGGTCCGCCCACGCGAGCCACGCGCATTCGGCCTGCTCGTGCACGAGGCGCGGCGCGGCGGCGATGTCCGCGGGTTCGCGCAGGGCGTGACGCTCGGCGAAACCGGGCGCGCATACGGGCACGAACGTGCGGCCGTCGAGATAGTCGCACTGGACGCCTTCCCAGCGGCCGTCGCCGTAGCGGATCGCCGCATCGAGCCCGAGCGGGAACAGGTCGCCCGGCGCGAGGTGGCGCCGGAAGCTCAGCGTGATGTCAGGCGCGGTTTCGAGAAAGCGCGGCAGGCGCGGCACGAGCCATTTCGTCGTGAAGGTCGGCACGCTCGCAATGGTCAGCAGATTGCTGTCCTCGCGCGCGCTCAGCAATTCGAGCGACGCATTGCCGATCTCGCGCAGGGGCCCCGCGACGCGCGCCTGATAGACCTGCCCCGCGCGCGTGAGCGCGAGATTGCGGCCTTCGCGCACGAACAGCTTCACGCCGAGCAGCGCCTCGAGGCTCGCGATCTGCCGGCTGACCGCGCTCGGCGTGAGGCCGAGCTCGCGCGCCGCATACGAAAAGTTCAGATGCTTCGCAGAACTGGCGAACGCGTGCAGTTCGGCGACGTTCGGATACAGATGCTTCATCGCGAAGTATTCCGTCGATGCAAAGAGCGATGCGGAGTTTGTACGTTTTTTTCATGACGGCGCCATGTCGCGCGCCCACACTGGCGGCCGTCGTCGCGATTCGCGCAACGCCTGCTCCGGCGGGCGTTTCGCGTGACGCTTCCCTTCGTCGCCCGTGAGTGCCGCCATGCGTTCATCCACCACCGCCGGGTTTGCCGGCGGTATTCCGTTTCGTCGCGGCAAGCGGCGCCCGTCGTTCGGCGCCATCGTCGTCAACGGCGTCGTCGCGCTGTTCGCGCTGTATCTACTGATGCCGATCGTGCTGCTGCTGATCGGATCGATCGGGCAGAGTTGGACGAACACGCTGCTGCCCGCCGGCTTCACGTGGCGCTGGTTCGCCGAACTGGCCGCCGATCCGAGCTTGCGCCGCGCGTTCAGCGTGAGCTTCGTCGTCGCGCTCGCGTGCTGCGCGCTCGACACGTTGGCCGGCGTGCCGCTCGCGTATGCGCTGCATCATCGCGCGCTTCGCGGCCGCGGCGTTGCCGCGCGCGTCGTGATGCTGACGCCGATCGGCGTGCCGGCGCTCACGCTCGGCTTCGGCTACATCGTGGTATTCGGCGGCGACGCGTTGCCGTGGCTCGGCACGCTGCCGCTGATGATCGCCGCGCATGCGGTGCTGACGCTGCCGTATCTGCTGCAGACGTTGTTGAGCGATCTGCGCCACCTCGATCTCGCGAAGCTCGAGGCCTGTGCGGCAACGCTCGGCGCGCCGCCGCTGCGGCAGTTTTTCACGATCGTGCTGCCGAACCTGCGGCAGAGCCTTTTTTCCGGGCTCGTGATGGTCGCGGCGCTATCGATCGGCGAGTTCCAGGTATCGAACCTGATCGCCGGCTTTCGCTACCGCAATTTCCCCGTCGTGCTGCTGCAGGCGTTCTACGGCGCGTCCGGCATCGCCTGCGGGGCGAGTGTCGTGCTGCTGCTGCTCGCCGTACTCGCGACGCTCGCGTCGACCCACACCGTGCAACGACTGAAGTGAAGCCATGAGTCTCGAATTCGACAACGTCAGTTTCAGATATCCGGGCGGGGCGCACGGCGTCGACGCCGTCACGCTGCACGCGCAGCCGGGCGAGCTGCTCGCCGTGATCGGCCGCAGCGGTTCCGGCAAGTCGACGCTGCTGCGGCTGAGCGCGGGCCTCCTCGACGGCTACGCCGGGCGCATCGCGATCGGCGGCGCCGACATGGCGGGCGTGCCGGTGTGGCGGCGCGAGGTCGGCATGGTGTTTCAGCAGTACGCATTGTTTCCGCATCTGTCCGTCGCCGACAACGTCGCGTACGGGCTGCGCATGCGCGGCGTCGCAGCCGTCGAGCGCCGCCGGCGCGCGCTCGAGATGCTCGAGCGCGTCGGCCTCGCCGCGCATGCGGCGCGCAGCACGACGCAACTGTCGGGCGGCCAGCAGCAGCGGGTCGCGCTTGCCCGCGCGCTCGTGATCGAGCCGGCGCTGCTGCTGCTCGACGAGCCGCTCGCCGCGCTCGACGCGGGCATTCGGCATCAATTGCGCGACGAGATCCGCGCGCTGCAGCGCGCATGCCGCGCGACGACGCTCTTCGTCACGCACGATCAGGACGAGGCGCTCAGCATGGCCGATCGCGTCGCGATCGTCGACGGCGGGCGCGTGCTGCAAGTGGGCACGCCGCGCAGCCTGTACGAGCGGCCGGTATCCGCGCAAGTCGCGCGCTTCATCGGCCACTCGACGATTCTGCGTGGCCGCGTGCAAGCGGGCGGCACGATCGACGTGCGCTTCGCGACGCTATGCGCCGACACGGGCGCGCATCGGCCGGGCGCGGAAGTCGACGTGCTGGTGCGCCCCGAGCACGTGGAGCCCGATCCGCCCGCGCAGTGCGTGAATCGCATCGAGGGCGCGCTCGGCGAAGTCCGCTACTTCGGCGCGACGCACCGCTACGACTTCTTGCCGCATGGCGCGGCGCATCCGCTGCTCTGCGAGGGCCGCGTGCTCGCCGCGCGCGGCGTCGCGATCGAGCCGCGCCATCTGCTCGTGCTGCCCGCTTCGGGCGGCGCGCGATGATTGTTTCGTTTAACGGGAGATCCACGATGTCTGAAAACCGGCCATTGCTGACGGCGCTGCGCCGCGCCGCGCTCGCCTTCGGCATGTGCGCGACGCTCGTCGCGAACGGCGCATCCGCCGAGCCGCTTTACGCGGGCGAAGACGCGCTTTATGCGAAGGCCGCCGACGAAGGGCTCGTCGTGTCGTTCGACACGGGCCCCGAATGGGCGAACTGGAAGGCGCTGTTCGCGGCGTTTCGCAAGCGCTATCCGAAGGTGGAGCTCACGTACAACGACATCGGCTCGGCCGCGACGGTCGTCGCGCTCGACAAGTCACGCCGCCGTCCGCAGGCGGACACCGCGTACTACTTCGCGGCATCGGCGCTCGACGCGGCTGGCAAGGACGTCGTCGCGCCGTTCAAGCCGGTCAACTTCGACAAGCTCCCGCCCGTGTTTCGCGAAGCCGACGGCCGCTGGTTCACCGTGCATTCGCTGAATGTCGCGTTCCTCGTCAACCGCAAGCTCGTGAAGAACGTGCCGCGCCGCTGGTCCGATCTGTTGAAGCCCGAGTACAGGAACGCGGTCGTCTATCTCGACCCGCGTTCGACCGGCCAGGGGCAGGTGGTCGTGTTCGCGGCGGCGTCTGCGCTCGGCGGCGGCGTCGACGATCCGAAGCCCGGCGCGGAATTCTTCGGAAAGCTGAAGCATGCGGGCAACGTGCTGCGCATCGAGGGCACGACGCCGTATGCGAAGTTCGTCAAGGGTGAGATCCCGATCCTGATCGGCTACGAGAACGACGGCCTGAAGGCGAAGTACGCGGACGGCCTGGGCGATGCGGTCGACGTCGTGATTCCACAGGACGGCAGCGTGTGCGCGCCGTATGCGATGAGCCTCGTGAAGAACGGGCCGAATCCTGCTGCCGCGCAGCTATGGTTGAACTTCGTGATGAGCGACGCCGGCCAGGCGCTGTTCGCGCACGGCTACGTGCGGCCCGCAGTGCCGGGCGTCGCGCTCGCGCCCGACGTCGCGGCGAAGATGCCGAACGCGCCACAGGTGCGTGCGCTCGACGTCGCGAAGGCCGCCGCGCGCAAGGCCGAAGTCGACCGGCTATGGTCGCAGGCGGCGCTTGGCCAGTAAGGAGCGCGACGTGCAACGATCGTTCCTCGAACGCAGCCTGTTGCGCCGCTTCGGCGCGGCGCCGGCGGGCGGGCTGCTCGCGCTTTTCTTCGTGCTGCCGCTCGCCGCGCTCGTGAGCGCGGCGTTCGCGGAGGGCGGCCGCGCGTTCGCCGCCGTGCTGCACGATCCGCTCGTCGGCGACGCGATCGGCCGCTCGCTCGCGCTCGCGGTCGGCACGGGCACGCTGTCGACGTGCGTCGGCGTGCCGCTTGCGCTGTCGTTCGCCGAACAGCCGCCCGCGCGGCGCCGCTGGTTGCTCGCGCTGCTCGGCGTGCCGCTCGCGTTTTCCGGGCTCGTGATCGCGTACGGCTTCATCCTGACGTTCGGTCGCGCGGGTTTCGTCACGACACTGCTCGCCGGCTTAGGCGCGGATGCGGCGAAGGTCGGCGGCGTGATCTACACGACGTTTGGCCTCGTCGTCGCATATGCGTACTACCTGATTCCGCGCGTCGCGCTGATGCTGCTTCCGGCGTTCGCGAACCTCGAGCGCAGGCCGCTCGAAGCGGCGATGTCGCTCGGCGCGAAGCCGTGGCGCGCGTGGCTCGATGTCGCATGGCGCGAGCTGTGGCCGTCGGTCATGGCCGCGTGGTGCCTCGTCACGGCGATCGCGCTCGGCACGTACGGCACCGCGCTCGCGCTCGCCGGCACGCAGATCAACATCCTGCCGCTGCTGATGTACCTGAAGCTGTCCGACGGGCAGACCGATTTTTCTCAGGCCGCCGTGCTGTCGATCGTGTTGACGGCGCTGTGCACATGCGTGCTCGCGATGGGGGAATACGTTGGGCGACGACATCGCTGAATACAAGCCGGATGTGGCCGACGCGCTCGCGCGCGTCGCGCTGCGTCAGCAGGGGCCGCGCCGCCATCTGATGCCGGTCGGCCTGATCGGGCCGCGCGAAGCGACCGGCGAGCAGTTGCGCATCGCCGAGGGGGGCGCGCGTGCGCTTGCCGCGACGGGGCTCGTGATCGTCGGCGGCGGCAAGGGCGGCGTGATGGAGGCGGCGGCGCGCGGCGCGCGGCGCGCGAACGGGCTCGTGATCGGCCTGTTGCCCGAGGACGACGCCGGCGGCGCGAATCCGCACCTGAGCGTCGCGTTGCCGACGGGGCTCGGCATCACGCGCAACGCGCTGATCGCGCGCGCGTCGTTGTGCCTGGTCGCGGTCGGCGGCGGACTCGGCACGCTGTCCGAGATCGCGCTCGGCCTGCAGTGGGGCAAGCCGGTCTTCACGATTTGCGACGCGCCGCAGGTGACGGGCGTGGAGAACTTCGACGCGCCCGATCGGCTGCTCGCGCGCGTCGCGCAGTGGCTCGCCGATTCGGCGTAGCCGCGTCGGGGGCGGGGGAATGAACACGCTTCATTCGTTTGATGCTATTTGACAGGAATCCTATTCATGAAAAAGGCGGCAGCAGCATGGTTGGTGGCGGGGAGCATGTGCGCCGGCGCGCACGCGCAAGGCACGGTGACGCTCTACGGGATCGTCGACGCGGGGCTCGGCTATACGAGCGACCAGCGCGTCGCGCAGACCAAGGGGGCGCTCGGCTCGCCCGTCGGCTACCGCAATGAGTCGAGCTACGGCTTCGCGAGCGGCACCTGGTCGGGCAGCCGCTGGGGGCTGAAGGGCAAGGAGGAGCTGGGCGGCGGTCTCGCAGCCGTGTTCCAGCTCGAGAACGGCTTTAACATCGGCACCGGACAGGCGGGGCAGGGCGGGCGAATGTTCGGCCGGCAGGCGTGGATGGGGCTGTCGAGCGAACGCTACGGGACGCTCACGATGGGGCGCCAGTACGATCCGATCGTCGACTTCGTCGGCACGATCGGCGCGGGCGCGTTCCTGACCGGCATGGGCGCGCATCCGGGCGATCTCGACAACATCGACAATCAGGCGCGCGAGAACAACTCGATCAAGTACGTGAGCCCGAAGTTCGGCGGCCTCGCGCTCGGCGCGCTGTACGGCTTCGGCAATCAGGCGGGCAGCGTGAAGAACCAGAACACGTGGAGCGTGGGCGGCCAGTATGTGAACGGGCCGTTCTCGCTCGGCGCCGCGTACCTGTATGCGACGAACGCATACGGCGCGAACGGCGGCGCGTGGACGGGTTCGTACGACGGCACGTTCGCTTCGTCGATCAACGAAGGCTTCGCATCGGCGAAGAGCATGCAGATCGTCGCGGCGGCGAGCACCTATCAGATCGGCGCGGTGACGCTCGGCCTGTCTTACAGCAACACGCGGTACAAATCCGGCGCGTTCTCGACGTTCAACGGCACCGCGACGTACAACTCGATCGGCGGCACCGTATCGTGGCAGGCGACGCCCGAGCTGCGCGTCGCGGCGGGCTATGATTTCACGCGTGGCAGCTCGATCGACGGTCAGTCCGCGCCGAAATACCATCAGGTGAACTTCGCGTCGTACTACTACCTGTCCAAGCGCACCGCGCTGTATGGCCTCGTCGGTTATCAGAAGGCGAGCGGCAAGACGCTCGATGCGTACGGCAACGTCGTCGCGGCGACGGCGTCGGTCGGCGACGTCGGCAACGGCATTTCGTCGGCGGGCGATACGCAGACGCTCGTGCGCATCGGCGTGCGTCACACGTTCTGACGCACGCGGCGCGCGTGCGCCGGCCGTTTCGCGCGGCCGGCGCATGAAGCGCGCGCTACGCCGCGCTCGCCGTCTCGGTGGCCTGCGCGAGGCTCAGCACCGTCTGCGCGATCGACTGCGTGGTCGCGAGCGTGTTGATCACGCCGGCGCGCAGCGCGCCGAGAATGCCCGTGGCTTTCGTCGGCTCGCTCGCGGTCGCGATCACGTTCGGAATCCGCTTCAGGTCTTCGAGCGTGAGCCCGATCACGCGGCCGTGCAGCATCGTCGTCGCCGGGCGGCCGTGGATGTCGATGAAGTCGTAGCCCATGATGTCGCCGACGGCGCCCGCGCGCTTTGCCTCGGCCATTTCCTCGGGCGTGAACCAGCCCATGCGGACCATGTTGCTGTCCTCGAGAATGTCGCCGATGCCGACGAGCGCGATCGACGCGCGGCGCGCCTTGTCGAGCGACTGGCGCACGACGTCGTTCTCGAGCAGCGCGGTGAAGAGCTGCGGATCATTGACGAGCGCCGGCGCGTACAGCGTCTCGCTCTCGCCGCCGAAGCGCGCGGCGAGGCGCCGGCAGATGTGGTCGGCGTTCATCGTCTCGCCGCCGCGATACGAGCCGCCGATCGCGGAAACGAACGAGCAGTTGCGCTGCGTCGTCGATACCGCGTGCCGCGACACCGCGCTCACGTTGCGGCCCATGCCGACCGCGACGATCGCCCCGTCCGCGAGCACGCGGTCGAGGTAGCTCGCGACGAGCCCCGCGAGCAGCTCGCGCTGGCTGTCCTGATCCTTGTGGTCGACCGAGATGATCGCGCGCTGGATGCCGAAGCGCGTGACCAGTTCCTGTTCGAGATCCTGTACCGCGCGCGGATGATGGCGCACGCGAATCTCGACGATGCCCTCTTCGATCGCGCGCTTGAGCAGCCGGCCCACCTTCGGGCGCGAGATCGCGAACTTCTGCGCGAGTTCTTCCTGCGTCAACCCGTCGACGTAATAGCACTTCGCGAGTTGCGTGAGTTCTTCGTTCGTCATGTCGTGATCGAGTGGAGCGGCGCGCCGCGCGGCGTCATGAACCGCGGTGCGCGTCATTCGGGCCGGCCTGGGTGAGGCCCGCCCGGCGTTCGTAGTCGGCGATCCGCTGCACCTTCGGCTGCGAGCGGCCGCCGTCGAATTCTGCCCTAAGCCATGCGTCGACGATGCTGTTCGCGAGCTCGGTGCCGATCACGCGCGCGCCCATCGTGACGATCTGCGCGTCGTTGCTGCGCCGCGCGCGCTCGGCCGAGTAGGTGTCATGGCACTGGGCGGCGCGGATGCCCGGCACCTTGTTCGCGGAGATCGCCACGCCGATGCCCGTGCCGCACAGCAGGATCGCGCGCGGAAATTCGCCGGCCGCGACGCGCTGCGCGACTTCGATCGCGATATCGGGGTACAGCACCGCCTCGTCCGCGCTGTGCGTGCCGAAGTCGACCAGCTCGAGCTCGGGGTGCGTCGCGCGCAGGTGCCGCTTGATCGACTCCTTGAGCGCGTAGGCCGCTTCGTCGCAGCCGATCGCCACTTTCATGGTGAACCTCCGGAGGGGCAAGATGAGTGCGCAAATGTGCAGTGTTGAGCAATTATAGCGACCCGTCTGAACATTTGGCAAAGGGCGAAATTTTGCTCATACGATGCCGGAACAGGAAATTCGCTTAAAAATCAACAGAAAGTAGGGTGGTGTGGTGCATGCCCTAGCGTTTACCAGTAATTGACACGTTAAAAAACCGATGATTACCATGCGCTCACGCTGTATCAAAACATCGTGAATGAGCAAAAGCTCATTCACTCTCCGGGATACGACCGTGACTCCTGTTCTGCTCGAAGCAAGCCAGGTGGCGAAGCGATTCAACGGCGTGAGCGCGTTGCGCGACGGACGCCTGAGCCTTGCGGCCGGCCGCGTGCATGCGCTGTGCGGCGGCAACGGCACCGGAAAATCCACGTTCCTGAACATCCTGATGGGGCTCTTGCGCCGCGACGAGGGCACGATCCGGCTGAACGGCCGCGATGTCGATTTCGCGTCGCCCGCCGAAGCGCTCGCGAGCCGCATGGCGATCATCACGCAGGAGCTCTCGCCGGTGCCGGGGATGACGGTCGCCGAGAACCTGTATCTTGGTCGCGAGCCCACCCGCGCGGGCGTCGTCGTCGATTTCCGCGCGCTGAAGCGCCGCGCGCAGGCGCTGCTCGACCGGCTCGGCTTCGCGATCGACGCGGGCGCGCCGATGCATCGGCTGAGCCTCGCGCAGACGCAGCTCGTCGAGATCGCGAAAGCGTTCAGCCACGATTGCCAGGTGATGATCATGGACGAGCCGACTTCCGCGATCGGCGAGCGCGAGACCGAGACGCTGTTCGCCGCGGTCCGCAACGTCACCGCGCACGGCGCGGGCATCATCTACGTGTCGCACCGGCTGAGCGAGCTGTTCGACATCGCCGACGACTACACGGTGTTTCGCGACGGCGCGTACGTCGAGAGCGGCCGCCTCGCCGATATCGACCGCGCGCATCTCGTGCGCGCGATCGTCGGCCGCGAGATGCCCGTCGTCGACAAGGCGCGCCGGCCCGCGCACGGCGAGCTGTGCCTGAAGGTGGAGGGCCTCACGCGCGCGAACGAGTTCGAGGACGTGAGCCTCGACGTGCGGCGCGGCGAGATTCTCGGCATCTATGGGCTGATGGGCTCGGGCCGCAGCGAATTCCTCAATTGCGTGTATGGCTTGACGCGCCCCGACGCGGGCGCCGCCACCCTCGGCGGCAAGCCGCTGCCGCGCGGCGAGCCCGCGCGGTCGATCCGCGCGGGCATCGCGCTCGTCACCGAGGACCGCAAGGATTCGGGCCTCGTGCTCTGCGGCAGCGTGCAGGAGAACATCGCGATGGCCGCGTACCGTCGCCTGTCGCGCGGCGGCGTGATCCGGCGCTCGCTCGTGCGGCGGCTCGCGCAGGCGATGGTCGAGCGGCTGCGGATCAAGGCCGCTTCGCTGCGCATGCCGGTATCGGCGATGAGCGGCGGCAACCAGCAGAAGGTCGTGCTCGCGAAATGCCTGTCGACCGAGCCCGTGCTGCTGCTGTGCGACGAGCCGACGCGCGGCATCGACGAAGGCGCGAAACAGGAGATCTACCGGCTGCTCGATGCGTTCGCGCGCGACGGCGGCGCGGTGATCGTCGTGTCGTCGGAGGCGCCCGAGCTGCTGTATCTGAGCGACCGGATCGCCGTGTTCAAGGGCGGCCGCGTCGCCGCCGTCCGCCCGGGCGACGGCGCCACCCAGGAATCCCTGCTCCATCTCGCTTCATGAACAAGACCATGAACACTCAGACCCTGTCCCGTCTCGACGCGGCGCCCAGGCGCGTGAACGTCGCGGAGCTCGCGAGCCGCTTCGGCATCCCGATCGTCTTCGTCGCGCTGTGCGTCGTGCTCGCGTTCGCGAGCCCGTACTTCCTCACCTGGCGCAACTGGAGCGACATCCTGCGCCAGACGTCGATCAACGGCATTCTCGCGATCGGCATGACGTACGTGATCCTGACCAAGGGCATCGACCTGTCGGTGGGCTCGGTGCTCGCGCTCGCGGGCATCGTGAGCGGCCTCGCCGGCGCGGCGGGGCACGGGCTCGCGGTGTCGCTCGCGGCCGGCGTCGCGTGCGGCGCGGCGCTCGGCGCGATCAACGGCGTGGCGATCGCGCGCTTGAACGTGCCGCCGTTCGTCGCGACGCTCGGCATGCTGAGCGTCGCGCGCGGCGTCACGTACATCGCCAACGACGGCAGCCCGGTCGCGAACCTGCCCGACGATTACCTGTCGCTCGGCATCGGCAGGCTCGGCCCGCTCGGCATGCCGGTGCTGATCTTCGCGGGCGTCGCGCTCGCGTGCTGGTGGGTGCTGCGCTACACGACATACGGCCGCTATCTGTATGCGGTCGGCGGCAACGAGAAGAGTGCGCGCACGACGTCCGCGCTGCCGCAGGCGGGCGTGTCGTACGAGCTCGACGCGATCGCGGCCGTCGTGATCGGCGGCACGAGCCTGTCGGGCGGGCAGGGCGGCGTCGTCGGCACGCTGTTCGGCGCGTTGTTGATCGGCGTGATCAACAACGGGCTGAACCTGCTCGGCGTGTCGTCGTATTACCAGCAGATCGCGAAGGGACTCATCATCGTGCTGGCCGTGCTCATCGACGTGGCCCGCAAACAGCAGCGCTGACGCAGCGCATTCCCACCCGGAGGAGACGACAATGCAAACACGAAAGACCTGGTTCGGCCGCTTCGCGGCCGCTTCGCGGCCGCGGCGGCGCTCGGCGCGACGCTCGCGATCGCGGCGGCGGGGAGCGCGGCGCACGCGGCGAGCGGGCCGTATCGCATCGGCGCGGCGGTCTACGGAATGAAAGGCCAGTTCATGCAGAACTGGGTGCGCGAGATCAAGGCGCATCCGGCCGTGAAGAGCGGCGCCGTGCAGCTCACGGTGTTCGACGGCAACTACGACGCGCTCACGCAGAACAACCAGATCGAGACGATGCTCACGCAGCAGTACAGCGGCATTTTGTTCGTGCCGATCGACACGAAGGCGGGGATCGGCGTTGCGGCGCGCGCGGGCGCCTCCGACACGCCGCTCGTCGCGTCGAACACGATGCTCGCGACGCCGAAGGTGCCGTACATCGGCAACGACGACGTCGAGGGCGGTCGCCTGCAGGCCGAGGCGCTCGCCAGGCGGATCGGCGGCAAGGGCAATGTCGTGATCATCCAGGGGCCGATCGGCCAGTCCGCGCAGATCGATCGCGAGAAGGGCGAGATGGAGGTGCTCGCGAAATATCCGGGCATCAAGGTGATCGAGAAGAAGACCGCGAACTGGTCGCGCGCGGAAGCGATGAACCTGATGGAAGACTGGCTGAACGCGCATCCGAAGCAGATCAACGGCGTGATCGCGCAGAACGACGATATGGCGCTCGGCGCGTTGCAGGCGATCAAGAACCGCGGGCTCACGCCGAAGGACATCCCGATCACGTCGATCGACGGGATGCCCGACGCGATCCAGGCCGCCAAGCGCGGCGAGATCACGACGTTCCTGCAGGACGCGCAGGCGCAATCGCAAGGCGCGCTCGACCTCGTGCTGCGGCAGCTCGTCGGCGCGGGCTACAAGCCGCAATCGGTGATCTGGCAGCGCTACGCGAAGGATCTGAAGTGGGACGGCGGCACCGCGAAGCGCTACATCCTGCCGTGGGTGCCCGTCACGCCGGCGAACGCCGATCAGCTGTACAAGCAGGTCACGGGCGGTTGAGGGCGGCGGCCATGACGAATCTCTGGGATAGGGCGTTCGACCTGACGGGGCGCGTCGCACTCGTGACGGGCGGCGCGGCGGGCATCGGCCATGCGTGCGCGCGGCTGCTCGCGCAGCGCGGCGCGAGCGTCGCGCTCGTCGATCGGCACCCCGAAACGGCGGGGATCGCCGCGACGCTCGAGGGCGGCGCCGCGCGCCACAGCGGGATGTCGCTCGACCTGCGCGACTGCTCCGCCGCGCAGGCGGGCGTCGCGCTCGCCGCGTCGCGCTTCGGCGGCGTCGACATGCTCGTCAACAGCGCGGGCGTCGCGCTGCTCGACAAGGCGCTCGACGTCGGCGAAGCCGCGTGGGACGCGACGATGGCGATCAACGTGAAGGCGTCGTTCTTCGTCGCGCAGGCGGCCGCGCGGCAGATGATCGCGGGTGCGCGCGGCGGGCGGATCGTCAATCTCGCGTCGCAGGCGAGCGTTGTCGGGCTCGAGCGGCATGCCGCGTATTGCGCGAGCAAGGCCGCGATCGTCGGGATGACGAAGGCGCTCGCGCTCGAATGGGCGCCGCACGGCATTACCGTCAACGCGGTGTCGCCGACGATCGTCGAAACGGCGCTCGGCAAGCAGGCATGGGCGGGCGAGGCCGGCGAGCGCGCGAAGCGCGAGATTCCGGCCGGCCGCTTCGCGCAGCCGGACGAGATCGCCGCGCTCGTGCTGTATCTGCTGAGCGACGCGGCCGCGATGATGACGGGCGAGAACGTCGTCATCGACGGCGGCTACACCGTGCGCTGAGGCGGCGGCCGCGCAATCATCGCCGCCCTCCCCGATCGACCGACACACAGCACAGGAGACAACGCATGCCACAGACAGCCGAAGCGCCGCCGCAACGCGCGGCCGAGCGCGGCGAGACGCCCGCGCTGCCCGCCACGATGCGCGCCGTGGTTTGCCACGGCCCGCAAGACTACCGCCTCGAGCAGGTGCCGGTGCCGAAGCCGGGGCCGGACGAGATCCTGACCCAGGTGGAGCGCGTGGGCATCTGCATGGGCGACATCAAGACGTTTCGCGGCGCGCCGTCGTTCTGGGGCGACGCGGTGCAGCCGCGCTACGTGAAGCCGCCGATGATTCCCGGCCACGAATTCGTGTGCCGCGTCGTCGCGCTCGGCCCCGGCGCCGAGCGGCGCGGCGTGAAGGTGGGCGATCGCGTGATCTCCGAGCAGATCGTGCCGTGCTGGAGCTGCCGCTTCTGCGGCCACGGCCAGTACTGGATGTGCCAGAAGCACGATCTGTACGGATTCCAGAACAACGTGCACGGCGCGATGGCCGAATACATGATCTTCACGAAGGAGGCGATCGTGCACCGCGTGCCCGATTCGATCCCGACCGACGAGGCGATCCTGATCGAGCCGCTGTCGTGCTCGCTGCACGCGGCCGATCGCGCGAACGTCGGCTTCGACGACGTGGTCGTCGTCGCCGGCGCGGGCACGCTCGGGCTCGGCATCATCGGCGCGGCGCGGCTGCGCCATCCGAAGCAACTGATCGTGCTCGACATGAAGCCCGAGCGCGCGGCGCTCGCGCGCCGGATGGGCGCGGACGACGTGTGGAACCCGGCCGAGGAGAACGTGATCGAGAAGATCCGCGCGATCACGGGCGGCTACGGCTGCGATATCTACATCGAGGCGACCGGCCACCATCGCGCGGTAGGCCAGGGGCTCGCGATGCTGCGCAAGCTCGGGCGCTTCGTCGAGTTCAGCGTGTTCAACGACGAAGCGAGCGTCGACTGGTCGATCATCGGCGATCGCAAGGAGCTCGACGTGCTCGGCTCGCATCTCGGCCCGTACATGTACCCGCGCGCGATCGAGTTCATCGCATCGCGCAGGATCGACGTGCGCGGCATCGTCACGCACACGTTCCCGCTGTCGCGCTTCGCCGACGCGTTCGCGGTGATGGAGCGCGGCAAGCAATCGTTGAAGGTCGTTCTGGATCCGCGAGGTTAATTGCATGAATCGTGTCATCAATCATCCCGACTACGTCGTCGAGGACATGCTGCGCGGGATCGTCGCCGCGCATCCGGCGCTCGCGCTCGACGCGGACAACCCGCGCGTGATCGGCGTCACGCATCCGGTGCCGGGCAAGGTCGGCGTCGTCACGGGCGGCGGCTCGGGCCACGAGCCGGCGTTTGTCGGCTACACGGGGCCGGGGCTCGTCGACGCGGTCGCGATCGGCGAGATCTTCTCGTCGCCCACCGCGAAGAGCTTTCTCGACGCATTCAGGCGCGCCGATCGCGGCGCGGGCGTCGCCTGCCTGTACGGCAACTACGCGGGCGACAACATGAACGTGAAGATGGCGATCAAGATGGCCGCCGCGCAGGGCATCGACGTGAAGACCGTCGTCGCGAACGACGACGTCGCGTCCGCGCCGCGCGAGGAGCGCGCGAAGCGCCGCGGCGTCGCGGGCGAGATCCTGATGTGGAAGGCGGGCTGCGCGCGGGCGGCCGCGGGCGGCGATCTCGACGCCGTGATCGCGAGCGCGAAGAAGGCGATCGACAACACGCGCTCGGTCGGCATCGGCCTGTCCGCGTGCACGATCCCGGCGAACGGCAAGGCGAACTTCCACATCGCCGACGGCGAGATGGAGGTTGGCATCGGCCATCACGGCGAGCATGGCGTGCGCGTGATGCGCACGGTGAGCGCGAAGGACATGGCGGCGATGATGCTCGACATCGTGCTGCCGGATTTCCCGCTCGAACGCGGCGAGGAAGTCGCGGTGCTGGTGTCGGGGCTCGGCGCGACGCCGCTGATGGAGCAGTACATTCTGTATGCCGAAGTATCGCAGCGGCTCGCGGCCGCTGGGCTGAAGATCGGCTTTCGCCTCGTCGGCAATCTGTTCACGTCGCTCGAGATGATGGGCGTCACGCTGACCGTCACCCGGCTCGACGACGAGTTGAAGCAACTGTTCGCCGCGCCGTGCAGCAGCATCGGCCTCACCGTGGGAGAACGCGCATGAATACCGCCGCCATTCAGTGCCTGCCGCTTGCCGACGCCGGCTTCGTCGTGCGCGAGCTCGTCGACGTGATCCGGCGCAATCGCGATCATCTGTCGGAGATCGACGCGGCGATCGGCGACGGCGATCACGGCATCAACATGAGCAAGGGCTTCGGCCAGTGCGGCGCGCGGCTCGACGCGCGCGGCGCGACGAGCCTGCCGGACGCGCTCGACGTGTTGTCGACGGCGCTGATGGACGGCATCGGCGGATCGATGGGCCCGCTGTACGGCAGCTTCTTCATGGATTTCGCCGCGCCGCTGAAGGGGCGCGACACGCTCGACGCGGCGCTGTTCGGCGAGGCACTGGCGGCGGGGTTCGCGAGCGTGCAGGCGATCAGCGACGCGAAGATCGGCGACAAGACGCTGATCGACACGCTCGCGCCCGCCGCCGCGGCGTTTCACGAGGCGCTGCGCGCGGGCGACGACTTCCGGCATGCGCTCGCGGCGATGAGCGCGGCCGCCGAGCGCGGCAAGGAATCGACGCGCTGGCTGCAGGCGAGGGTCGGGCGCGCGTCGAGGCTCGGCGAGCGCTCGGTCGGCACGCTCGATGCCGGCGCGGCGTCGTGCTGCCTGATTCTGTGCAGCCTCGCGAGCTCGATCGGCGCGCGGCTGAATTGACCGGGCGCGGCTGACCGCGTGCGGCGGCCGCGCTCAGCGCGCGAGCGGCTTGCGGAAGAACACGACCCGCTCGGTCTCGTCGAAGCCGAGCGCGCGATGCAGTGCATGCGACGCGGCATTCTCGAGCGGCGCGTCCGACGCGAACGCCGCGCAACCGCGTGCCGTGCCCCAGGCGGCCGCCGCCGCGCACAGTGCGCGCGCGACGCCGCGGCGGCGCGCGGCCGGCTCGACGAACACGCCTTCGAGAAACAGCACGGGCGACGCGCCGCAACCGTTCACGTCATCGTGCCGGACGGCGACTTCGGCGAAGCCGACCGGCGCGAGGATGCCCGGCGGCGAGGCGATGAAGCACGCGTGGCGCGCGGGCGCGTCGAGCTGCCGCGCGATGTCGCGCGCATGCTCGATGTCGTCCGCGTGCGGCCACAGCGCGCGGCGAAGCTGCCGCCATGCGGCGGCGTCGCTCGCTTGCGCGGCGCGAATCTTGAAAAGCGCGGCGGGGTGCGTCAAGTTGACGCGCCGGCCGCGCGGGCGGCGTCCACCGCGTGCGCGACGCGCTCGACGAATTCGCGGTCGACGCTCATGATCGCCTCGCGCTTGCCGTCCGGCATGTCGACGATCAGCCGATGCGTGACGTCCTGCGTCGTCCACGCGAGATAGCCGACGACGACGAGCATCACGCCCGCGACGAGCGGCGCGCTCGAGCCGAGCGCGCCGCCCGCGATCGCGGCGGCAGCGCCCGTCAGCGAAATCGCGCACGGCACGAGCTTGTTTTTCCTGACGGTGCGAACCTCGACGCCGCGGATCTCGCGCAGCGCGAAAATTTGCCCGGCGGCGGACAGGCCGTTGCGCGTGACCATGACGCCGCGTTCGTTGAAGGCGTTTTCCATCAAATGGGTGCGAATCGAAAACGCGCAGCGTAGCAGATTTGACCGGCGCGTGAACGGGACCCGGCGACGCACGGGCCGCGATCGACGGCGCCCGGCGCCCGGCGCGAGCGGGAAAATCGGTCAGGACTGCCGGCTATGGCGACGAATGCGGGCAAAGGGATTCCAACGCAATCGCGAGCGGCTCGCGCGGGCGACGCGGGAACGCGGCTTGCGAAGACCGGCGTGCCACGAGGGCCGTGAGCGGCGCGCGCGGAAAACAAGCGGGAATCAAACGAAAAAAAGCGAACAGTGGCGATCGGCGGCGGCGTTTTCGCGCTCGGCGCGGTCCGGATCGAATCGCGGCTTGTCGCACGATGGAGCACGACGGAGTACGATGCCGCGCGGTGCGCCGCGAGCGCGCTTGCGCCGCGTGGACCTGCCGCGATCCCGGTTCGCGGCGAACGTCGGCGAACGTCTACGAACTCGGCCGGCGTTCGGCCCGGCCGCGCGCGTTCAATACAGCGCGGCGCCGCCTTCGTACAGGCGTCCGGGCACGTGCGACGCGACCGCCTCGGCGATTTCCGCCTCGGTGCTCTCGGCCGGCACGATGCGCCGGCGCGCGGGCGCGTCGAGGTGCATCGTCCATTCGACGAGCCGGTACGGGCGCCCCCACGGGCGTTGCATCTCGATCGACACGCGGCAGCTTTGCACCGGGAACGCGTGTTCGTGCGTGAGTAACGTGCGCAGGCCGCTGAAAACGGTATCTTCGACCATCGTTTCCTCCGATCCTGTCTTGCGTTGGACGGTCTTCGCCGCCGCAATCCGGATAAAAAAAATGCCGCCGATGCTCAGGCGGCCAACAGGAGGGGTGTGAGCATCCTCTCAACCCAGAATTAAACGAAACTTAAAAGCAGCAAAAAAAACGCCCCGCACGAAGCGGGGCTTCAGATTGCTGACAAACCCTCGCCAAGTGGGGGATTTTTGTTTTTTAATGGCGTGATGCTGAAGACGCCCATGCCCACGCAGCACGAACTCGAGATGGTGACGCTCGAGGAACTCGTGCCGAAGGACCACCTGCTGCGCCAGATCGATGCGGCGGTGGATTTCGAGTTCATCCGCGCGAAGGTGGCGCATCTGTATTGCGCGGACAACGGGCGGCCGGCGCTCGATCCCGTGGTGATGTTCAAGCTGTTGTTCATCGGCTACCTGTTCGGGGTGCGCAGCGAGCGGCAACTGATGCGTGAGGTCCAGGTCAACGTCGCCTATCGCTGGTTCGCCCGGTTCCGGCTGACCGACAAGGTGCCGGATGCGTCAACGTTCTCGCAGAATCGCCGCCGACGCTTCACGGACACGACGGTGTATCAGGAGATCTTCGACGAGATCGTGCGGCAGGCGATCAAGCGCGGGCTGGTCGACGGTCGGGTGCTGTACACGGACAGCACGCACCTGAAGGCGAACGCGAACAAAGGCAAGTTCGATGTGGTGAAGCTGGAGCAGACGCCGGCCGCCTACACGGAGGCATTGAACGCGGCAGTGGATGCGGACCGGGCCGCGCATGGCAGGAAGCCGCTGGATCGCGACGACGATGAGCCGCCGTCTAGCAAGGACACCAAGCTCAGCCGGACCGATCCGGACAGCGGCTACATGGTGCGGGACGACAAGCCGAAGGGGTTCTTCTATCTGGACCACCGCACGGTGGATGCCAAGCACGCGATCATCACCGATACGCATGTGACGCCGGCCTCGGTGCATGACAGCCAGCCGTATCTGGATCGGCTGGATCGCCAGCGCGAGCGCTTTGAGTTCAAGGTCGAGGCGGTGGGGCTGGATGCGGGCTACTTCACGCCGGCGGTGTGCCAGGGGCTGGAGGAGCGAGGGATTGCCGGGGTGATGGGCTATCGCACGCCGAACCACAAGCCGGGCATGTTCTACAAACGGCAGTTCAAGTACGACGCGTATCGCAACGAATACGTGTGCCCGCAGGGGCAGGCCCTGCCGTACAGCACGACCAATCGGCTCGGCTATCGGGAATACAAATCCAATGCGCAGATCTGCGGGCGCTGCCCGGTACGATCGCAGTGCACGAACAGTGCGATCGCGGTGAAGGTGGTAACGCGCCACGTGTGGGAGCGCGCCAAGGAGCGGGTGGACGCGCGGCGCTTGACCGAATGGGGCCAACGCATTTACGCGCGGCGCAAGCAGACGGTGGAGCGCAGCTTCGCCGATGCCAAGCAGCTGCATGGGCACCGTTATGCCCGTATGCGTGGGCTACGCAAGGTGGCCGAGCAGTGCTTGCTGGCCGCGGCGGCACAGAACATCAAGAAGATTGCGATGCTGCTGGCGCGGAAGCGGAAAAAGGGGCCAGCGGGTCCCGATTGGCGCTTCGTGCGCATGCTGCTGCGTCTGGTGAGCGGTTTGCGCTGCAGCTTCGACTACCCGCTCGCGGCGAACCCGCAATCCTGATCCCAGAAAGACAAAACCCCACGCTCACAAAAACGTGGGGTTCGTCAGCAGTCTGGGCCTTCATCTGGCGATGAAGGCCTTTTACTTTGCGGCTCGTGTGCGCTTCGCGCGCTCGCCGCATGCGGGACGCGGCGCACGCGCGGCGCGCTACTTCGCGTTCGATTTCGGCTCGGTCACGAAGCCGAGCTTCGTCAGGCCGCCCGCCTGCGCCGCCGACATCACTTCCGCGACGCGTTCGTACGCGACCTTGCGATCCGCGCGCAGATGCAGCTCGGGCTGCGGGTTCGTCTGCGCGGCTTGAGCGATGCGCGCCTGTAGATCGGCCGCGCTCACCGGATGGTCGTCCCACAGAACCGTGCCGTCGCTTTCGATGGCGACGTCGATCGTCTTGGGCTTCACTTCGACCGGCTGACTGCTCGCGCGCGGCAGGTCGATCTTCACCGCATGATGCATCGCCGGGATCGTCACGAGGAAAATGATCAGGAGTACGAGCATGACGTCGACGAGCGGCGTCATGTTGATCTCGTTCATCAGGCCGTCATCGTCGTCGTCGCCGAAACTGGTGTTCATTGCCATCGCGAACCTCCGCTCAGTTCGCGCGCGCGGCGAGGCGCAGCCCGTCGCGCTGGGACGACGCGAGACGCGTGCCCGTCACGAAGTACGCATGCAGGCCGTGCGCGAAGCGGCGCAGGCGGCTCACGACGCTCTTGTTCGCGCGTGTGAGGGCGTTGTAACCGAGCACCGCGGGAATCGCGACGAACAGGCCGAACGCGGTCATGATCAGCGATTCGCCGACGGGGCCCGCAACCTGGTCGATCGACGTCTGGCCCGTCGCGCCGATCACGAGCAGCGCGTGATAGATGCCCCACACGGTGCCGAACAGGCCGACGAACGGCGCGGTGCTGCCGATCGACGCGAGGATCGCGAGGCCGCCTTGCATCCGCGCGATGCCTTCGTCCATCGTGTCCTTCAGGCAGCGCGTGACCCAGTCGGACACGTCCATCCGGTCGCGCAGGTGCGGCTGCGTCTGATGGTGGTGGTCGGCGGCCTCCTTGCCGGACAGCGCGAGCGCGAGGAACGGGTTGTCCTGCGACGACGATGATGCGCGGCCGAGCTTGTCCACGCCCTCGTCGAAATCGTCCGAATGCCAGAACGACTGTTCGGCGTCTTTCGACAGGCGCTTCAGGCGAATCACGTTCCAGCCCTTGATGACGATCACCATCCAAGACAGGATCGACATCACGAGGAGCGCGATCGCGATGAAGCGCGTAACGAAGTCACCTTGCGCCCACACGTGCGCGATTCCGTAGCTTTGCATTTCCTTTCCTTGTTGTTTCTTTCGGTATTGCCGAGATTAATCGGTCAGAGTGAAGTCATAAGGCTGCGTGTAGGCGGCGCGCATCGGCTGCCCGTTCTGCAGATACGGCTGGCACGGCGACGAGCGGATCGCGTCGAGCGCGGCATCGTCCAGACGCGCGAAGCCGCTGCTCTGGACGACCTGCGCGCTCTCGATCTTGCCCGTCAAGCCGACGACGAAGCGGACCTTCACGACCCCCGTTTCGCCGCGCCGCTTCGACATCGACGGATAGGCGGCCTTCGCGATCTGGCAGCTCAGGTGTGCGCCTTCCTTCGGCGCGACGATTTCCATCGTCGGGCGGTTCGTCGGCGCGCCCGCGGGCGGCGCGGCCTTCGCGCTCGTTTCGGCGGGCGCGACGGGCGCGGCAGGCGCGGGTTCCGGCGCGGTGATCGCATTCGGCGCGGGCTCGTGCGTGACGGGCAGCGGCGTCGGCTTCGCGACGGGCCGGGGGACGGGCGCCGGCGCCGGCTTCGGCTTGGCCTTCGGAACGGGCTGGGGCGGCGTGGGCGCGGGCGCCGACTGGATGCCGGCCGGCTGCGCGACGGGCGCGCTCAGCAACTGAGCGGTGATCGTCTTCGATTCGAGCGGACGGTGCGGCACGTCGTTGCGCATCAGCAGCGCGCCGGTCAGCAGGAGCGCGTGTCCGGCGAGAACCGTCACGGCAGCGGTGACGATGCGGGGATTCATACGGGAGAAGGCCGGCGCGGATGCGCCCGGCAGGGAATTCGAAACCTGCATGTTAGCTTCGTAGCGCGGCGGCGTGCGCGAGGCGCGCCGCGAAGTGCTGCATCACTTGCGGAAAATCAGCAACGAGATGCACACGGTAGTCACGAATCCGATCAGCAATTCCATTACGGGCTCCTTCGCAGGTAGGCCGTTGGCTCGCACGGGCAGGCTTGCTGACGGGCTGGTAAAACGAGAGCGCGGCGCGCGCGGCGCCGCGTGCGATCCTGTCGCGCCGCTCAGGCCGCCTTGCGTTCGTAGAACGTGACGGCGACCGGTACGGCCGCGGGGCGCTCGGCACCGCAGCGGCTCGCACAAACGCCCTGTTCCGCCATGATCTCGCGCACGGTTTCCTCGCACTTGCCGCAGCAGGTGGCGACCCCGAGTTCGAACTGGAGTTCTTCGAACGTGTTCACGCCTTCCGCGAGGGATGCGCGAATCTTCCGATCGGAAACGGACTTGCACACGCAGACGATCATGATGGAGCGCGATAGCTAACGTTAATGCGAATTATTATCATTATATTTGTGAGGGTTGGCAAGCGCGACTCCGGGTTTTTTGTAACAAAACCAGATGCTTGGAAGGGATTTGCCGGGGGCGCGGCGGTGCGTTATGCCGGATCGGCGGCCGATGCGGCGGTGCTGGGAGAAGAAATGGTGACGGATTCGACGGGTGCGTCGAGCCCGAGCAGCGTCGCGGCGAGCGCCTGCAATTGCCGGCCGTCGCTCGTCGAGCAAAAGCGCGGCAGCGGCGCCGGCCGGGGCGAGGCGGGCGCGCGCAGCCCGCGCTCGTCGAGAACGCGCGCGAGCTGGCGGGCGATCGCGTCGCCCGTGTCGATCAGATGCAGGCGGTTGCGCGTCACGTCGCGGATCGCCGCGCCGAGGAACGGGTAGTGCGTGCAGCCGAGCACGAGCGTATCGGCGCCGGCCTCGAGCATCGGCTCGAGGTAGCTTGCGAGCAGCGCGCGCAACGCGGGCGAGCCGGTGTCGCCGCGCTCGATCGCCTCGACGAGGCCGTGCCCCGGCTGGCAGAGAAAGCGGCAATCGGCCGCGTGGCGCGCGAGCAGCGCTTCGAAGCGCGCGCTGCGCAGCGTCGCCTGGGTGGCGAGCACGCCCGCGACGCGCGTCTTCGAATGCAGCGCCGCCGGCTTGATGCCGGGCTCGACGCCGACGAGCGGGATCGGCAGACGTTCGCGCACGATCGCGATCGATTGCGCGGTGGCCGTGTTGCACGCGACGACGAGCGCCTTCGCGCCTTGCGCGACGAGCCATTCGCCGATCGCGAGCGTGCGCTCGACGATGAACACGTCATCGCGCGGACCATAGGGCGCATGGCGTGAATCGGCGACGTAGACGAGCGCCTCGTCGAGCAGCCGCTCGCGCACTGCGCGCAGTACCGACAGGCCGCCCAGCCCCGAATCGAAGACGCCGATCGGCGCGCGCGCGGACGGTGCGCGGGAATCGGGCGCGTACGGCGTCGTCATGCGGGCGACTCGGGCGGGAATCGAACGAAATATCAACGAGCGGGAATTATTCCGGCGAGCCCATCATCGACTGCTGATAGTTCTGAATGCCGACCTTGCCGATCAGGTCGATTTGCGTCTCGAGCCAGTCGATGTGCTCCTCGGTATCGTCGAGGATTTTCTCGAAGATTTCGCGCGACACGTAATCACGCACCGATTCGCAATAAGCGATGGCTTCCTTGCACGTGGCCTGCGATACCTGTTCGAGCTTCAGGTCGCATTTCAGGATTTCCTCGGTTTCCTCGCCGACGAGCAGCTTGTGCAGATCCTGCAGGTTCGGCAGGCCGTCGAGCATGAACACGCGCTCGATCAGCCAGTCCGCGTGCTTCATTTCGCCGATCGATTCGTCGTATTCGTGCTTGCCGAGTTTTTCGAGGCCCCAGTGTTTGTACATCCGCGCATGCAGGAAATATTGATTGATCGCGGTCAGTTCGTTTTTCAACTGCGCGTTCAGATATTCGATGACTTTCTTGTCGCCTTGCATGTTCGTTCCTTGTGACGTGTGGGGCTGGAGTTCCTGAACGATAAACGCTCGTTCCTGAAAAGCCAAGGGCGAATCCGTTCGATATCCGAAAGATGGAACGGATCCGCCGCATCAAAAAGGCCGGATCGAAATCCGGCCTGAAAATCATTCTTATTTACGCGCTCGCGACAGGGATCTTGCCGATCTTCGCCTGCCACTCCTTCGGCCCCGTTTGATGGACCGACGTGCCCTGCGAATCGACCGCGACCGTCACCGGCATGTCCTGTACGTCGAACTCGTAGATCGCTTCCATGCCGAGGTCTTCGAACGCGAGCACCTTCGCGCCGCGAATCGCCTTCGACACGAGGTACGCGGCGCCGCCGACCGCCATCAGATAAGCGGCCTTGTGCTTCTTGATCGCGTCGATCGCGACCGGGCCGCGCTCGGCCTTGCCGACCATCGAGATGAGGCCCGTCTGCGCGAGCATCGTCTCGGTGAACTTGTCCATGCGCGTGGCCGTCGTCGGGCCCGCCGGACCGACCACTTCGTCGCGCACCGGATCGACCGGCCCGACGTAGTAGATCACGCGGTTCTTGAAGTCGACGGGCAACGGCTCGCCCTTGGCGAGCATGTCGGCGATGCGCTTGTGCGCGGCGTCGCGGCCCGTGAGCATCTTGCCCGACAGCAGCAGCGTCTGGCCCGGCTTCCACGATGCGACTTCTTCCGGCGTCAGCGTGTTCAGGTCGACGCGCTTGCTCGTCTCGGTGTTCGGTTCCCATTGAACCTTCGGCCATGCGTCGAGCGACGGCGCCTCGAGCTTCGCCGCGCCCGAGCCGTCGAGCACGAAGTGCGCATGGCGCGTGGCCGCGCAGTTCGGGATCATCGCGACGGGCTTCGACGCCGCGTGCGTCGGCGCGGCCAGGATCTTCACGTCGAGCACGGTCGCGAGGCCGCCGAGACCCTGCGCGCCGATGCCGAGCGCGTTGACCTTCTCGTGCAGCTCGACGCGCAGTTCCTCGACCCAGTCCTTCGGGCCGCGCGCGATGATTTCCTGGATGTCGATCGGCTCCATCAGCGATTCCTTCGCCATCAGCATCGCCTTCTCGGCGGTGCCGCCGATGCCGATGCCGAGCATGCCCGGCGGGCACCAGCCCGCGCCCATCGTCGGCACGGTCTTCAGTACCCAGTCGACGATCGAATCCGACGGGTTCAGCATCACGAACTTCGATTTGTTCTCGGAGCCGCCGCCCTTCGCCGCGACTTGCACGTCGACCTTGTCGCCCGGCACGATCTCGTAATGGATCACGGCCGGCGTGTTGTCCTTCGTGTTCTTGCGCGCGCCTTCGGGCGGGTTGACGATCGATGCGCGCAGCACGTTGTCCGGATGCGTGTAGCCGCGGCGCACGCCTTCGTTGATCATGTCGGTGACGCTCATCGTCGCGGCGCCGTTCTCGCTTGCCCAGCGCACGTCCATGCCGACCTTCACGAAGATCGTGACGATGCCCGTGTCCTGGCAGATCGGGCGCTTGCCTTCCGCGCACATGCGGCTGTTCGTCAGGATCTGCGCGATCGCATCCTTCGCGGCCGGGCTCTGCTCGAGCTCGTATGCGCGGCCGAGCGCCTGGATGTAATCGAGCGGATGGTAGTAGCTGATGTACTGCAGCGAATCCGCGATGCTCTGGATCAGGTCTTCCTGTTTGATGACGGTCATGGCTGAGGCTCGGTGAGGACGGTGGGTATGGGAATCGACTCAGGCCGACTGTTGCGCCGGCTCGCGCGGCGCCGACGGTGGCGTCGACGCTTCGTGGAAATGCTCGGGGTGCGTATGCGTCGTCAGGCGGTCGCCCCACGCCATCACGAGCGCCGACACGAGGAACGCGACGTGGATCAGCACCTGCCACATGATCGCGTGCGTCGTGTGCTGGTCCGGATTGATGAACGTCTTCAGCAGATGGATCGACGAGATGCTGATGAGCGCCATCGACAGCTTCACTTTCAGCACGCCCGCGTTCACGTGGTCGAGCCATTCCGGCTCGTCGGGGTGCCCCTCGACGCCCAGGCGCGACACGAAAGTTTCATATCCGCCGACGATCACCATGATGAGCAGGTTCGAGATCATCACCACGTCGATGAGGCCGAGCACGGCGAGCATGATGTTCGTCTCGTCGAGGCCCGTCGCGTGCGACAGCAGGTGCCACACTTCCTTCAGGAACAGGAACACGTAGATCGCCTGCGCGACGATCAGGCCCAGATAAAGGGGAACCTGCAGCCAGCGGCTCATGAAGATGACGGCTGGCAACGGGCGCATCTTGCGGCGGGCCGGGCGGGCGGCGCGCGGATCGGTCGGGGCGGCGGACATGGTCGGGCGAAGCGGGGATGCGGGGATATGGAGCGTTTTTGAAAAAAAGCGCGTTATTGTAACGCGTCGGCCGGGCGGCTTGCAGCGGCGCGGCATCGCGGCCGGCGCGCGAAGCGGAACGCGCGCGAGCGGCGGGCGGGGCCGAGGGCCGGCCGCGCGCCCGCCGCGATGCGCTTTCAGCGGGCGGCCGGCGCGTGCCGCGCGAGCGGCAAACCGCGGGCGCGGCGCTTGCTCACGGTGAAACGGGCGGGGCGCGCCGCACGCGCAGGCTCGCGAGCACGATGCCCGTCACGACGCACGCGAGCGCGAAGCCGTGCGCGAGCGTCGGCCGCTCGCCGAGGAACAGGATGCCGTAGATCGCGGCCGCGATCGGCAGCACCGCGCTGAACACGCCGGCGAGGCTGCCCGGCACGTGGCGGATGCCTTTCATCCACAGCCAGAACGAGAAGATGCTCGCGGACACGCCGTACCAGACGACGAGCGCCCAGATGCCCGCCGGCACGCTCGCGTAGTCGAAATGCCAGAGCGCGCCCGCGCCGAGCGGCAGCATCAGCAGCAGGCCGAACAGATGGGTGTACGCGCAGATGTCGATCGGCGCGAGCGTCTGCGTGAGGCGCCGCGACAGGATCACGTAGATCGACTCGCAGCAGACCGCGCCGAGCATCAGCAGATTGCCGGCGAGCTCGCGTGCGCGCCGCCTTCGCTCGCGGTGCCGTTCGCGACATTGATCGTCACGACGCCGACGATCGCGAGCGCGATCGATACGAGCGCACGCCCGTTCGGCTTCTCGCGCAGGAAGAGCCATGCGAACAGCGCGACGACGGCGGGAATCGTGCTCGTGATGACGCCCGCCGCGACGGCGCTCGTGCGCTGCACGCCGTTGAGCATCAGCAGCGTGAACATGAACGTGCCGAAGAACGCCTGCAGGAACAGGTTCAGCCATTCGCCGCGCTTGACGGCGCGCATCTTCACGGGGCTGAAGAGCGGCCAGAGCACCGCGTTCGCGATGACGAAGCGCAGCGTGGCGAGGATGACGACGGGAACGAAGGCGACGATCGATTTGCCGATGCCGACGTTGCTGCCGACGAGCAACATCGACGCGATGAGAAAGAAGGCGTAGCGATTCAAGCTGGAATCCGGGCGACGAGTTAGTTAGCATTGTAGGGTCGCGTGAAAGCGAGCGTAAAGCAGCGTCGGGGTGCTTGTCGCGTAAGTGACGGGTAAGTTCCGGCGCTTATCGTGAAACGTCTGCATCGCTTTGCCGCGGCCGTCCGGCGTGGTGCGGTGCAGCATCGCGCGTCGCATGAGCCGCATGCGGCGCGCAGGGTGGGAGACAGGCGCGTCGCGCGCCGATTAGACACGGCGCGCCTGATCGCGCCGGCACGTAGTGGGTTCCATGTTCACCAAGGGGTAGTCGATGTCTGCGATTGAATCGGTTCTGCACGAACGCCGCCAGTTCGCGCCGCCCGCCGCCGTGGAGAAGGCGGCAGCCATTTCCGGGATGGCGGCTTATCGGGCGCTCGCCGAAGAGGCTGAGCGCGATTACGAAGGATTCTGGGCGCGTCTCGCGCGCGAGACGCTCGAATGGCGCAAGCCGTTCGGCAAGGTGCTCGACGAGACGAACGCGCCGTTCTACAAGTGGTTCGAGGACGGCGAGCTGAACGCGTCGTACAACTGCCTCGACCGCCACGTCGCCGCGGGCTTGGGCGAGCGCGTCGCGGTGATCTTCGAGGCCGACGACGGCACCGTCACGCGCGTCACCTACGCCGATCTGCTCGCGCGCGTGTCGCGCTTCGCGAACGCGCTGAAGAAGCGCGGCGTCGGCCGCGGCGACCGCGTCGTCATCTACATTCCGATGTCGGTCGAAGGCATCGTCGCGATGCAGGCGTGCGCGCGGATCGGCGCGACGCACTCGGTGGTGTTCGGCGGCTTCTCGTCGAAGTCGCTGCACGAGCGCATCGTCGACGTCGGCGCGACCGCGCTCGTCACCGCCGACGAGCAGATGCGCGGCGGCAAGACGCTGCCGCTCAAGAGCATCGCCGACGAGGCGCTCGCGATGGGCGGCTGCGACGCGGTGAAGACCGTCGTCGTGTATCGCCGCACGGGCGGCAATGTCGACTGGCACGCGGGCCGCGACGTCTGGATGCACGAGATGGTCGCGAACGAGTCCGACGCGTGCGAGCCCGAATGGGTCGGCGCCGAGCATCCGCTGTTCATCCTGTACACGTCCGGCTCGACCGGCAAGCCGAAGGGCGTCCAGCACAGCACGGCCGGCTATCTGCTATGGGTCGCGCAGACGATGAAGTGGACGTTCGACTGGAAGCCCGACGACGTGTTCTGGTGCACGGCCGACATCGGCTGGGTCACGGGCCACTCGTATATCACGTATGGGCCGCTCGCCGTCGGCGCGACGCAGGTGGTGTTCGAGGGCGTGCCGACCTATCCGAACGCGGGCCGCTTCTGGAAGATGATCGGCGACCACAAGGTCACCGTGTTCTACACCGCGCCGACCGCGATCCGCTCGCTGATCAAGGCGGCCGAGGCCGACGACCGCGTGCATCCGAGGAGCTACGATCTGTCGAGCCTGCGGATCATCGGCACGGTCGGCGAGCCGATCAATCCGGAAGCGTGGATCTGGTATCACAAGAACGTCGGGCAGGCGCGCTGCCCGATCGTCGACACCTGGTGGCAGACCGAAACGGGCGGCCACATGATCACGCCGCTACCGGGCGCGACGCCGACGGTGCCGGGCTCGTGCACGCTGCCGCTGCCGGGCATCATGGCCGCGGTCGTCGACGAGACGGGCCAGGACGTGCCGAACGGGCAGGGCGGCATTCTCGTCGTCAAGCGCCCGTGGCCGGCGATGGCGCGCACGATCTGGGGCGACCCGGAGCGCTTCAAGAAGAGCTATTTCCCCGAGGAGCTCGGCGGCCGCCTGTATCTGGCGGGCGACGGCACCGTGCGGGACAAGGAAACCGGCTACTTCACGATCATGGGCCGCATCGACGACGTGCTGAACGTATCGGGGCACCGGCTCGGCACGATGGAGATCGAATCGGCGCTCGTGTCGCACGAGCTCGTCGCCGAGGCGGCCGTCGTCGGACGGCCGGACGACACGACGGGCGAGGCGGTCGTCGCGTTCGTCGTGCTCAAGCGCTCGCGGCCGGAAGGCGAGGAGGCGGCCGCGCTCGCGAAGACGCTGCGCGACTGGGTCGGCAAGGAGATCGGGCCGATCGCGAAGCCGAAGGACATCCGTTTCGGCGATAACCTGCCGAAGACGCGTTCGGGCAAGATCATGCGGCGCCTGCTGCGCTCGCTCGCGAAGGGCGAGGCGATCACGCAGGATACGTCGACGCTCGAGAACCCCGCGATTCTCGAACAGCTCGCCGAAGTGCGCTGAACACCCCGGAGCGCGGCGCGCCGCCGAACGCGCGCCGCGCGAGCCCCTGCGCGGCAATCCCGATTGCCCGCGCAGGGGCTTTTTGCTACACAAGCGCATGGCCGCTTCTTCCGGTACTTCTTCGCCCACGCCGTCGCATGCCGCCGCCCCCCGTTCGTGCCGGCGCCGCTCGCGCGCGCGCATGCGCGCTACTGGCGTTTCAACGTCGCGCTGATCGCGGTGCTGATGACGATCGGCTTCGCCGTGTCGTTCCTCGTGCCGCTGTTCGCGCCGGCGCTCGCGCACGTGCGCTTCGCGGGCTTCAGCCTGCCGTTCTACGTCGGCGCGCAAGGCGCGATCCTCGTCTATCTGGGGTTGATCGGCGCTTACATCGTGCTGATGCAGCGCGCGGACCGGGTCCTGCGGCGCGACTACGACGCGTACGCGGCCGAAGCGAAGCGCCGCGCCGCCGCCTCGACGGACGCCGACGCATGCTGACGAATCGGCTGGTTCGCGCGTACGCGCTGTACACGATCGGCTTCGCCGCGTTCGTGCTGCTGCTGTGGCGGATCGAGCGCGCGACCGGGCCGGGCGTGTGGATCGGCTATGTGTTCCTGTTCGTGCCGATCGCGGTCTATGCGGTGATCGGGCTGCTGTCGCGGACATCGGACCTCGTCGAATACTACGTGGCCGGGCGGCGCGTGCCGTCCGCGTTCAACGGCATGGCGACCGCCGCCGACTGGCTGTCCGCGGCGTCGTTCATCGGCCTCGCGGGCTCGCTGTACGCGACCGGTTACGACGCGCTCGCGTACCTGATGGGCTGGACGGGTGGTTTCTGCCTCGTTGCGTTCCTGCTCGCGCCATACGTGCGCAAGCTCGCGCGCTACACGATTCCCGATTTTCTGGGCACGCGCTTTTCGAGCACGCTCGTCAGGGCGCTCGCGGCGATCGCCGCGATCCTGTGCTCGTTCGTCTACCTGGTCGCGCAGATACAGGGCATCGGCCTCATCGCGACGCGCTTCATCGGCGTCGATTTCTCGATCGGCATCTTCTGCGGCCTCGCGGGGATTCTCGTGTGCTCGTTTCTGGGCGGGATGCGGGCGGTCACGTGGACGCAGGTCGCGCAGTACATCATCCTGATCATTGCGTTCCTGCTGCCGGTTTCGCTGATCGCGATGAAGAACGGCCTCGGGCCCGTGCCGCAATTCAATTACGGCCATCTGATGTCGCGGGTCGAAACGCTCGAGGGCGAGATGCGCGACGCGCCGCAGGAGCGGCAGGTGCGCGAGACGTATCGTCGGCAGGCGGGCGCGATCCAGGCGAGGCTCGACCGGCTGCCGGCGTCTTACGACGAGGCGCGCGCGAAGCTGGTCGATCAGGTCGCCGAGCTGCGCCGGCACAACGGGCCGCTGCGCGAGATCAACCAGCGCGAACGCGCACTTGCCGAGTTTCCGCGCGATCCGGCGGCGGCGCGGGTGGTGTGGGAGCAGGCGCGCGACGAACTGCTCGCGCGCGCGGCGGCCCCGGTGCCGATGCACGAGCCGTTTCCGGCCGCGAGCGGCGACGATCGCCGCCCGCGCGGGCGCAACTTCCTCGCGCTGCTGCTGTGCCTGTCGCTCGGCACGGCGAGCCTGCCGCACATCCTGACGCGCTACAACACGACGACCTCGGTGGCGGCTGCGCGGCGCTCGGTGGGCTGGACGCTGTTTTTCATCGCGCTGTTCTATTTGACGGTGCCGGTGCTCGCGGTGCTGATCAAGTACGAGATCCTGACGAATCTGGTGGGGCGGCCGTTCGCCGATCTGCCCGCGTGGATCACGCAATGGCACCGTTTCGAGCCGGGGCTCATCGGCGTTACCGACCTGTTGCGCGACGGCATTGTCCATTGGTCGGAGATCCAGATGCAGCCCGATATCGTCGTGCTCGCGGCGCCGGAGATTGCGGGGCTGCCGTATGTGGTGTCGGGGCTGATCGCGGCGGGCGCGCTTGCCGCGGCGCTGTCGACGGCGGACGGGCTGCTGCTGACGATCGCGAACGCGCTGTCGCACGACGTCTACTACCACATGGTTGCGCCGGACGCGTCGAGCCAGCGGCGCGTGACGATCTCGAAGGTGCTGTTGCTCGGCGTCGCGCTGTTTGCGTCGTATGTTGCGTCGCTGAATACGGGGAAGATTCTGTTTCTTGTCGGGGCGGCGTTCTCGCTCGCGGCGTCGAGTTTCTTTCCGGTGCTCGTGCTGGGCGTGTTCTGGAAGCGCACGACGACGCGCGGCGCGGTGGCGGGGATGATGACGGGGCTTGGCGTGTGCGTGTACTACATCGTGTCGACGTATCCGTTCTTCACGCAGATCACGGGCTTCGCGGGGCCGGGCTGGCTCGGCATCGAGCCGATCAGCTTGGGCGTGTTCGGCGTGCCGGCCGGGTTTGCGACGGCGATCGTCGTGAGCCTGCTGGATCGGCGGCCGGATGCGTACACGAACGCGCTTGTCGACTATATCCGGCACCCGTGACGGGTGGTTTTCGCCGGGGCTGGCGGCACGGCTGCGGAGTTTGCTATACTTGCCGTCTTCCCGGAGAGATGGATGAGTGGTTTAAGTCGCACGCCTGGAAAGCGTGTATAGGTGAAAGCCTATCGGGGGTTCGAATCCCCCTCTCTCCGCCAGAACACCTTCCGAGCGGTTCCGCTCGATTCTCGTAGATCCCCCGAGGCGCCTTATCTGGCGGCGTTTTGGGGGTGTCAATCCTCTTGTCCGTTCCGCCCCGTCCCGACACAATCTACCCATCGAATGGGGGTAAGTGAAGTGGTCAAGCAACTTTGGACACTGCTCCGGGATAGGCTGCGAGCGCTTCGAAACGCGCTGGCGGCAGTCCCTTCGCAGCCGAGTGAAGGCGACGATGGTTGTAAAAATCGACTAGATAATCAGTGATGTCTTGCTCTGCATGGCGGTGATCGACGTACAACTGGTCGCCGATCCATTCATTTTTGAGGCTTCGGAAGAAGCGCTCGACCACCGCGTTGTCCCAACAGTTGCCGCGCCGACTCATGCTCTGGATCGTGCCACGGGCGCGCAGCTCGGCGAGAAAGCGCGTGCTCGTGTATTGGCAGCCCTGATCCTGACCTGCCCCCTTCGATAGGGCCAATGGGCTTCTAGCAAAGTCCCTTTAAACCAACTCCTGGAAAGCGGCAGGAGCGTCCGCGGTTGCCCGATGTTTCGCCGCAAACTCTGACGGCGCAAGGTAGTTCAGTGCGCTGTGCGGCCTTTGCTCGTTGTAGTCCTGACGCCATGCCGCGATGACTGCCCGAGCGTGCGCGAGCGTCGTGAACCAGTGCTCGTTAAGGCATTCGTCGCGGAACTTGCCGTTGAACGATTCGATGTACGCATTCTGCGTGGGCTTGCCCGCCTGAATCAACTTCAGCGTGACGCCGTTCGCATACGCCCACTGGTCAAGCGCGCGGCTCGTAAATTCGGGTCCCTGGTCTGTTCGCACCGCCTTGGGATAGCCACGGAAGCGAGCTGCACGGTCCAATGCCCGAGCGACATACAAACCTGAGATGCCATGGTCGACGACGATGTCGACAGCCTCTTTCGTGAAATCGTCGACGACGGTCAGGCACTTCACGCGCCGGCCGTTGGAAAGCGCATCCATCACGAAATCGATTGACCATACCTCGTTGGGTGCGCCCGGCAATGCCAGTTGCTCGCGCTCAATCATGACGCCGTGGCGCTTGCGACGGCGCCGCACAGCCAGCCCTGCCTCACGGTACAGGCGATAGATGCGCTTGTGATTGGCGTGCGTGCCTTCGCGTTCCACCAGGGCGTGCAGTCGGCGGTAGCCGAATCGACGACGTTCGTGCGCCAACTTCACCAGACGCGCCGCGAGCACCTCATTCTCGTGGTCCGGCTTCGCGTCGTAATGCAGCACGCTGCGAGAAAGCCCGACAAGCCGGCAGGCGCGGCGCTCGGAGATGTTGACCTTCTCCCGAATCGCCAACACTGCTTCGCGTTTGGCTTGCGGGCTCAGGGCTTTCCCTTGACGACAACCTTCAACGCTTCCATATCGAGCATTGCTTCGGCCAGCAGTTTCTTCAGTCGGGCATTCTCCACCTCGAGGCCCTTGAGCCGGCGGGCTTCCGAGACTTCCATGCCGCCGAACTTCGCGCGCCAGGTGTAGAACGACGCGTCACTGAACCCATGCTTCCTGCACAGTTCCTTGACCGGCATACCGGCCTCGGCTTCCTTCAGAAACCCGATGATTTGCTGTTCCGTAAAGCGCTTCTTCATGTTCGTCTTCTTCTCCGAAAACGAACTTTACTAGACTCCGGCTGGCCCTGTTTGTAGGGGGCAGGTCAATCTCGCGCCAGCGCGCGCCCGTCGCGAGCACGACGGTCTTCGCCTTCAGCACCGCGCCGCTCGCGAGGCGAATTTCATGAACGCGGCCCGGCACGAGCCGGTCGGCGCGCTCTACGTCGATCACGTCGACATCGTATTGCTTCACGTGCTGCTCGAGCGCGGTCGCGAACTTCGGCCCCTCGGTTTCCTGGACCGACACGAAATTCTCGATCGCCATCGTATCGAGCACCTGGCCGCCGAAGCGCTCGGCGACGACGCCCGTCGAGATGCCCTTGCGCGCCGCGTAGATCGCCGCCGCCGCGCCCGCGGGGCCGCCGCCGACGATCAGCATGTCGAACACGGGTTTCTCCGCGAGCGCCTGCGCCGCGCGCCGGCTCGCGCCGCCGTCGAGTTTCGCGAGGATCTCCTTCACGCTGCTGCGGCCCTGGCCGAACGTCTCGCCGTTCAGGAAGATCGTCGGCACGGCCATGATCCGGCGCGCCTCGACTTCGTCCTGGAATAGCGCGCCGTCGATCATCACGTGGCGGATGCGCGGGTTGACGAGCGCCATCACGTTGAGCGCCTGCACGACTTCCGGGCAGTTCTGGCAGGTGAGCGAGATATACGTCTCGAATGCGTAGTCGCCGTCGAGCGCGCGAATCTGCTCGATCGTCGCGTCGTCGAGCTTGATCGGATGGCCGCCCGTCTGCAGCAGCGCGAGCACGAGCGACGTGAATTCGTGGCCCATCGGCATACCGGCGAAGCGAATGCCCGCGGCCTTGCCCGGCTCGCCGACCGAGAACGACGGCGCGCGCTCGGCCGCGTCGCGGCGTTCGGTCACGAAGATCTGCGGCGACAGCGCCGCGATCTCGTCGAGCAGCGCGCGCAGCTCGCGCGACTGGTCGCCTGCGTCGAGCGATGCGACGAGCTCGACGGGGCGCGTGATCCGTTCGAGGTACGATTTCAACTGAGTCTTGAGATGGGCGTCGAGCATGACGATTCGGATTCCATAGCGAAAGGGGGCCTTGCCCGTCGAACGCGGGCGAGGCGGCGATGGAGCGGGTGAGGCCGGGAGCGGGGCCGCGAAACGGGCGAAAACGGCTGAAAACGGGCCGCAAGGGGGCCGCAAACGGGCCACGAAACGCACGGCACCCTCGGCCCGCATGGCGCGAACGGCGGCGGCCCCGCCGCGTGGCTTCAGATCTTGCCGATCAGGTCGAGAGACGGCGTGAGCGTGTCGGCGCCCGGCGTCCATTTGGCGGGGCAGACTTCGCCCGGATGTGCGGCGGCGTATTGCGCGGCCTGGACCTTGCGCAGCAACTCGCCCGCGTCGCGGCCGATGCCGTTGTCGTGGATCTCGCACAGCTTGATCTCGCCCTGCGGATTGATCACGAACGTGCCGCGCAGCGCGAGGCCTTCCTCTTCGATCAGCACGTCGAAGTTGCGCGAGATCGCGAGCGTCGGATCGCCGATCATCGGATACTTGATCTTCGCGATCGTGTCCGACGTATCGTGCCATGCCTTGTGCGTGAAGTGCGTGTCGGTCGACACCGCGTAGATTTCGACGCCGAGCTTCTGGAATTCGGCGTAGCGCTCGGCCAGATCGCCGAGCTCGGTCGGGCACACGAACGTGAAGTCGGCGGGATAGAACACGACGACGGACCACTTGCCCTTCAGGGTCTCGTCGCTCACCTGCACGAAGTCGCCGTTGTGGTATGCGGTGGCCTTGAACGGTTTGATCGGGCTGTTGATGATCGGCATTTGCGCTTCCTCTTGAATCGTTGTTGGATCAGGAAGCGCCAGTATGGCGATGGCGCCCGATTCTGTGAAATTGCATGTTTCAATGATCGGAATCGGTATTTCCTATCCCGCCGCGCGGCGGCGCGGGCGAAAAAAAAGCGGCGCATCGAGGATCGAGATGCGTCGCCCAATGCGGATATCGAGGGAATATCCGCAAGCACGCTATGTGGGGCGATGCACGCGTGCGCCCGAGGCGCGCCGCGCATCGCCCGACGGCCCGCTACTTCGCGCCGACGACGCTAAGCGCGCTGCTGTAGTTCGGCTGCAGCCAGACCTTGTTCGCGTCGAGGTTCGTCGCGTCGAAATAGATCGTGTTGCCCGAGCGCACGCCGATTTTGGCGATGTTGCCGTAGCGGCCGTTGACCTGATCGGCGATCTGTTTTGCCCATACGCTGCGCTCGGCGTTGTACGGTGTGATCGGCTGGCGCACGTCGACGACTTCCGCGCCGCGCGCATCGTTGATCATCACCCGGAAGCGAACCTGCTGTCCGGCGCGCGGCGCGATGCCCGGCTCGACGAACGCGCGCGCCGCGACCCACGGGAAGCCCGACGCGCGTTCGTCCGCGGCGATCGTCACGTCGCTGCAATTGAAGAAGCCCTCATTGCCGGCATCGATGCGCTGCCAGTAGCTGTACAGCACCGCATCGCCGGTGCGGCCGGCGGGCAGCGTCACGTCGAGCTTGTAGAACGACTGGATCGAGCCCGGCAGATGCCCCGCGCCGTTCGCGGGGACGGGGGCGGGGGCCGGCGCGTCGTAGATCTGCTGCAGATCGTCCCAGCGCAGCGGCCGTGACGGATCATATGACGGCTTCGAGATGAACACGCGCATGCGCGCCGGATTGTGCGCCGTCGTGTTTTCCCACTGAAGCTCGATGTGGCCGTTGTTCGGCGTCAGTTGCGTCTTGCGCCAGACCGATGCCGGCGCCTTGTCGAGCCCCGCCTTCGACGTGTCGCCGCCCGCGCACAGCAACCCGTCGGGCACGGCGGCCTTCAGTTGCGCGAGATCATTGCCCTGGCCGACCGGGTTCGCGGATACCTCGTTCCATTGCGTGAAAGGGTAAGCCGAATTATTGCCGGCGCGATAGGCGGCGCGGCAATCGTCATGCGGGATCGCCGAGCCGTTGGGCGGGTCCCAGTAGCCGCCTTCGAGACGGCATTGATATTGACGCGCGATCGGAAAGCCGACGGCGCCATGCGCGTCGGCATTCATGGGCGCGAGCAGCGCGGCGAACGAAGCGGTCAGCGTGGCGGCTGCGCCGAGCGTGAGCGCGGCGCGTGCGCGCGGACGGGATGACGGCGCATCGAAGAGCGACTTCATGTAGCGTTCCTCCAGGTGAGTCCAGGTGAGAAATGACACGGTTCGCGTTCCGCGGTGTGGTGAGATGCGTCGATTGTTTTGGATATCGAAATGTGATGCGTTCGCGCTTTCTTTCAGGGATTCCGTCACGATGGTAGGCGACGCCGCACGCCGCACGGCCTACCAAAAATGGCAGGCGCCGCGCATTCGCGCGATGCCGGCCGTTCGGTACGGCGGGCGGCCATCGGGCCGCCCCGATCCGCTCGAAGATGAACGCCGCAAGCAGAGAGACCGCAGCCTATCGTCAGCACGGCGCTCAGCGTTACCGCGAAACTTGGGAGGTTGACCGGCGGCGAGAGCGGCGATCGTGCGGCCGGGGCCGGGCGCGCACGCGCGGCGTTCGCCGAGCATGCCGCGACGCGCGGCGAGCCCCTTTGGCGTTGCCTCGCATGCGTCGGCTTTGTCGCGTGAGCGCGCGGCGCACGTGCGATGCGCAGCGAGACGAACATTCCGACGCGGACATCGAACGCCGAGCGTCGAGGATCGGCGCATGCCCGGCCGCGTGTTCGGTGCGCTCGTCAGTGCATGTACGCGGCGGGCGGCGCCGGCGGGCGGATCGCGAGCCCCGCGTCGAGCAGCGCGATCGAGAACCAGCGGGCGATCTTCAGCACGCCGCTGTCCGCGCAGCGCGGCAGCCAGTCGGCGAGCGCGCGCAGCGCCGCTTCGCTGCGCGTCGATTGCAGATGGGCGAGCGCCTGCAGAAGCCGCGCTTCATCGTTCATGGGCCCGCACGCGCAACGGCAACGCGTGTCGAGCGGATGGCAGGTATCGCACATCAGGAAGCGCATCAGCATGTCGAAATGCACGAGGCCGTCGGCGCGCAAGCCGGCCGCAGCCAGCACGTCGCGCCACGACTGCCGGCGGCATCGCGCGCCGTCGTCGGCATCGGCGCACGGTTGCAGCCATCTGCGAATCGCGGTCAGCACGATCCGCGCCGCATCGATGTCGCGCGTGCCGGCATCGGTCTGGGCGTCGGCATCGGCAAGCGTTGCGCCGTTCAGGGCGGCGTGAGGGAAATGCATGGCGGAACCTCCGGAATTCGATGCGGCGCGCGAGCGAACGGCGAGCCGCGCGTGGGTGTCGGGCGGCGCGGCCGTCAGCGTGCGGGGCCGAGCCATTCGCGCACGTGTGCGGCGCGATCCGGGCGGCGCGCGTCGCTCGCGGGTGCGGACGGCGTGCCGATGTACAGCAAGCCGATGAGCCGTTCGTCGGCGCCGAAGCCGAGCGCGTCGCGCATCGCCGGCTCGTACGAATCGGCGCCCGTTGCCCAGAAGCCGCCGTAGCCGAGCTGGTGGACCGCGTTCAGCATGTTCATCGCGGCCGCGCCGACGGCGAGCAACTGCTCGACCTCGGGTACTTTCGAGGCGCGGTTCAGCGCCGCGCCGAGCGCGACGATGAGCGGCGCGGCGAGCGCCTTCGCGCGGCGGTGCGCGTGCGAGCCGGGCGGGGCGTCGGGTGCGCGCGCGTCGGCCAGCTCGACCAGCAGATCGCCGAATGCGTGACGCGCGGCGCCGCGGATCACGACGAAGCGCCACGGACGCAGGTTGCCGTGATCGGGCGCGCGCAAGGCGGCGTCGAAGATGGCGTCGAGTTCGCGCGGGCCGGGCGCCGGTTCGGTCAGCGGCCAGCGGGAGCGGCGCGACAGCAGTCCCCGCAGCAGGCCGCGCGGGTCGTCGGCAACGGCGGCGCCGGCGGGCGCCGCGCAGGCTGTGGCATTCATGGTCGAGGTTCGGGTATCGGTCGATGCATGAGGGATATCATCGGCCAGTTTTGCTTTAAATGCAAATGATTCTCATTTATCAATGTCGCTGATTCGATACCATGTGGCGATTCGCGCGGTGGGCGTGTGTCGTCGGCTGGGTGGCTCGCGCGACGGTGGACGGCGGGTGACGCATGCGCGCCGATGTCCGCGAGCGTGCCGTCTTGCGGTGCGCTTCCGCGATTCATGCCTATGGAGAAGCTTCGGCTCGATGCGGTGGTCGATCAATGCCCACCGGTGCGTTATCGCGATGCCCGGGCTGCCGCATGGCTGGCCGCGATTGCGCATCGGCCGATGCGGCCCGCGCTGCCGCGCGAGGCGCGATTCACGGACGAACGGCGTTCGCCGGCGCGCGGCATGCCGCCCGAGCCGGCGATGCCGGCGATCGCACGGTCCTAACCATTCGGTTAATCCAGGAAGAAACGCGGCGGTTCGATCGGATAACGAAGTGATCACCCGCATAGACAGACGCCGCGGAAATCTGCCACGCTAGCCACGCGGGCGAAGCCGGCTGCGCCGAATCGGCACATGCCGGCCGCCGGCCGCCGCACTTTCGTGGTGCGGCGTGCCGCCCCAAAGTGCCAAATCAGACGGAAGCCGGGAGGATTCCAGCAAGGCACGCTCTTTGCTCATGAGTCATTGCGCCGGTTCGGCATGGACAGAGGCCGAGTGAATGATGGATGGAGAATTTTCGATGAAGCCGTTCGACGAAATGCTGCAACCCGGCGATACCGTACGAGCGCCGTATGAGCGCTTGAAGCAATGGCTGGACACGCAGGATCCCGCGAGCCTCGCGCAGAAGGCGCACGACGCCGAAGGCGTGTTCCGCAAGACCGGCATCACGTTCGCCGTGTATGGCGACGCCGAGGCCGCCGAGCGGCTGATTCCGTTCGACATCGTGCCGAGAATCATTTCGGGTAGCGAATGGAACCGGCTGTCGCAGGGAATCGAGCAGCGCGTGATGGCGCTCAACGCGTTCCTCGACGACATCTATCACCGCCAGGAGATCGTGCGCGCGGGGATCGTGCCGAAGCATCTGATCGCGCACAACGATGCGTTCCTGCCGGAAATGATCGACTTCCGGCCGCCCGGAAACGTTTACACGCACATCATCGGCGTGGACATCGTACGGACCGCTGAAAATCAGTTCTACGTGCTCGAGGACAACGCGCGCACGCCGTCCGGTGTGTCGTATATGCTCGAGAACCGCGAGACGATGATGCAGCTCTTTCCCGAGCTGTTCCAGCAGGTGAAGGTGCGGCCCGTCGAGACGTATCCGCAGTTGCTGCGCCAGTCGCTCGCGGCCGTCTGCCCTCCCGGCGGCAACGCCGACAATCCGACCGTCGCGGTGCTCACGCCCGGCATTCACAACTCCGCGTACTACGAGCATGCGTTCCTCGCCGATCAGATGGGCGTGCATCTCGTCGAGGGCAGCGATCTGCAGGTGATCGGCGATCGCGTCGCGATGCGCACGACCGAAGGCTTTCGGCCGATCGACGTGCTGTACCGCCGCCTCGACGACGCGTTTCTCGATCCGCTCACGTTCCGGCCGGATTCGGTGCTGGGCGTGGCCGGCATCATGGACGTCTACCGTGCGGGCAACGTGACGATCGCCAACGCGCCCGGCACCGGCATCGCCGACGACAAGGCGATCTACTCGTACATGCCGGAGATCGTCGAGTTCTACACGGGCCGCCGCGCGATGCTCGAGAACGTGCCGACGTGGCGCTGCGCGGAAGCCGACAGCCTCGAGTACGTGCTCGCGCATCTGGAGGAGCTCGTCGTGAAGGAGGTGCACGGCTCGGGCGGCTACGGGATGCTCGTCGGTCCCGCGGCATCGAAAGCCGAGCGCGACGCGTTCGCGGCGAAGCTGCGCGCGAAGCCGTCGAACTACATCGCGCAGCCGACGCTCGCGCTGTCGACGACGCCGATCCTGACCGAGCGGGGGCTCGCGCCGCGCCACGTCGACCTGCGGCCGTTCGTGCTCGTGTCCGACCGGATCCGCATCACGCCGGGCGGCCTCACGCGGGTCGCGCTGAAGGAGGGTTCGCTCGTCGTCAATTCCAGTCAGGGCGGCGGCACCAAGGACACCTGGGTGCTCGCCGACTGAGCGCACGCGCACGGCGGCGCTCGCGCGAACGCGTGCATGCTCGCGACGCGTTCGCGCGCGCCGCACCGAACAACGATCGGAGTGGACGGCAAACATGCTTCTCGGACGCACAGCAAGCGGTCTTTACTGGATGTACCGCTATATCGAGCGCGCGGAAAACACCGCGCGCATCGTCGACGCCGGATTGCGGATGGCGCTCACGCGCACGTCGGACGCGCCGGCGGAATGGTCGTCGGTGCTCGTCAGCTCGGGCGCGGACGACGGCTATCGGCAGAAGTACGAAACATATGCGGCGGACACGGTCTCCGACTATCTGCTGCGCGATCGCGACAACCCGTCGAGCGTGCTGTCGTGCATCGAATGCGCGCGCTCGAATGCGCGGATGGTGCGCACCGCGCTCACGCGCGAGGCGTGGGAGAGCGTGAACGGCGCGTGGCTCGCGATCCGGCGCGCGCTCGCGCAGCCGATCCGCGCGAGCGCGCTGCCGGCGATCCTCGACGAGATCAAGCGCGAGACCGCGCTGATCCTCGGCAGCTTCTACAGCACGATGCTGCGCAACGAGATCTTCAATTTCGCGCAGATCGGCGCGTTCGTCGAGCGTGCGGACAACACGGCGCGGATCCTCGACGTCAAATATCACCTGCTGCTGCCGTCGGTGTCGCACGTCGGCACGATTCTCGACAACTACCAGTGGGAATCGATCCTGCGCTGCGTCGCCGCGCACCGTTCGTACCGCTGGGTCTACGATGTCCAGTACAAGCCGATGAACATCGCCGACTATCTGATCCTCAACGGGCGCATGCCGCGCTCGCTGCGCTACTGCTACGGGCGCGTCGTGTCGAGCCTCGAGCATCTCGCGAAGGATTACGGCGTCACGCACGGTTGTCACGAGACCGCCGCCAAAATCAAGCAGTCGCTCGAGGACAACACCGTCGAACGTGTCTTCAAGAGCGGGCTGCACGAGTTTCTGACGGATTTCATCGCCAAGAACAACAGTCTCGGTCTCGAAATCGCCCAAGCCTACAACTTCGATTGAGGTCAGACATGCGCCTTGCCATCCGCCACATCTCGCGCTTCCGATTCGACGAACACGCGCCGCATGTGCTGCAGCGTCTGCGGCTGCGGCCGCAAAGCGGCCCGAGCCAGACCGTGCGCGCGTGGCAGGTGACGATCGACGGCGTCGAGCCGACGCTCACTTACGCGGACGGCCTCGGCAATCGCGTCGATCTCGTGCGGCACGAGCGCGACAAGCCGGAGTTCGCGATCGTCGCGGCGGGCGTCGTCGAGACGCAGGATCGCGCCGGCATTCTCGGCCATATCGATGCGTATGCGCCGCCCTGGATCCACGAGCGCACGACCGATCTGACGCGCGCGGGCGAGGCGATCCGCGCGCTCGCCGAGGCGCTGCCGATCGAGCACAAGAGCCTCGACGCGCTGCACTGGCTGATGACCGAGGTGCACGGCCGCGTCGCCTACGAGCCGCGCGCGCAGACCGCGCCGCGCGACGCGGAGGCCGCGCTGCGAAGCGGTGCCGGCACGAGCCGCGATCATGCGCACGTGTTCGTCGCGGCGGCGCGCGCGCTGCGGATTCCGGCGCGCTACGTGTCCGGCTATCTGTTGACGGACGGCTCGATGCAGCGGATCGCGGAGGCGCTCCATCAGGCGAGCGGCGTCGCGCAACAGGCGATGCAGGTGCGGCGCGGCGCGCACGACGCGCACAGCGCGCCCGCGGCGCCCGACGATGCGTCGCGCCGCACGGGCGTCGCGATGCAGGAGGCCGCGGTCGCGACGCAGCCGCAATCGGGCCACGCGTGGGCCGAGGCATACGTCGAAGGGCTCGGCTGGGTCGGCTTCGATCCGTTCATGAACCGCTGCCCGGACGAGCGCTACGTACGCATCGCGGCGGGTCTCGACTATCGCGACGCGATGCCGGTGTACGGCCCGGGCGCGCAGCCGCTCGGCGTCGAGATCAGCGTGATCCAGTCCCCGGAACTCGTCTGATGCGCGCGGCGCAGGACGGCACGGCCAACGGCGGCGTGCGGCGCGCGATGCCGCCGCGCGCAGCCTTTCGCCGCACGCCGCGCCGCCGCGCGCCGCATCGTGAACGTCCCCGCAACCGCACCGAACGGCCCACGTCATGTCCATTCACGTCGCGCTTCACCACGTCACCCGCTACCGCTACGACCGGCTCGTCCGGCTCGGCCCGCAGATCGTGCGCCTGCGCCCCGCGCCGCATTGCCGCACGCCTGTCCTGTCGTACTCGATGAAGGTCGAGCCCGCGCAGCACTTCGTCAACTGGCAGCAGGATCCGTTCGCGAACTACATGGCGCGGCTCGTGTTTCCCGAGCGCACGCGCACGCTCGAGATCGCGATCGACCTCGTCGCCGAGATGTCGGTCTACAACCCATTCGATTTTTTCCTGGAAGAGCACGCGCAGACCTTTCCGTTCGACTATGGCGACGCACTGCGCCGCGAGCTCGCGCCGTATCTCGCGTGCGATTCCGCCACGGGCGCCTGCGACGCGTTTCGTTCGTATATCGAATCGATCGATCGCGCGCCGGCGGGCACCGTCGACTTTCTCGTCGCGCTGAACCGGCGGTTGCAGCACGACATCCGCTACGTCGTGCGGCTCGAGCCGGGCGTGCAGACGCCCGAGCAGACGCTTGCGCTCGCATCGGGCTCGTGCCGCGACAGCGGCTGGTTGCTCGTGCAGCTGTGCCGTCACCTCGGCCTCGCCGCACGCTTCGTGTCCGGCTATCTGATCCAGTTGACGCCCGACGTGAAATCGCTCGACGGCCCGAGCGGCGCCGAGGCCGACTTCACCGATCTGCACGCGTGGTGCGAAGTGTATCTGCCGGGCGCGGGCTGGATCGGTTTCGATCCGACATCGGGGCTGCTCGCGGGCGAAGGGCATATTCCGCTTGCCGCGACGCCGCAGCCGACGAGCGCCGCGCCCGTCGAGGGGCTCGTCGACGAATGCGAGGTCGAGTTCGAGCACGAGATGCGCGTGACGCGAATCTACGAATCGCCGCGCGTGACGAAGCCGTATACGGACGAAGCGTGGCAGCGCGTGCTGCGGCTCGGCGCGCAGGTCGACGCCGCTTTGAACGCGGGCGACGTGCGCCTCACGCAGGGCGGCGAGCCGACGTTCGTGTCGATCGACGATTGCGACGGCGCGGAATGGAACACCGATGCGCTGGGGCCGACGAAGCGCGGCCATGCGACGTCGCTCGTGCAGAAGCTGCGCGCGGAGTACGGCGTGGGCGGCTTCCTGCACTTCGGTCAGGGCAAGTGGTATCCGGGCGAGCAACTGCCGCGCTGGGCACTGTCGATATTCTGGCGCGCGGACGGCCAGCCCGTCTGGCGCGATCCGGCGCGCTTCGCCGACGAGCGCGAACCGTCCGCGTACACGAGCGCCGACGCCGAGCGCTTCATTCGCGCGCTCGCGGCGCGTCTCGGGCTCGCGGGCGATTACGTGACGCCGGGCTACGAAGACGTCTGGTATTACCTGTGGCGCGAGCGGCGGCTACCCGTGAACGTCGATCCGTTCGACGCGCGGCTCGACGACGAGCTCGAGCGTGCGCGTCTGCGCAGGGTGTTCTCGCAGCAGTTGGACAGCGTGATCGGCTACGTGCTGCCGCTCAAGCCGCTCGCGCCGAATCCGGCGCTCGCGGGGCCGCGCTGGGAGACGGGCCCGTGGTTCTTCCGCGATGAGCGGATGTATCTCGTGCCGGGCGATTCGCCGATGGGCTATCGCCTGCCGCTCGATTCGCTGCCGTGGGCGAGCCGCGGCGACTATCCATATCTCGTCGAGCGTGATCCGTTCGCGCCGCGCGACGCGTTGCCCGATGCGGATGCGCTGCGCGCGCGCCATGTCGGCGGCGGCTTCGGCGCACCTCGCGATCCGGGCGCGGCGGCGCGCGACGCCGACGCGCCCGCGCGGCCCGTGATGCAGGCGCGCGCCGGCGAACGCGCGTTCGCGCGGCCGGCGGGCGAGGCCGAGGCCGCGCGCTTCCCGCAGCGCTTCGAGTCCGCCGGGTGGATCACGCGCACCGCGCTGTGCGTCGAGGCACGCGGCGGCGTGCTCTACGTGTTCATGCCGCCGATCGCCGCGCTCGAAGACTATCTCGACCTGTTGGCCGCGATCGAGCTGACCGCCGAATCGCTCGACGCGAAGCTCGTGCTCGAAGGCTACCCGCCGCCGCGCGACGCGCGGCTGAAGATGCTGCAGGTGACACCCGATCCCGGTGTGATCGAAGTGAACATCCATCCCGCGCACGATTTCGACGAGCTCGTTCAGCACACCGAATTCCTGTACGACGCCGCGTATCGATCGCGGCTGTCGAGCGAGAAGTTCATGGTCGACGGCCGGCATGTCGGCACGGGCGGCGGCAATCACTTCGTGCTCGGCGGCGCGACGCCCGCCGACAGCCCGTTCCTGCGCCGTCCCGATCTGCTCGCGAGCCTGATCGCGTATTGGCACAATCATCCGTCGCTGTCCTACCTGTTCTCGGGGCTCTTCATCGGCCCGACGAGCCAGGCGCCGCGCGTCGACGAGGCGCGCGACGATCAGGTCTACGAACTCGATATCGCGTTCGCCGAGCTTCGCCGCAACACGCTGCGCGCGGGCGAGGACATGCCGCCGTGGCTCGTCGATCGCGTGCTGCGCAATCTGCTGATCGACGTGACGGGAAACACGCATCGCAGCGAATTCTGCATCGACAAGCTCTATTCGCCGGATTCGGCGACGGGGCGCCTCGGCCTGCTCGAGCTGCGCGCGTTCGAAATGCCGCCGCACGCGCGAATGAGCATCGTCCAGCAATTGCTGTTGCGCGCGCTGATCGCGCGCTTCTGGCGCGTGCCGTACACGGCGCCGCTCGCGCGCTGGGGCACCGCGCTGCACGATCGCTTCCTGCTGCCGAGCTTCGTCAGGATGGATTTCGACGACGTGCTGACCGAGCTGCGCGAAGCGGGCTTCGGGTTCGACGCGGCGTGGTTCGCGCCGCACTTCGAATTCCGTTTTCCGCTGTTCGGGCAGATCGCCGCGCGCGGCGTCGCGCTCGCGCTGCGCGGCGCGCTCGAGCCGTGGCACGTGATGGGCGAGGAGGGGGCGATCGGCGGCACCGTGCGCTACGTCGATTCGTCGCTCGAGCGGCTCGAAGTCCGGGTGAGCGGGCTGAACGACAGCCGCTACGTCGTGACCGTCAACGGCCGCGCGCTGCCGCTGCAGCCGACGGGCACCGCCGGCGAGTACGTCGCGGGCGTCCGCTACAAGGCATGGGCGCCGCCTTCGGCGCTGCATCCGACGATCGGCGTACACGCGCCGCTCACGTTCGACATCGTCGATACATGGATGCGGCGCTCGCTCGGCGGCTGCCGGTATCACGTCGCGCATCCGGGCGGGCGCCACTACGACACGTTCCCCGTGAACGCTTACGAAGCCGAGAGCCGGCGGCTCGCGCGCTTCGTGTCGATGGGGCACACGCCGGGCGCGATGACGGTCGAGCCGGCCGCGCCGGGCCGCGAATTTCCGTTCACGCTGGATTTGCGGCATGGGTGAGCGGACGCGGCGCGGCGGCCATGCTCGTCGCCCAACCGCGGCGGCCGCGCCGGCGGCGGGACCGATGCGTCGCGCGTCGAGCGGGCGACGTCGCGCTTGCGGCGTGCGGCAATGTTAGGATTCGACATCGACGGGCGGCGTGCGCCGCCCCGGCGGCTCGGCGCCGCCGTCCTTGAAGAATCGAATCGTGCTTTCACTTTCCTCTGACGACGATCTGACCGCCGACGCGATGCAGACGCTATTCGATACGGGTTCGCAGCAGGACGCGGCCGAGTTCGGCGCGGCGCTCGCCGCGCCTGCGGTCACGGGCCGTTACGACGAGTTGCGCGGCGGCGCGGCTGCGTTGTCGAGCGCGTCTCTCGCGCCCGCGTGGCGCGCATTCTTCACGCAGCTCGGCAGTGTCGGCTTCGCCGATCTCGACCGCCGCGCCGACGCGCTGCAGCGCCGGATGCGCGAGAACGGGCTCGCCTATCATCCGCACGAGCGCGCGGCGGGCGGCGGCGCGGTGCGGCCCTGGTCGCTCGACCTGCTGCCGCTCATCATCGCGCCCGACGACTGGGCGGCGATCGAGCGGGGCGTGCTGCAGCGCGTGCGCCTGAGCAATGCGATCCTCGCCGATCTCTACGGAGAACAGACGATCCTGCGCCGCGGGCTGTTGCCGCCCGCGCTCGTCACCGGGCATCCGGGCTATCTGCGGCCGATGTGCGGCGCGCAAGCGCCGGGCGGCACGTGGCTGCACGTCGCCGCGTTCGATCTCGCGCGCGGGCCGGACGGCGCGTGGCGGCTGATGGCGCAGCACACGCAGGGCCCGGCGGGGCTCGGCTATCTGCTGGAGAACCGGCTGATCGTGTCGAGGCTCTTTCCGCGCGCGTTTCGCGGCCTGCACGTGCAGCGGCTCGCGGCGAGCTATCGCGCGCTGCTGCAGAGCATGCAGGCGCTGAGCCCCGCGCGGAAGAACTCGCGCATCGTGCTGCTGACGCCGGGCCCGCATGCGGCGACCTATTTCGAGCATGCATACCTCGCGCGCTACCTGGGCCTCACGCTCGTCGAAGGCGGCGACCTGACCGCGCGCGACCAGCGCGTCTATCTGAAGACGCTGCGCGGGCTCGAACCGGTGCATGGAATCCTGCGGCGCGTCGACGACGAATGGCTCGATCCGCTCGAGCTGCGCCCGGATTCGCTGCTCGGCGTGCCGGGGCTGATGCAGGCGGTGCGCGCGGGCAACGTGCTGCTCGCGAACCTGCCGGGCTCGGGCTTTCTCGAATCGCCCGGCATTCTCGGCTTCTTGCCGCGCCTCGCGCAGGCCCTGCTCGACGAGACGCTGACGCTGCCCGCGGTGCATTCGTGGTGGTGCGGCGAGCAGGCGGCGTGCGACGAGGCGCTGCCGCTGCTCGCGCGCGGCATCGTGAAGCCGACGTTCCCCGCGAGCGTGCAGGCGGGCGGCGCGTTCGAGCCGGTGATCGGCGCGCGGCTTTCGCCCCGGCAGCTCGCCGATTGGCGCGCGCGGATCGCCGCGCAGCCCGCGCATTACACGATTCAGGCGGACCTGCCGCTATCGCAGGCGCCTACCTGGGCGGCCGGCGCGGGCATGGGTGACGGCGGCGCGCGGATCGTGCCGCGGCCGTTGCTGCTTCGCGTGTTCGCGCTCGCGGACGGCGCGCGCTCATGGCGCGTGCTGCCGGGCGGCCTTGCGCGGGTCGGCACGCGCGACGAGCTGTTCAACGCGCCGATGCCGCACGGCGGCAGCAGCGTCGACACCTGGGTGATGACCGAAGGCGCGGTCGATCCGACCACGCTGTTGCAGACGCACCTGGGCCCGGACGACTTGCAGGAGCGATCGCGCGCGATCGCGAGCCGCGCGGCCGAGAACCTGTTCTGGCTTGGCCGCTACACGGAGCGTGCGACGAACCTGACGCGGCTCGCGCGCGCGGCGCTCGAGCGGCTGCGCGGCGAGGACGATGTCGAGACGCCTGTCCATCTGCATGTGCTCGACGCGCTGTGCCGCGACAACGGCCTGCTGCCCGCCGACGCGCCGCCGGCCGTCGACGCGCCGCGCGCGTTCCAGCAGGCGCTGACGCGCTCGCTCACGCCTCGCGCGGACCGCTCGACGGGAATCGCATCGTGCCTGTTCGGGATGCGTGGCGCGGCGGCGGCGATACGCGAGCGGTTGTCGCGCGAGCAGTGGCGCCTGATCGACGAGGCGACGCAACTGTTCGACGAAGGCGGCGACGATGCCGAGCCCGAGGAGCAACTCGGCAACGACGCGCTGCAGCGCCTCGAGCGGCTGAATCTGCTGCTGTCGGCGATCACCGGCGCACAGACCGACAACATGACGCGCGACGACGGCTGGCGTCTGCTGTCGATCGGCCGCCAGATCGATCGGCTCGAGTTCCTGTGCGGCGTGCTCGGCCATGCGTTCGACGGCGGCGCGATCCACAAGCAGGAAGGCTTCGAGCTCGTGCTCGAACTGTTCGACAGCGGCATCACGTTCCGCTCGCGTTTCCAGCGCTGCTTCGACGTTGCGCCGCTGCTGTCGCTCGTCGTGCTCGACACCGATAATCCGCGTTCGCTCGCGTGGGTCGCGCAGGCGTTGCGGGGCCGGCTGTCGAAGGTCGAGCGCAGCGAGGGCTACGCGCTGTCGGAACTCGCCGACGGGATTCCGGACATCGCCGGCTGGCCGCTGCACGTGCTGTGCGAGACGGACGGCGACGGCCGGCATGCGGCGCTGCTCGCGCGCCTGCAAGCGTGCGGCAAGGCGGCGTGGGACGTGTCGAACCGGATCGGCGAGCGCTATTTCAGCCACGTGCGCGATGCGGGCAGGTCGCTATGGGGATGACGACGCGGCCGCAGGCGAACGCGAAGGCGCGCGCGCGCAAGGCGGCCGCGCGCGGGGAGCCGGCGCGCGGCGCGCTGCTGCGCGTCACGCATGATACGCGCTATCGATACGCGGCGCGCGTCGAATCCGCGCAGCATCAGGCGCGTCTGCGCCCGCTCGAGACGCCGCGGCAGCGCGTGATCGAGTTCTCGCTCGAGATCGAGCCGCGCGCGGAAGGGCTCGTCGTCGACATCGATTCGTTCGGCAACGAGCGCGCTTCGTTCGCGCTCAACCAGCCGCACGAGGAGCTGTTCGTGCGCAGCCGCAGCGTCGTGCGCGTCACGCCGCCCGCGCTGGCGGCGGGCAAGCGCGGCGAGCCGCCGCCCGCCGTCGCCGCGCCGCGCGACGGCTGCGCGAGCGCGTGGGAAGCGGTGCGTGAGCGCCTGACGTTTCGTGCCGGCCGCCCGTTCGATCCGGCGAGCGAATTCGTGTTCGCTTCGCCGCACGTCGCATGCCACTCCGATCTCGCCGCCTATGCGGCGGCGAGCTTCACGCCGGGCCGGCCGCTCGTGCAGGCCGCGTGGGAGCTGATGCGCCGCATCCACGCGGATTTCGCGTATGCGCCGAACAGCACCGACGTCGGCACGACCGTGCTCGATGCGCTCGCGCTGCGCCAGGGCGTGTGCCAGGATTTCGCGCACGTGATGATCGGCGCGCTGCGCTCGCTCGGGCTTGCCGCGCGCTACGTGAGCGGCTATCTGCTGACGCAGCCGCCGCCCGGGCAGCCGCGATTGATCGGCGCGGACGCATCGCATGCGTGGGTCGAGGTCTACGATCCCGCGTGGCCCGAGGACGGTGGCTGGCTGCCGCTCGATCCGACCAACGATCGCGCGCCCGGCGACGATTACGTGATGTTGTCGATCGGCCGCGACTACGCGGACGTGACGCCGTTGCGCGGCGTCATTCGCGGCGGCGGGGCCGATCAGGTGCTGACGGTCGGCGTGACGGTGGAGCCGCTCGATTCGGCGTCCTGACTGTTCGAGGACGGCGCGCGGCCGTTGCGCATGTCGCGCCGGATATTGCGCGTGGGGGCGAGACGAGATGTCGCTCGATGCGAGCGATGAGTGATCGTTGAAACGTTGGACGTCGGGCATCCGACATCGGACGCTTGAACGCAGAACACCGAACACCGAACACGCCGCTCGCGACACACTCGAACGCTCACGCGGCGGCGTCGCGCCGCACACCGGCGAGCAGTTGTCCGAGCTTTTTCCCCGCGTAGCGCGCTTGCGCGACGCTCAGCGCCGAATAGCCGACGACGACGCCTGCGGGCAGCGCCGCTTGCGTGCAGAACGCGCGCAGCGGCTCGAGCGCGAGACCGATGTTCGCCGCTTCCTCGGCGAACGTGCGTTCGTCGATTCCGCGCCCGAGCCACAGCACGAAATGAAACCCGGTGTGTTCGCCGGAAATCGCATACTGGCCGTCGGCGTACCGGCGAAGCTGCTCGAGCACCGCATCGCGGCGTTGCAGGTACGCGTGGCGGCTCGTGCGCAGATGCTTCGCGAAATCGCCGCTGCCGATGAAACTCGCCAGCGCGAGCTGCTCGGTCGTGCCCACCGGGCGCCCGACGGCCTGCACGAGCGCCGATATCGGCGCGCGTAGCGCCGCCGGCACCACCATGAAGCCGACGCGAAGCCCCGAAAACAGCGTCTTGTTGAACGAGCCGCAGTAGATCACGCGTTCGCGCACGTCGAGTGATTTCAGCGCGGGCAGCGGCGCTGACTGATAGCCGAACTCCCCGTCGTAGTCGTCCTCGATCACCCACGTGCGCCGCGCGTGTGCCCAATCGAGCAGGTCGAGACGCCGCGAGATCGACATCGTCACGCCGAGCGGCGACTGATGCGCGGGTGTCACATACGCGGCAGCGACGCGGCGATGCGCGCTCAATGCGTGGGTGTCGATGCCTTCCGGGCCGACCGCAACGCTGATCGATTCGGCGCCGGCCAGCTCGAAAATTCGCCGCGCGGTGCGGTAGCCGGGGTCCTCGATCGCGATCCGGCTGCCGCTGCCGGCGATCGTGCGGGCGATCAGATCGAGCGAATGCCGGATGCCGGTCGTGATGAAGATGTCGGCCGCGTCGCATGCGATGCCGCGATATTGGCCGAGATAGTCGGCGATCCGCGCGCGCAGCGGCTCGGCGCCTTGCGGGGGCAGCGCGCAGAGCGCGGCGTGCGTCGCTTCGGACAGGCCAATGCCGATGTGCCGCTTCCAGGTTCGCATCGGCAGCAGGCCCGGATCGGCCAGCCGCGCGACGAACGGCACGCCGGCGCGGACCGAACCGTCCGCTTCGGCCGCGCGCTCGCGCGCGAGCGCGTCGGCAGGCTTGCCGCGCGCATGGGGCGCGGGCTTCGCAGGATGCCGCGCCGGCGACAGGTAGGCGTCGGGGACGACGGCGCTCACGCGCGTGCCCGAGCCGTGCGCGCGGGCGATGTAGCCTTCCGCGCAGAGGCGGTCGAACGCGGCTTCCACCGTGCCGCGCGCGACGCCCCATCGCGCGGCGAGCGTTCGGGTGGACGGCAGCGGGCTGCCGCCCGGCAGCAGCTTGCGCAGGATCGCGTCGCGCAGCGCGTCGCCGATGCAGTCCTGTTTCGATTGCGCGCGGCGAACGGACAAGCCGGGCGGGCGCGGCAAGTCGAGCGGGATCGCGGTTTTTCCTCGCGCCATAGTGGTCTATTCAACATTCGAACAAGTGGTTCTTCGGCTTATACCACATTGCGTTTAGATTCCGGCTTGCGCCAATCGATCCAGGCCGCGAGAACCTCGCCGAATGAACACGACCGAAACAAACACATTGTCCGACCGGGGCTGGCTAAGCCTGCTGATGCTCGTCGTCTGCTTGCCGCGCATGACGATCGACGCATATCTGCCGTCGCTGCCCGCGATGGCGGACGCGCTTCACGGCACCGACGCGCAGATGCAACTGACGCTCACGATGTACATGGCCGGCTACGCACTGTCGATGCTGCTATCCGGGCCGTTGTCCGACCGTTACGGGCGCAGGCCGGTGCTGCTCGCCGGCATGCTCGTGTATCTCGGCGCGAGCGTCGCATGCGCGACGGCGACGAGCGTTCAGGGCATCGTCGTCGCGCGGATCGGCCAGGCGCTGGGCGGCTGCTGCGGCACCGTGATCGGCCGCGTGATCGTCCGCGAACGCTTCGGTACGGCGATGCAAGCGGCGATGCTCAGCCGGATATCGGCGGGCATGGCGTTGTCGCCCGTCGTCGCGCCGCTTGCCGGCCACGTCGTCGCGCAGTGGCTCGGCTGGCGCGGCGTTTTCGCGTTGCTCGCGTTCGGCGGCGGCGCCGCCGCGCTGATGGTGCATCGCTTTCTGCCGGAGACCCGCGTGCGCGCGGCGGCGAGCGAACGCGGCGCGGGCCTGGCGAAGACTTACCTGTCGCTGCTTCGCGACCGCCGGTTCGTGCGTTACTCACTCGCGATCGGCTTCGTCTATTGCACGTATTTTCCGTTCATCGCCGAATCGTCTGCGCTGTTTCAACGCACGCTTCGCGCCTCCGGCGCTGTCTATGCGGCGATATTCGGGATCACGGTGCTCGGCTACCTGATCGGCTCGAGCGTGTTTCGCCGGGCGAGCGGCCGGTTCGGAATCGATGCGATCATCGCGTCGGCCGCCTTCGTCAATCTAGTCGGCGCGGCCGCGCTGTGGATCGGGACGTCGGTCGCGCCGCCGAGCGTCTGGTCGATCGCGTTGCCGATGTTCGTCGTCATGGTGTCGGTCGGCGTTTCGATCCCGGCGTGCCAGTTCGCGGTGCTGCAGCCGTTCGCGAAGCTCGCGGGCACCGCTTCCGGATTGTTCTTCTTCATTCAGATGGCGATGACGGCCGGGTGCGGCGGGATGCTGAGCCGGCTGTCCGACGGCTCCGCGCGGCCGATGGCCGTCGTCACCGCCGCATCGAGCGCGGCGTTCATGGCCGTCGTCATGCTCGTGCGAACGCGCGGCGTGAACGGTCGGCGCGGTTGAGCGGCGTCGGCCTGCCGCTGTTCGCGATCGCGCCCGAGAGCGGATGCCTTGCACGGCCGCCGCTTCCTGCCGCGAGCGGCGTGATCCTGCCGGCATTGCCGGCGATGCTCGCGGCGCGGGGCGGACGATCGGCAACGCGAATCGCCGGGCGGGCCCGCGAGCCCGCCGAGCTTCTTCACGATCGGCTGCCCGGCTGCCCGCTCGCCGTCACCGCGATCGGCGCGGCGACGCACCGTGCTTCCGGCGCCCGCGCGGGCGCTTCGCGCCGCGCGCCATCGGCGCGTGCCGCCGCTGTCGCGCGACGCGCGGAGGCTCAGATATTCCATTGCGGCGCGGTGTCGCGCAGGCGCTGCCTGAGCTGTTCGATCTCGTGCGAGAGTTTCGCCGTCAGCGAGACATAGCCGGACAAGTCCGCGGGCGGCACGTTCTCGCCGACCGCCGCGGCCGGCCCGTGCAGCGGGCCGAGCCGGCCCGGCGTGCCGAACTTCAGCGCGCGCGCCGCGCCGACGAGCATCTCCTGGATCCGCCGGTTGTCCGCCTTCATCTGGATCTGGACGAAGCGTCTGCCGGCGGCGTCGTCCTCGCCGGGTTGCCGGCTCGACAGGATCTCGAGCGCGCTCATGCACAGCCGCAGGCTCCGCTGAATCGCCTCGAGCTGCGGCATCGAAACGGAGATTTCCTTCGATACCGACGGCATCAGCGAACGCAGTTGCACGAGCAGCGCGTTGAGCGCGGCCATGTCCTTCAGGCGCTCGTTGTCGCTCACGTAGCGCTCGCCCGCGATGCGTGCATGGACGGCCGCGCAGCCGCGCAGCGCATCGGCGAGCTTGTAGCGCCACGAGTAGGTCGCATACAGCGGCAGCGCGAACGAGAACGCGAGCGCGATCACGATGCCGACCAGCACGTTGACCGCGCGCCAGAGGCCGTCGGCGATCTCGTTATCGCCGTGGCCCGCGACGATCACCATCGTGATCGCGGACAGCAGCGCGATGTAGCCGGCCTTGCCGATCGCGTGATACGCGCAGAGGCCGCACGCGACGCTCATCACGAGAAACGTGAGCGGCGACAGGTGCACGGTGGTCTGCAGCAGGATCAGCGAGAGGCCGGCGATCGCGCCGATCAGCGTGCCGAGCGCGCGCTCGGCGGCCTTCTTGCGGATGTTGCCGTGATGCTGGAGCCCGCCGATCACGATCAGCACCGTGATCGTCGCCCATTCGCCGTGCGGAACGTGCAGGCCGGTCGTCAGCGCGATCGACGCGAGCACGCTCAGCGCGACGCGCGCCGCATGGATCAGCTTCGCATGCCGGTAGCGGCGATAGGGATCGAGCACCGGGCGCAACGCATTGCGCACGAGGCCGGGCAGACGGGATTGTAAGGTCGACGTCATGAAAACAGCGCAATAGGCGGAAGGCTGGGCGCCGCGCGCGACGCGCGCCGCGACGGGATCGATCGTTACGCTAACCTAAGCATGATGCGCTGTCCATCGCGGCGAGCGCGCAGTTGCGCAGCCCGCGGGCCGGATGCGCCGGCGCGCGGCGCGGCCGCGGGCGTTCGCTGGCGCGCCGCGCCGTGCATCGCTTCGAGGTCCGATCGATCGGGGTGCACGCCACGCGCCGTGCCGCGCGTCACGCTTGGCGAAACCGCTCGCGATACTCGTGCAGCGACGTATCGAACGCGCGCGCGAAGCTCCTGCGCAGCGTCGCGACGCTGCCGAATCCGCAGCGCTGCGCGATCTGCTTGACGGGCAGCGCGGTTTCGCCGAGCAGGTTGCGCGCGGTCTCGACGCGGATGCGCTCGACCGCCTTCGCGGGCGTCGTGCCGAACGCGTTCCGGTAATGGCGCACGAAGCTGCGCTCGCTCATGTTGACGCGAGCGGCGAGCGTCGGCACCGACAGGTCGGCGCGCAAGTGGCGGCGAATCCACGCATGGAGATCGGCGAACTGCCCGGACGCGCTCTGCATCTCGATCGATTCGCTGAATTGCGCCTGACTGCCGGGCCGCACGAGGAACACCACGAGATACCGCGCGAGTGCGAGCGCGAGCGTATGGCCGCAGTCGTTCGAGACGAGGCGCAGACACAGATCGATGCCGGCCGTGACGCCCGCGGACGTCCAGATCGGGCCGTCCTGCACGAAGATCGGCGCATGCTCGACGCGCACCCGGGGATGGCGTCGCGCGAGCGCGTCGCAGCATTGCCAGTGCGTGACCGCGCGGCGGCCGTCGAGCAGCCCGCACGCGGCGAGCAGGAACGCGCCGTTGCAGATCGACACCACGCGCCGCGCCTGCCGCGCGTGCGCGCGCAGCCACGCGAGCGTGTCCGCGCAGCGCGCGGCCGCGTCCACGCCGGCGCCGCCCGCGACGATCACCGTATCCGCCGGCGCGTCGATGGGCGCGAGCGGCTGCGTCGACAGCGAGATGCCCGTCGAGGTTCGCACGCTGCGCCCGCCGCGCGCGACGACGCGGATGTCGTACGGCGCGTCCGCGCCGGCTTCGCGCGAGAGCTCGTTGGCGCTCGACAGCACCTGCAGCGGCCCCGACAGGTCGAGGAGATTCAGGTCCGGAAAGACGAGGATGTAGACGATCAGGCGCATGGTTCAGGCGTTGGCGGAAACTGCAACCAGTTTGGCATAAGCGCCAATCGGTCGCGCGCTACGCTGATTGTCGTGCGGGGCGATGCGCGCCGTCGCCCCGTGCATTTCGCGTTTCATCATCATTTTCGAAAAGGACGACCGATGTCTGCCACCGCACGACGCCCCCTGAAAACCGGCTTTCTCCTCGCGCCCGGCGTTGCCGTGATGGATCTGTTCGGCGCGCACGCCGTGTTCGGCTTCGCGCCGCAATCCGAACTGCACCTGCTTTGGAAGACGCGCGAGCCGATCTCCGCGCTGCCGCCGTTTCCGATCGCGGCGACGACGACCTTCGCCGATTGTCCGGACGAGCTCGACGCGTTCGTCGTCGGCGCGGTGCCGGCCGACGTGATCGCCGACGACGAGGTGATTGCATTCGTGCGCCGGCAGGCGAGCCGCGCGCGCTATGTGATCGGCATTTGCGGCGGCGTGCTGCTGCTCGGCGCGGCGGGCCTGCTGAACGGCCGCCGCGCGACGACCAACTTTCATGTGCTGGACGCGCTCGCCGAGCTCGGCGCGCGGCCCGTCGGCGGCGGCGAGGTCGTGATCGACGGCAACCTGTATACGGCCGGCCCCGCGACGGGCGGCTTCGAGGCGGCGCTGCTCGTGCTGGCCGAACTGCGTGGTGCCGAAGCGGCGAAGCACGTCGAGCTGACGATCGAATATCATCCGCGCGCGCCGTTCGGCGTCGGCACGCCGGCGCTCGCCGGCCCGGCGCTGACCAATGAAGTGCTGGCCGCGCACGCGTGGTTCTTCGATCCGTGCAAGGATGCCGCCAGGGCCGCATACGGGCGCGGGCGCTGAAGGCGCGCCGCACGGCGTGCGCGACGCGGACTCGGGCGCGCGATCGGGCGGCCCGCGCGGCGGCGCGTTTTCGCGGGGAGCAAAGCGGGGCGTGGGCCCGGGAAAGCGGCGCCGCGCGATTCGAGCGCGACGCCGCCGGGCGGGATCAGCGCGCGAGCGCGGTGAATCCGTCGAGGAGGCGCTCGACGTCCGCGGGCTCGATCGCGCCCATCGTCGACACGCGGAACAACGCGCTCGACAGCCCGCCCTGGCCCGCGTAGATCACGAAGCCGCGCGCTTTCAGGCCGTCGTGCAGTTGCTCGTACGCGACGCCGGCGGGCAGCCGGTACGCGCGCAGCACGACCGACGATTCGCCGTCCGGCAGCACGAGCGGCATGCCGCGCGCGGCGAGGCCGGCGCGCACCTGTTCGGCGAGCGCCGCGTAGCGCGCGTGGCGCGCGCGCCAGCCGCCCGCCTCGTCGAACTCGCGCAGCGCCTCGACGAGCGCGTAGTACGCGTGCACCGACGGCGTGAACGGCGTGTTGCGCGCGTCCTGCAGCTTCGCGAGCCGGCCGAGATCGAGGTAGTAGGTGCGGCTCGCGGCACTCGCGAGCGCGCGGCGGCGCACGATCACGAACGCCGCGCCCGGCACGCCGTGTAGGCACTTGTTCGCGGTCGCGGCGAGCGCGTCGATGTCGCCGCCCGCGAAATCGACCGCCTCCGCGCCGAAGCTGCTCACGCCGTCGACGAGCATGCGCACGCCGCGCGCGCGGCACACGGCGGCGAGCGCGTCGAGGTCGTTCAGGCGGCCCGTGGTCGTTTCGTGATGGATCACCGCGACATGCGTGATCGCGCGATCCGCGTCGAGCTTCTCGGCGACGCGCGCGAGATCCGGCGCCTGCATCCAGTCGTGTTTCAGCACGTCGTGCGCGATCCGGTACTGCGTCGCGATCTGCGTGATCCGCTCGCCGTACACGCCGTTCTCGATCACGAGCAGCTTGCCGTTTTCCGGCACGAGCGCGGCGATCATGCTCTCGACCGCGGCCGTGCCGGAGCCCGTCATCAGCACCGCGCTCCATTCGGCCGGATCGAGCGCGTACGCGGCGACGAGCCGCGCGCGCGCCTCGTCCTGCAGATCGAAGAATTCGCTTTCGCGGTGGCACAGGTCCGGCTGCAGCAGGCTTTGGCGCACACGCTCCGTCAGCGTCACGGGACCGGGATTCAGCAACAGCATCTTCGTACTCCTTGTCAGGCCGGCATCGCGCCGATGTGGCGCATCAGGCGCGTTTTCACGTCGACGGGCGTCACCGTCGGGCGGGGCAGGCCGTCGGGCACGCCCGTGCGGATCGACAGGCGCGCGAAGTGCGCGCCGCCGTGCTCGACGGCCTGCTCGCCCGCGCGCGCCGCGTCGAGCGCCGCATCGAGCACGCCGAGATCGTCGCCCTCGATCGCCGTCGCGTAGCCGCATGCGGCCGCGATGCCCGCGAACGACACGTATTGCGACACCGTGGCTTGCCCGCCCGTCGATTCATGCGCGCCGTTGTCGAGCAGCAGATGCACGAGGTTCGGCGGGCCGTACGCGCCGAGCGTCGCGAACGCGCCCATGCGCATCAGCGCGGCGCCGTCGCCGTCGAGCGCGACGACGGTCAGGTCCGGCCGCGCGAGCGCGAGGCCGAGCGCGAGCGGCGTCACGCAGCCCATCGAGCCGACCATGTAGAGCTGGTTCGGGCGATCGTCGAGCGCGTACAGCTCGCGGCCGCAGAAGCCCGTCGACGCGAGCACGACCGTCGAGTCGGCCGGCGTGCGCGCGACGATCCGCGCGAGCGCGTCATGGCGCGTCGGCCATGCCGAAGGCGCGGCCGCGCCGGGCGTCACGCGCGCGGCGGCGTGCGCGCGGCGCTCGGGCATCGAGGCATGCTCGAGCGCGTGCGGCGCGACGCTGCCTTTCTGCATCACGAGCGCGTACGGGCGGCCCGTCGCGTCCATGTGCGCGATCGCGCGATCGAGCGCCGGGCCGATCGCGTCGGCCTGCGTCGGGAACGTCTCCCACGGAATTTCCATCGTGTCGAGCATCGCGGGCGTGATCGGGCCCATCAGCGCGTGCTGCGGCTCGTCGGGCACGCCCGGCTGGCCGCGCCACGTGACGATCAGGAGCTGCGGCAGCCTGAACGTCCACGTGAGCGACGTGAGCGGGCTCACCGCGTTGCCGAGCCCCGAGTTCTGCATCATCGCGATCCCGCGCCGGCCGCCGAGCGTCGCGCCCGCGACGAGCGCGACCGCGTCGCCTTCGTTGGCCGCCGATACGTAATGGAGCGCCGGGTCCTGCAGCACGTAATTGATGAACGGCGTCAGATACGAGCAGGGCACGCCCGCGTACCAGTCGAAGCCGCGCGCGCCGCTTCGACGAACTGCGCGGCTTCGATCATCGTGCGCTCCCGCTGCCCGCGTTCTGCTCCGCGTACGGCGTCTGGCCGTGCGCGAAGTCGCCCGCGCGGCGGAAGTCGTCGAGATCGTTGACGCCGCGCCAATGGCCGTGCACGTACTGCACTTCGATCTGCTCGCCCGCGTCGACGAGCGCGTTCAGCAGCGCCGGCAGGTCGAGCGCATCGAAATCGTCGCGCGCCTGGAGCGTACCGAGCATCGCCTTCAGCCGCGCGACGCCCGCGCCGCGCACGTTCAGCAGGCCGATCCAGCGCCCGTGCGGCGCGGCCTCGCTCGCGTCGCTCGACACGCGGCGCAGGTACGCTTTCTGGCCGAACAGCCCGCGGTCGTCGGCGGCCGAGCAGAATGCGAAATCGCGCACGCTCTGGTTCGACGGCTGCGTCTGCGACGAATCGACGACGACGCTGAACTGCGCCTCGCTTTCCGCGAGGTCGCGCAGGATGTAGCTGCGAAACAGCAGATCGCCGTACGAGATGATGGTGTCGCCCGTCAGACGCTCGGCCGCGCAGGCGAGCGACGCGAGCTCGCCCGTTTGCGCGTGCCGCTCGTTGACGACGAGCTTCACGCCGGACGTGTCGATCGCATCGGCGCGGTAGCCGCCGACGACCGTGATGTCGTTCACGCCCTGCTTCTTGAAGCCGTCGACGAGCCAGCGCAACAGCGGCTTGCCGGCGACCGGCAGCATCACCTTCGGCTTGTCCTCGGTGACGGCCTCGAGCCCGTTGCCGCGGCTCGCGGCGAGCACGAGCGCCGCGCTCGACGCGCGCGCGCTCGACGACAGGTAGATGCGCTCGGCGGCCGAGTATTCGTCGGCGTCCTGCAGCCGGAAGATCTCGTTGACGCTCGCCACGCGTTCCTCGACGTTGACGAGCGTTTCGCTGTCCTGGATTTCGCGGGCGACCGCCTGCATCGCGGAAGCGGACGCGCGGATCAGATGGTTCGCCCAGATCACGGTGCTGATGCCCGCCTGGCGGAACACGTCGGTCGGCGTGCTGTAGTACTTGGTCGGCACGATCACGAGCGGCGCGCGGCCGCTCCATTCTCGCGCGAACTGCAGGATCTCGTCCGGGCGCGACAGCTTGCTGTGGATCAGGATCGCATCGGCGCCGGCCTGCGCATACGCGTTCGCGCGGCGCAGCGCCTCGTCCATGCCCCAGCCGGCGATCAGCGCCTCGACGCGCGCGACGATCGAGAAATCCGGATCGCTCTGCGAATCCTTGCCGGCCTTGATCTTGCCGCAGAACTCGTCGATCTCGGCGAGCGGCTGGCGCTCGCCGTCGATGAAGCTGTTGGTTTTCGGAAACTGCTTGTCCTCGATGCACACGCCGGCGATGCCGCGCTGCTCGAGCTTTCTCACGAGCCGGCGCACGTTGTTGAAGTTGCCGTAGCCGGTGTCGCCGTCGAGCAGGATCGGCAGGTCGCTCGCGTCGGCCATGAATTCGAGCACGTCGACCACCTGTGTCCAGCTCGCCTCGTTGTTGTCGCGCACGCCGAATTGCGCGGAGATCGCGAGCCCCGACGCCCAGATGTCCTTGAAGCCCGCCTCGCGGACGATGCGCGCGGACAGGCCGTTGTGCGCCTCCATCAGGAATTCGAGCGACGGGCTCGTCAGCATCCGCCGCAGCCGCGCGCTGCGCGATTCGGTGAAGTTCGGTTCGCGTGCATTCATCGGATGGCCCCTATCGTGCGTTGTTGGATGTGCGGCAGGACTTCGTCGCGCGCGCGCGCGACATCGCCCGGAAAGTCGATTTCGATCCACGGCGAGCCCGTCACGTCCGCGATGTCGAACGTGCGGCCGCCTTCGAGCAGCAGGTCGCGCACCGCCTCTTCGTGCGGCATGTTCGCGCGGCCGCCGTCGGCGTAGCCCGCGACGATCTCGGCGAGCCGCCGCGCGGTGCCTTCGCTGAAGCGGAAGAAGCCGACCGATTCGCCGATCGTGTCGTATTCGAGACCCGCGGCGAGCTGCTTGCGCAGCTCGACCGGCACGCCGTCCTTCACGCACAGCTTGACGGGCTCGTCGCCCGCTTCGAAATCGCGGTCGATCAGCAGGCGGTCGATCGCGCGCGACGGATCGGCGACGAGCGCGTGCAGGATGGCCTCGTCATAGAGCACGTCGGCGTCCATCAGCAGCACGTCGCCGCCGCGCGTGAGCGCGTCGGCCGCCGTGTGGACGGTCAGCACGCTGCCGAGGTCGTAGCGCGGGTTGAGCACGATCTCGGCCCGGCGGTTCAGCCGCGCGAGCTCGGCCTCGACCTTCTCCGACTGGAAGCCGAGCGCGAGCACGATCTCGTCGACGCCCGCCGCGTCGAGCACGCGCAGGTGCCGCTCGAGGAGCGACGTGTCGTCGAAGCGCAGCAGGCACTTCGGGAATTGAGCCTCGGGAGGCAGTTGCAGGCGCAGGCCTAAGCCCGCCGCAAGAATGATGGCTCGCATGAGTTCTCCACGCAAAGGGCGCCGACCATCACGCCGGATCAGTCGGCGATCGGCTGCGGCGCGCGCCGCCGCTGCCAGTTTCTTTCACTGAAATGCAGGTACAGGAGGCCGGGCAGGCCGAGCGCGAGCTCGCGCGCGCGCTTGGCGAGCGACAGCGCGAGCGCCGCGTCGGGCGGCAGGCCGACGAGCGGCGCGAGCAGCAGATAGCCGCCTTCCTGCGCGCCGAGCGAGCCGGGGATCGCGAACGCGGCGCCGCGGATCGCCTGCCCGACGCTCTCGAGCAGCAGCGCGTCGAGCCAGCTCACCGGGTGGCCGAGGAAGCGCAGCGCGAGCCACACTTCCGCGGTGCCGACGATCCAGCCGACGAAGCTCAGCACGAATGTCGCGCGGACTTTCGCACGCTCGCGGTACAGCCGGTCGAGCGCGTGGTCGATCGCGTCCGCGCGCGTGGCGAGCGACGACCAGTCGCGCGGGCCGAGCAGCGTCGACGCCGCGCGCAGCCCGCGCCCGAACAGGCCCCGGCGCTGCGCGCAGTAGAAGAGCGCGGCGCAGCCGCCCAGCACCGCGGTCGCGATCAGCGCCGGCGTGCGCAGATGCGCGGCGGCGTCATGCGTCGCGTACGCGCTGAACGCCGCGATGCCGACGAGCGCGAACACCATTTGCGCGAGCGCCTGCATCGTCGTGCTGACCGTGATCGCGGCCGCCGCGTCGGCGAGGCGCGCGCCGCGCTGTGCGAGATAGCGGACCATCAGCACCGGCCCGCCGATCTGCCCGGCGGGCAGCAGGCTGTTCACCGCTTCGCCGACCCAGCGCGCGCGCAGCGCTTCGCCGAGCCGGCTGCCGGGCTCGCCCGGACGGAACATCACCGCGATCGCCGTCGCATCGATGACGAGCGGCACCAGGTGGAACGCCGCGACGAGCGCGAGGCCCCAGCCGGCCGATGCGAGCGTCGCCGCGACCGCGCCGAGGCCCTGCCACGCGAGGAGGGCGACGAACGCCGCCGTGCCGAGCGACAGCAGGATCATGCCGGTGCGCGTCATGAGCGCGGCGAGCGGCCGTTTGCTTGAATACCTGACGGAAGCCGAAGTACGCGATCGCGTCCTTCATGTTCGACACGAAGCGTTTCCACGGGCGCATGCCCGGGTCGGTCACGTATTCGAACGTGAGCGACACGCGGATCTCGTTCTCGCCGAGCGGCGTCACGCGGTGGCGCAGCTTGTCGCCGTCGAAGAACACGATACCGCCGTGCGCGATCTGCACCGAGCCCGGCTCGTCCGGCACGGCCGGATTGCGCGTGTGCAGCGCATAGTCGAGCCGGCTCGTCGAATCGTCGATCACGCCGAAGAGCAGCGTGTAGCGGCGGCCGTCGTAGTACGACGTGTCGTAGTGCCAGCCGATGTGATCGCCCGGCTTCGTGTAGTAATAGAGCGCGTACGCGTGCGGATCGTCGTCCGGCGACGGCAGCAGCTTGTCGCCCGTCAGCGTCTCGAGGAAACCGACGAGCGCCTTCGAGCGGTAAAGCTCGGCGATGAGCGGCGCCTTCTCGTCGATCGTGTGGCGGCTCACGCTGCCGCCTTGCTTGTGGCCCGGCAGATAGTTGCGGTTGATCTCCGGCACGAGCGCGCGCGCGCAGTCCGCGACGCGGCCGGCGAGATCCTTCGGCAGGAATTCGTCCAGATAGAGGAACGCGTCCTGGCGCGCGAACTCGCCGCGCAGCCGCGCGCGGTCGAGCACGGCCACGCGCGCGGCGACGGCGGCGTCAGCCGAACCGTGCGCCGCCGGTGCTTCGAGGTCCATCATCATTTCGAGGGCTGGATTTCGGTTGAATTGGGCGCGCCGGCGCCGGCGCCGCGGCGCACGATGCGCCAGTAGTCGATCACGACCCAGGCGGCGAACAGCGGCGCGCCGATCGACGCCGCGAGCAGGAACGGCTCGACGCCGTCGAGCAGCGTGACGACGGGCAGCAGATACAGCACGTCCTCGGTCTCGAAGCCGCCGACGAACGCCTGCTTCGTGCCCGCCTTGCCGGCGAACGACTCGATGCGCATGCGCAGGAAGAAGATGAGCGCGACGGCCGCGCCCGCGACGGCGCCGAGCAGCACGGGCGATGCGGCCATCTGGCCGCCCGCGGCGACGACGCCGGCGCCCATGCTGACGAACAGCGCGACCGTGACGAACGCGTCGCTCGCGAGATCGTAGAAGTGGCCGAGCTTGCTCGACTGGCCGCTGATCCGCGCGAGTTCGCCGTCGGTGTGGTCGACGAAATTGGACAGCACGATCAGCAACGCGCCGGCGTTGATCCAGCCGAAGCCCGGCTGCGTGAGGCACCATGCGCCGGCGAGGCCGATCAGCAGGCGCAGCGTGGTGAGGTGGTTCGGCGTGACCGGCGTGCCGACGAGCGGGGTGACGAGCCGGCGCGCGAGCCGGGCGTCCCAGGTGCGCGGCGGCGGGCTCGGAATACGGTGGGTGGCGGATTTTCTCGGGTCCATCGGCGAAATATATACGGAATCGTAATTTATTGCTTTTTCATGACTGGAACGTGCTGATTGCGCGCAACAGAAAGAAAAGTGTAAGGTTTGGCGTCGGCTCTCCGCGGCCGCCGCAACCCCCGAACCTCGACCGGGCCGCGCCGCCAAGTCGCGCCGGGGTTTGATTTCGGGCAAATATCCAGCAAATCCGGCAAGTTACTTTTGCACGGGGCGGACACTACGGCGCGGTGCGGTCTGCGATACTCCGGCCGTGCTTCCGCCGCCCCTCTTGCGATTGCCGCAGGCGCCGGGAGCGCGCGCCACTCCGGAGACACCCCTGCGGCGCAGCGTCGCCAGATCTACTACAACCGTTCGACATTCAGCCATGCCAACCTCTCGTATCCTCGCCCCCAGCCTGCGCTCCCTCGTTCGCACCGCCGACGAGGCCGCCGCGCTGATCGGCCCGAACATGACCGTCGCGATGAGCGGCTTCACCGGCTCCGGCTATCCGAAGGCGGTGCCGGCCGCGCTCGCCGCGCGGATCGCGGCTTCCCACGCGCGCGGCGAAGATTTCCGCATCAACGTGCTGACGGGCGCGTCGACCGCGCCCGAGCTGGACGGCGCGCTCGCGAAGGCGGACGGTATCTCGATGCGGCTGCCGTACCAGTCCGATCCGACGCTGCGCGAGAAGATCAACGCGGGCGAGCTCGACTATCAGGACATCCACCTGAGCCACGTCGCGCAGTACGCGTGGTTCGGCCTGTTCGGCGAGCTGGACGTCGCGATCGTCGAGGTCGCGGGCATTCGCGAGGACGGGCGCCTGATTCCGTCGGCGTCGGTCGGCAACAACAAGACGTGGCTCGACCAGGCCAAGCGCGTGATCCTCGAGGTGAACGCGCGCCAGCCGCTCGGTCTCGACGGGATGCACGACATCTATTACGGCACCGCGCTGCCGCCGAACCGCAAGCCGATTCCGCTCGTGAAGAGCGACGACCGGATCGGCGAGCCGTATCTGCGCTGCCCGGCCGAGAAGATCGTCGCGATCGTCGAGACCGACGCGCCGGACCGCAGCAACGCGTTCGCCGCGCCGGACGAGACCTCCAAGCAGATCGCCGGACTCCTGATCGATTTCCTGCGTCACGAGATCAAGCGCGGCCGTCTGCCCGAACACCTGCTGCCGCTGCAGTCCGGCGTCGGCAACATCACGAACGCGGTGCTCGCCGGCCTCGGCGAAGGCGGTTTCTCGAACCTGAGCGCGTATACGGAAGTGATTCAGGACGGCATGCTCGATCTGCTCGCGAACGGTACGCTGAGCTTCGCGTCGGCGACCGCGCTGTCGCTCAGCCCGGATGCGGTGAAGCGCTTCGCCGACGAGATCGATACGTTCCGCTCGAAGATCGTGCTGCGGCCGCAGGAAATCAGCAACCATCCGGAGCTCGTGCGGCGCCTGGGCATCATCGCGATGAACGGGATGATCGAGGCCGATATCTACGGCAACGTGAACTCGACGCACGTGATGGGCACGAGGATTCAGAACGGGATCGGCGGCTCCGGCGATTTCGCGCGCAACGGCTATCTGTCGTGCTTCATGTCGGCGAGCACTGCCAAGGGCGGCGCCATTTCGCGGATCGTGCCGATGGCGAGCCACGTTGACCATACCGAGCACGACGTCGCGGTCGTCGTGACCGAGCAGGGGCTCGCGGATCTGCGTGGACTGTCGCCGAAGCAGCGCGCGCGCAAGGTCATCGCGAACTGCGCGCATCCCGATTACCGGCCGATGCTCGAAGACTACTTCGAGCGCGCGAGCCGCGAGAGCTTCGGCAAGCAGACGCCGCATCTGCTCGGCGAAGCGCTGTCGTGGCACGAGCGCTACGTGCGGACCGGATCGATGAAAGCCTGACGCCCGGCGCGGCAACGCACCGGGCGGGCGGCAGCGCCCGTTCGGACCGGCGATTGAAACGGCGCGGCACCGCAAGGTGGCCGCGCCGTTTCGTCAATGCTCGGTGCCGGGGTTGATCGTCGGCTGTCGTTGCGAGGCGGCGCGCGCCGCTCGGCGGGCAACGCGCCGCATCGCGCGGCGGCGTGCTGCGGCGTGCAAGAGGCGCGGGCATGTAATGTCTTGGTGCTTTGGTGTCTAGTGGCTTGCTCGAGGCGCGCGACGCGCATCGGCGAATGTCGCGAGTGTCGGCATGGTGGCAACACGCGCAGCCGCCCGTTTCGTCGCTCGCGTCGAGGCGGACGACACGAGGCATGTTGGATTCGCGCGCGGATGGTCGGATTGCTCGAGCCGATCGAGCCGACGGCGGGCACGCGGGCGAAGCGACTGTGGCGATCATCGGGCGATGTTCGTTCGGAGGTGGGCGTATCGCCGAACGCCGGCGTATCTGTATACGCATATACATATAGAGACCTTCGTCACACGCCGAGCATGTCGACGAGTGCGAGAATCTCGAGGAGGTACTCGGTTGCGCCGGGAAACCGCTAACACACAACCTCTTCTAAGAAAGTTCGTCATCCTACCAAACGGGGAGGCGGCCGCTCTCGCCGGACGAGCGGGGCTCCCATCGCGCGGCGAACGGGCATCGAATCCTCGGTCGTCGGCCGAGACAGCCTGTATCGGTCTGATTGATTCGGTTGCTCTTGCATCGATTCCGAACATCTGACGGACATACGGCAGGGCGCTCGAAAAGTTGTCTCTCGAGCGAGTTAAATTGAGCTCGCTGTAACAAAGTTGCTTCGCCAGGCGATCCGACCTGCATTCGGTCCGCCTGCTCGCGCAATCGATTCCGGCGTCATGCGGCGGCTATTTTCAACCGGGTTGCAATTCCAGCGAGGTGGGTTTATTGTGAGACAACAGGCCGCGCAAACGATTGCGAATACATATTAAGTAGTCTCGGAAATCAGGCCTGCGCACTCTGAAGTAGTGATTGAGGAAATTGCGGCCAGGCGAAGAAAAGTTGCCCGGAAGGATCGCCCAAGATAAAAATCTCCACGTCGCTCGATACTCGATCCGCTTCGGAGACAATCCTCTTATTTCAAATTCATTGAGTCAAACTTACAGTTCCGTTTGTAAGAAAAAATTATTTCCGCTTGCCAAATTTACGAGCGTTCTATAAGTTTACAGCGTAGACTGTAACGATATGAACGATTGTCACGCCGTTGTCGTTGAGGGCCACTAAGGTGTGACGCTCCAGATAAAACCCGGTGCTGGGATGTGTTTTCCGCCGCGATCGCGACGGCACGTTGTTTTATGCGTGCGCTGTATTTGATTTAACGGGAATGCATCTTACCGATTGCCGATGCGAAAGCCGGTGTATGCCGGCCCGCAGGTATCGGGCTGGGCGGAAGGGGTGGGTTAATACCGCTGAGAAAAAAACAGCAACGTAAACGGTTTCCATGGAAAATTTTCCTGGAACCCGCGGGCGTCTGTTTGCCTTTTTCCGGCGAATGCTAATCTAAATTCCCCCACGCCGCTTTGACGGATAGTCGGCATCGAGTTATGTGGTCGCTAATACATTCGAAGAAATAAGTTTGGGTATTTTGACAAAGTGCAAGCTAATCTGGTTTTGCGAAGTCGGTACCTGACGCCTGTGATTTGTGGATAGACCATGAACAACGATGCACTCCCGGGCCATTCGCCGGATTTGCTGGATTTCGACGAAGACTTTATCAAGATCGACGCAGCCATCTGCGAATACGATTCCGTCGGTTACGCGCCGCAACGCAAAGGAGAGAGTGCGTTCCAGTGGGCGTCCATCGAAACGGGATGTCTCGCTTTGTTGAAGAAGGCGAAGGATGTCCGGGTCGGCATTTGGCATCTGCGCGCATGCATCGCGCGGCGCGGGCTGAGCGGGCTGGCAGACGGCGTTCGATCGCTGGCCGATCTGATGAGTGCGCCCGTCGAGGAATTGCATCCTCGCGCGCTGCCTGACGAATCGCCCGGCGAAACCCTCCTGATTCATCTCGGCTGGCTTGCGGGCCCGCAGTTTCTGCATCAGCTCGGCAGTTCCCGGTTCGAAGACCGGGACGCAACCCTCAACGATCTGATCGGCGGGCGCGCCGCGGCGATCGTGGAGGATCGCGACTATCGCCTTAGAGCGAATACTCTTGTACATGGCATTCAGGATTCCTTATCGCGAATTCGGGAATCGATCGCCGCGGCCGAGCAAGAGCTCAACGTCTCGCGCGTGCTCGACCTGTTGAGCGTCGCGGCGTCTCGGCTCACGCAGGCACAAGCCGGCGGCGCGGACAGCGCAAGCGTCGAGAGCGACGCGCCGGTCGATGCGCCGGCCGGCGCGTCCGCGCCCGGCGCGCAGCAGCCGATGGCGGGGCCGGGCGGCGTGTTGAGGTCGAGACAGGAGGTCGGCGCGGCGCTCGATCGGATCGTGGAGTACTTCCGCGTGCACGAACCGAGCCATCCGGCGCCGATCTTCCTGTCGCGGATTCAACGAATGCTGGGGGCGGGTTTCGAGGAAGTGATGGCGGAGCTCTATCCCGAGGCGGCATCTCTCGTGGCCCAACTGAGCCGGCCGCAGAGTTCCAAGTAACGTGAACAACTTCGTGTAGAGGGTTTGCTCATCATGGTTCGACAAAAGGATGGACAGAAATTCATCGGGGAGAGTCGTGCGCCCCGCGTGCAGATTGAATACGACGTGGAGGTGTACTGACCTGCCCCCTTCGATAGGGCCAATGGGCTTCTAGCAAAGTCCCTTTAAACCAACTCCTGGAAAGCGGCAGGAGCGTCCGCGGTTGCCCGATGTTTCGCCGCAAACTCTGACGGCGCAAGGTAGTTCAGTGCGCTGTGCGGCCTTTGCTCGTTGTAGTCCTGACGCCATGCCGCGATGACTGCCCGAGCGTGCGCGAGCGTCGTGAACCAGTGCTCGTTAAGGCATTCGTCGCGGAACTTGCCGTTGAACGATTCGATGTACGCATTCTGCGTGGGCTTGCCCGCCTGAATCAACTTCAGCGTGACGCCGTTCGCATACGCCCACTGGTCAAGCGCGCGGCTCGTAAATTCGGGTCCCTGGTCTGTTCGCACCGCCTTGGGATAGCCACGGAAGCGAGCTGCACGGTCCAATGCCCGAGCGACATACAAACCTGAGATGCCATGGTCGACGACGATGTCGACAGCCTCTTTCGTGAAATCGTCGACGACGGTCAGGCACTTCACGCGCCGGCCGTTGGAAAGCGCATCCATCACGAAATCGATTGACCATACCTCGTTGGGTGCGCCCGGCAATGCCAGTTGCTCGCGCTCAATCATGACGCCGTGGCGCTTGCGACGGCGCCGCACAGCCAGCCCTGCCTCACGGTACAGGCGATAGATGCGCTTGTGATTGGCGTGCGTGCCTTCGCGTTCCACCAGGGCGTGCAGTCGGCGGTAGCCGAATCGACGACGTTCGTGCGCCAACTTCACCAGACGCGCCGCGAGCACCTCATTCTCGTGGTCCGGCTTCGCGTCGTAATGCAGCACGCTGCGAGAAAGCCCGACAAGCCGGCAGGCGCGGCGCTCGGAGATGTTGACCTTCTCCCGAATCGCCAACACTGCTTCGCGTTTGGCTTGCGGGCTCAGGGCTTTCCCTTGACGACAACCTTCAACGCTTCCATATCGAGCATTGCTTCGGCCAGCAGTTTCTTCAGTCGGGCATTCTCCACCTCGAGGCCCTTGAGCCGGCGGGCTTCCGAGACTTCCATGCCGCCGAACTTCGCGCGCCAGGTGTAGAACGACGCGTCACTGAACCCATGCTTCCTGCACAGTTCCTTGACCGGCATACCGGCCTCGGCTTCCTTCAGAAACCCGATGATTTGCTGTTCCGTAAAGCGCTTCTTCATGTTCGTCTTCTTCTCCGAAAACGAACTTTACTAGACTCCGGCTGGCCCTGTTTGTAGGGGGCAGGTCACACGCGGGCGATACCTTGGTGACGGTACACAAGCGCGGCGAGGAGCGGGTTCGAGCGACACCCACGGCCATGCGAGCGCGGTCCATTGATCGTCGCCGGCCATCGCTCGAACCCGCGCAAGAGGATGTGGCTGAGCAACCAGGAATCGAGGTGGTCGTGGAGAGAAAGTGCGAGGGGGCTCGTCGTGGTTCCGTCGTAATGAAGCCGCGATATGAAGGATGAGAACGATGGCGCGACCGCTGAATTCGGCGTTGGCGAAGGCATTCCCGCGCCTGCGTTACCCGTTCGACGTGCATCTGGGGTTCGCGCGCGGGTGCGCCGCTTATGCGCCGAGCTTGCGTCATAGCGACGAAATGACGGCCGAGCGGGATGCGTCGGCCGATCTTTCGACGGCGCATCGGCGGCCCGCCAATCGGATGCCGGCGTTGGCAAGGGCATTCGATCGGCGCGAGCGGTCAGTCGGGAAGAGCGGGCGCACGGGGCGTACGGGCGCGTGTTGACGCATATCGTTTTGACGCTTGCCATGACGGTGTTGCTGGCGGGCCGCTCGGCGCCGGCAAGCGCGTTCGGGCCGACGGTGCAGGACCGGGAGCGGGATCTGGGGGAGAAGGCGCGACGGCAGCAGATGATCGAACAGCATAGGCGGGGGCATGCGGCCGAGCCGGCGGCCGGGTTGCCGGCGCCAGTGCAAGCACCCGAGTTGGGCGGTGCGCGTTTCCCGATCACGCAAATCGAAGTGCGGGGCGGGGCGCGCCATAGCCGGGAGATCGACCGGATTGTCGAGCGCTACCGGGGCGCGACCATGGGGCAGGCGGAGATTTTCGCGCTGTTGCGTGATCTGATGAATTTCTACTATGGCCGCGGTTATATCACGACCGGCGTGTCGCTCGCCGAGCAAAACCTGTCGAGCGGGAAGCTGATCGTGGTGGTCCATTGGGGCTACGTGAAGGGATGGCGCGTGAACGGCAAGGCGCCGGAGGGCATGCGCGAGCGGTTGATGTTGAGCAGCGCGATGCCTGGCATAGAAGGTTCCGTTTTGAACATCCACGATATCGACCAGGCGATCGAGAATCTGAACGGCTTGGGCAGAGCCGCCAAGATCAACGTCGTCCCCGCCGAGGAAGCCGGGTATTCCTATCTGGACGTCGTTTTGCAACGCTCGAAGCCGTTCGCGGTGTCGGCGTCGGTCGATAACTCGGGTCTCGGCGATCGAGCGGGCGACGGCTTATACCGGTATGGCGTCGATATCGCGGTGGCGCACCTGCTGGGCTGGAACGACGTGCTGACGCTCTCGGCCGGCCGTCGCTACTACCAGGACCCCGCCCATCATGCCTACGATTCGCTGGCCGTGTCATACGGATGGCGCGTGGGCCGCTGGAGCGCCGATCTGCGGTATATCGCGCAGCCGACCAAGAGCCTCCTTTCCGGAACCTATGGTGACTACCAACTGAGCGGCAATACGCAGGATGTCAACCTGCGCGTGTCGCGCGTGCTTCGGCGCTGGCGGACCGGCACGGATGCCGTCTACGTTGCGATCGACCGCAAGCGCGTGCGCAACTATATCGACGACACGCTGATCGAGATCAACAGCAACACCCATACGAGCGTCACGGCGGGAGTCAATCGGCTGGACAGTCTGTTCGGCGGAGTCGTATTCGCGGATGGGGGCTGGACGAGGGGCGTGGGCTGGCTGGGGGCGAGCGAGGACCCTGTGTCCGCCGGGCAAGGGCCGCTGTCGCGTTACGACAAATTCAATCTGAACCTGAACTGGTCGCGCGACTTCACGGCGGGCTCGTTGCGAGCCCGTTACACGGCGGCGATGGGGGCGCAGTATTCGAAGGATGACCTGTACTACGACAGCAAGTTCGTCATTGGCGACCAGTACACGGTGCGCGGCTTCAAGATCCGGTCTGCCTATGGGGATAGCGGCGTGTCTGTATCGAACACGCTGAGCTTTCCGTTTCCGACGTCGATCGGAACGGTCACACCGTTGGTCGGTGTGGATTGGGGTGCCGTCGGGAACAACGGCGAAGCGGACAATGGCGGCTGGATCGGCGCAGTTGCGGGCGGGCTCCGGGTGTCGACGAAATGGGCCAATGCGGCGGTGACCATCGGCAAGCCGTTCAGGGCGCTGCCGGGCATGGGGTACGGGGTGGTCTGGTATTTGAGCGCATCAGCCACGTATTAGCCACGGGCCGTGCGCATACGAACCGGCGGTCGTTTCGCCGAGCGTTGAATCGATACATGGCATGGAATGCCAATGATCAGTCATGCAGAGGAATGAGGTCGTGAACAGGAACGTGTTTCGTTTGGTGCTGAACAGGGTGGCGGGCATGCCGGTGCCGATGCCGGCGGCGGAGGTGTCGCGCGGGCGCGGCAAGCTCGGCTGCGGCGGCGTGCGTGCGCAACGTCGCGGCGGTGCGGCGTGCGCGGAGCTGCTTGGGGTGGCCGGGCCGTCCTTGGCGTTCGCGGCGGTGGTGGCGGACCCGAACGGGGGCGCGCAGCGGCCCGGCATGGCGACGACGGCGAACGGGACGGACCTGGTCAATATCGTCGCGCCGGACGCGACGGGGTTGTCGCACAACAAGTTCAACGAGTTCAGCCCGGTTGGACGCGGCGTGGTGTTGAACAACAGCGTGCGGCCCGGGGAATCGCAGATCGGCGGCATGGCGGCGCAGAACCCGAACTTGATGCAACCGGCCACCCGGGCATTGCTCGAGGTGACGCAGCAACGCAGCGTGCTGCAGGGCACGCTGGAGGCGTTCGGCGGCAAGCTCGACGTGCTGGTGGCGAACCAGCATGGAGTGACGATCAACGGCTTGACGACGCTGAACGTGGGCCGGCTCGGCGTGACGACGGGGCAGGTGCTGCCGCAAGTGGCCGGGCAGTTGCGTTTGGGCGTGACGCAAGGCGACGTGCTGATCGACCATGGGGGCATCGATACCCAGGGCCTGGATATGTTCGACGTGGTGAGCCGCAGCATCGCCGTGCGCGGGCCGATCCACGATTCGAGCCGCGCCGCGGGCGCCGACGTGCGCCTCGTGGCGGGCGCGACGGCCTACGATCCGCAGACCGGTCATTATGAGGCGATCGCGGCGGACGAATCGAAGGCGCCGGTGCAGGAGGGAATCAGCGGCGAACTGCTGGGAGCGATGCACGGCCGTCACATTGTGCTGGTGAGCACGGAATCGGGCGTGGGCGTGCGGCACGACGGACCGATCAAGTCGGCGAACGACATTCGGGTGAGCGCGAACGGCGAGGTGACGCTGGGCGGGCCGCAGCAGGCGGCTCAGGAGGCGGTTGCAGGAGCGCAGGCGGTAGGCGGCGCCGGCATGCAGAACGTGATCGCGGGCGGCACGGTGAGCGTCTGCGCGCGTGGGCACGTCGCGATCCAGGGCGCGGTGATCGCGGGACAGGATGTGGATCTGCAGGGGAAAAGCGTGAAGGCCGGCCGGATGAGCGCGCAGCGCGACGCGCTGGTGACGGCGGCGGATGGCGTGACGCTCGATGGTCCGGTGGACGCGAAGCGTCACGTGTGGATCGGAGCCCACGATGATGTGGTGATCCGTGAAGCGGCGGCGGGGCAGAACGTGGTGCTGCTGGGGCGCAGCGTAACGGCCGGCCGGTTGGACGCGCAGCGCGACGTATTGGCGGCGGCCCGCGACGGCGTGACGATCCATGAAGCGGCGGCCGCGGGGCAGGATGTGGTGCTGCAGGGAAGCAGCGCGCGGGTCGGCCAGATGAGCGCGCAGCGCGATGTGCTGGTGATGGCGGCAGATGGCGTGACGCTCGATGGGCCGGTGAGCGCGCAGCGCGCCGTATGGGTCGAGACCCAAGGTGACGTGGCGGGCAGTGAGTGGATCAAGGCCGGACGGGACGTGCAAATCGGCGCGGCGGCGGATCTGGCGGGCGCGGTAACGGCCGAAGAGATGCAGCAACTCAAGGCCCATGGTGACGCGGCGAACAGGCGGCGCGTCAAAGCCGGGCGGAACGAGCCAGCCGGCACGGCGGCTGAACGTCCCGCCGCGGCGGAGCAGACGGTGGCCGTCGCTGACGCGATGCGCGAGATCGGCGTGGGCGGCGATCGGTTGTCCGGATTGGATGCCGCGCCGGGTACGCCCTTCGGCGCACACCCGCAAGCGATGTTCGACGATCCGGCGGCGCAGATTGCGCGATCGGCTCGATCCACGGCAACGGCGGGCGGACATGCGGGTTCGTTCATGCGCGTCGGAGACGGTCACATCGCCAAAATGACCACGTCCAGAGAGGCGGAGATATACGAGAATTACCGCTTGGCTCTTGCCGGCGTCATCCCCGACACCGTGCCGCCTGAAGAGGTGGATTGGCGGGTCGGTGTCACGGCCAGGCAGAGGCAGGCCATGGCGACTTTCAAAGGGTGGGCGGAGATGAAAGGCCAGCGGGTTGTCGTCATGCAGGCGCTGGGCGCGGAGATCGCGCCGGAGGACAAGATCGAGCTGGACGTCAAGATCGGCGCCAGTACGGTGTCGCGCACCGAGTTGATCGGCGCCGGCAGGACTCGCTGGCAGGCCTTGAGCAAGAAGGTGAGATTGACGGCGGCGGACCTGCTGCGGGGCTCGCGTTCGTTGGTGGGCGACGATCGCGGCTATACGCTCGCCGGCCGCACGAGCGGGGGGATTGCCCTGGACGCGAGGAATTCACGCAACTCCGTCGGCCGATCCAGCGAATCGCTGATTCGCGAGGCGCTGGATCGCTCGCCCGATACGCGCTGGCGGAACGCGCAGCACTTGCTCGGGCAGTTGCAGACCATTCGAGAGAAGATGCACGCGTTGCCGCTCACCTTCGTCGCCTCCAGCGTCCTCATTGCAATCGACAAACGGAAACCGGAAAACTCGGTCGCCCGGCTGATCGATCTCGCGCACCCGGTGCAGCCTTTCGAAAACGAAGCGGACTATGAGAAAGTCAATCACCGCTTCGAGGATGGTCTTGACAAGCTGATCAGACTCTTCCAGCAGGTGGAAAAATAGAAGAGGCGACGTCGTCGAAATGCGCGTGGGGCTCCCTCGGTTCTTCGCCCGCCGAGGACATCCGAGTGACGCGGCCGCGTCACTTGCCCGCCGCGCGTCGAGCGAGGCCGGCGTCAGGCTGCGCAATCGCCCGCGAGTCCTTCACGGGTTCGTGCGCTGAACCAAAAAAAGCCCGGCCAGGCCGGGCTTCAAATCGACCGCGCATGCATGGCTGCATCGCGCGGTCCCTGCAAAAAACAGCGCGCTTTAAGCCGCGAGCAGCGAGCGCAGCACGAACGGCAGGATACCGCCGTGCTTGTAGTAGTCGACTTCGATCGGCGTATCGATGCGCAGCAGCACCGGCACGCGCTTCGTTTCGCCGTTCTTGCGATGGATCACGAGCGTGACGTCCTGCTGCGGCTTGAAGTCGTCGCCGAGGCCTTCGATGTCGTACGTCTCGTCGCCCGTGATGCCGAGCGACTGGATGCTGTCCGAGCCCTTGAACTGCAGCGGCAGCACGCCCATGCCGACGAGGTTCGAGCGGTGGATCCGCTCGAAGCTGCGTGCGATCACGGCCTTCACGCCGAGCAGTTGCGTGCCCTTGGCCGCCCAGTCGCGCGACGAGCCCGTGCCGTACTCTTCGCCCGCGAACACGACGGTCGGCGTGTCGGCGTCGATGTACTTCATCGCCGCGTCGTAGATCGACAGCTGTTCGCCGCTCGGCTGGTGGATCGTGAGGCCGCCTTCGACGCGCGTGCCGTCGGCCTTCGCCGGGATCATCAGGTTCTTGATCCGCACGTTCGCGAACGTGCCGCGCATCATCACGTCATGGTTGCCGCGGCGCGAGCCGTAGCTGTTGAAGTCGGCCTTCTGCACGCCGTTGGCCTTCAGCCACTTGCCCGCCGGCGAATCTTCCTTGATCGAGCCCGCCGGGCTGATGTGGTCGGTCGTCACCGAATCGCCGAAGATGCCGAGCGCGCGCGCGCCCTTGACCGTCGCGATCGACGCGGCCGGCTCCATCGAGAAATCGCTGCCGAAGAACGGCGGCTCGGCGATGTACGTCGATTTCGGCCAGTCGTAGACCTGGCCCGATTCGCCCTCGATCTTGCTCCAGAGGTCGCCCTTCTTGGTGAGGTGCGAGTAGTTCTTCTCGAACTTCTCCGGATCCAGCGCGAACTTCAGCAGCGCCTGCACTTCGTCGCTCGACGGCCAGATGTCGCCGAGGTAGACGTCGCGGCCGCCCTTGCCCTGGCCGACCGGCTCGGTCATCAGATCCTTCGTGATGTTGCCGGCGATCGCGTACGCGACGACGAGCGGCGGCGACGCGAGGAAGTTCGCGCGGATGTTCGGATGAATGCGCGCCTCGAAGTTGCGGTTGCCCGACAGCACGGCCGCCGCGACGATGTCGTTCTTCGTGATCGCTTCGTTCAGCTCGGGCGTGAGATCGCCCGCGTTGCCGATGCAGGTGGTGCAGCCGTAGGCGGCGACTTCGAAGCCGAGCTTGGCGAGGTAGGGCAGCAGGCCCGTCTTCGTCAGGTATTCGGTGACGATGCGCGATCCCGGGGCGAGCGAGGTCTTGATGTGCGGCGCGACGGTGAGGCCGGCTTCGACGGCCTTCTTCGCGAGCAGGCCGGCGGCGAGCAGCACGCTCGGGTTCGACGTGTTCGTGCATGACGTGATCGCGGCGATCAGCACGTCGCCGTTCTTCACGGCCACGCCGTTGCTCGTCCGGTACTCGGCCGTCAGATCGTCGGCCTTCTTCGCGAAGCCGTTTTCCGCGACGGGCTTCGAGAACAGATCGGTGAACGTCGATTTCACGTTGCCGATCTCGATGCGGTCCTGCGGACGCTTCGGGCCCGCGAGCGACGGCGCGACCGTCGAGAGATCCAGCGTCAGCGTCTTCGTGTAATCGATTTCGCCCGCCTTCGGGATGCCGAACAGTTCCTGCGCCTTGAAGTAGTTCTCGAACGCGGCGATTTCCGCCTTCGTGCGGCCCGTGCCCTTGAAGTAGTCGATGGTCTTCTCGTCGACCGGGAAGAAGCCCATCGTCGCGCCGTATTCCGGCGCCATGTTCGCGATCGTCGCGCGGTCCGGCAGCGCGAGCGTCTTCGTGCCTTCGCCGAAGAATTCGACGAACTTGCCGACGACCTTTTCCTTGCGCAGCATTTCGGTGATCGTCAGCACGAGGTCGGTGGCCGTCACGCCTTCGCGCAGCTTGCCCTTGAGCTCGACGCCGACGACGTCCGGCGTGAGGAAGTACACCGGCTGGCCGAGCATGCCCGCTTCAGCCTCGATGCCGCCCACGCCCCAGCCCACCACGCCGATGCCGTTGATCATCGTCGTATGGCTGTCGGTGCCGACGAGCGTGTCGGGGTAGTAGACGGTGTCGCCGTCGTCCTTCTTCTTGTGGACGCCGCGCGCGAGGTACTCGAGGTTCACCTGGTGGACGATGCCGACGCCGGGCGGCACGACCTTGAACGTGTCGAACGCCTGCATGCCCCACTTCATGAACTGGTAGCGCTCGTTGTTGCGCTGGAACTCCAGCTTCATGTTCAGGTCGAGCGCGTCCTTCTGGCGGAAGTAATCGATCTGCACCGAGTGGTCGACGACGAGATCGACCGGCACGAGCGGCTCGATCTTCTTCGGGTTCTTGCCCGCGCGCTTCGCGACGCCGCGCATGGCCGCGATGTCGGCGAGCAGCGGCACGCCCGTGAAGTCCTGCAGCACGACGCGCGACACGACGAACGGGATCTCGTCGACGCGCTTCGCATTCGGCTTCCAGTTCGCGAGCTGCTCGATGTGCTCTTCGGTGATCTTCTTGCCGTCGTAGTTGCGCAGCACGGACTCGAGCACGATGCGGATCGACACGGGCAGCCGCTCGATCTTCGTCTTCAGTTCCTTGCCGAGCTTCGGCAGCGAGTAGAACTTGCCTTTGCCGGAACCGCTGTCGAATTCCTTGAGTGTTTTGTGGAGATTGTGGGCCATGGTGATTTCCTGGGTTTAAGGCTAGGAAAGAACTCTGTATTTGACGGCTAGATCACATACAGATCGACGTACTCATCGACCGGCATCGCTTCGAGCTTTGCCTGGTCCAGCGACACGTCGAGAATCGCTTGTTGCTGCTTGGCCGGAAAGCGGCGCGCGAGATTCGTCCTGAACTTGTCGATCAGGAGCGCCATCCCTTCGGCGCGCCGGCGCATGTGGCCGATCGGGTATTCGACCGCCACCTCGGCGAGCGTCGATCCGTCGTCGAACTCGATCGTGAGCGCATTGGCGATCGAGCGCTTCGCCGGGTCGTGATAATCCTGCGTGAACTGCGGGTCCTCGACGCACGCGATCTTCGCGCGCAGCGCGTCGATCCGCGGATCGGCCGCCACCGCGTCCTCGTAGTCGGCGGCCGTGAGGCGGCCGAACAGGAGCGGCACGGCGATCATGTACTGGATGCAGTGATCGCGGTCGGCCGGGTTCGCGAGCGGCCCTTGCTTGTCGATGATGCGCATCGCGGCCGCATGCGTGCGCACGGTGACGCGGCGGATCTCGTCGGCGGTGCGCCCGGCCGCCGCGAGCCGCGCGTGCAGCGTCATCGCGGCTTCGACGGCCGTCTGCGCGTGGAATTCGGCCGGATACGAGAGCTTGAACAGCACGTTCTCCATCACGTAGGTGCCGTATGGGCGCTGGAAGCGGAACGGCTTGCCGCCGAACGACACGTCGTAGAAGCCCCAGGTTTTCGCGGTGAGCGCGCGCGGGTAGCCCATCTCGCCCGTTTTCGCGATCAGCGCGAGGCGCACCGCGCGCGAGGTCGCGTCGCCCGCCGCCCACGACTTGCGCGAGCCGGTGTTCGGCGCGTGGCGATAGGTGCGCAGCGCCTGGCCGTCGACGAACGCGAGCGACAGCGCGTTGATCAGCTCGTCGCGCGTGAGGCCGAGCAGGCAGCCGACGGTCGCGGTCGAGGCGACCTTCACGAGCAGCACGTGATCGAGGCCGACCGCATTGAACGAATTTTCGAGCGCGAGGCAGCCCTGGATCTCATGCGCATGGATCATCGCGACGAGCACGTCCTTCATCGCGAGCGGCCGCTTGCCGGACGCGACGGCGGTGCGCGAGAGCCAGTCGGCCGTCGCGAGGATGCCGCCCAGGTTGTCCGAAGGATGGCCCCATTCGGCCGCGAGCCACGTGTCGTTGAAGTCGAGCCAGCGGATCGCCGCGCCGATGTTGAACGCGGCCTGCACCGGGTCGAGCTGCAGCGACGTGCCCGGCACCTTCGCGCCGTGCGGCACGATCGTGCCGGGCACGATCGGCCCGAGCAGCTTGGTGCAGGCGGGATACGACAGCGCCTCGAGCCCGCACCCGAGCGTATCGATCAGGCAGTGGCGCGCGGTTTCGAGCGCGAGCGCACTGTCGATGCGATGGTTCAGCGCGTAGTCGGCGATCTCGACCAGCACTGAATCCGGCGCTGGCCGGACGTTCGGGATAGGGGCGGACATCGAGGCTCCTGTCGACCGGCTCGGGCGCGGCGGCGCCGGCTCCGGTCTCATGCGCAAAGGTGGCTGTCGGGCGGCCTCAGTTCGACGGCTTCAGCTCGTTCGACTGCGTCGGCGCGAGCCCGTTGCCGGCCGCCATTTCGGGCGTCTGGCACTCGTCGGCGAGGCGGCTGTCGTCCTTGTCGCTGAAGAGCATGCCCTTCGTCGGGATCACGACGAGCTTCATGCCGCTCGCCGGGTCATAGAACATGTCCGCGCCCGTCGTCGTCTGCTGGCGGGGCAGCTTGTAGTTCTTGTTGGCCCAGTGGACCGTGACGATCTGGTCGCGCTTCATGTCGCCGGCGAGCTCGTACGACAGGCCGTCCTTGCACGCCCACTTGACCGCGCCTTCCGGCACCGGATCGGTCTTCGCGGCGGCGCGCGCCTGCGCCTTCTTGCTGCGCGGGATCAGGTGGCGCTTCGGCGCGGGGCGCTTCGGCGTGGCCTTCTTCGCGGTGGCCGACGAATCCTGCGCGAACGCGCTCGGTGCGGCGGCCAGCATCGTGGCGGACAGCGCGCCGATGACGGTAGCGATCAGCAGTTTCTTCATGGAATCAGAACCTTACGTTTAATCGGTTAACAAGGGCGGACGCACAGCTCGTCCACCGGGTGGGGTTGGAACTGCACGCGCCCCGGAAGCGCGCAGCGGCCGCTATTTTCACCTATTTGGCGTGTCGAATTCAGTTTTTCCGCCCCCGTGCACCGTTCATTTTTCGCGTCCCCGCGCGGCCCGTTCGCCGGCGTCGCCGAAGAGCGGCGCCGACTCGGCGGGCAGCGGCTGGCCGGTCGCGCGCGCGCGGCGCAGCACCGCCCAGTAGTAGCGGTAGCTCGCGCGGTCGTGCAGCGCGTCGTCATGCCGCGTCGGGCCCCAGTCGGCCGCCTGCGCGGCGAGCAGGATGCGGCTCGCGCGCGCGATGTCGTCCGCGCGCGGCGCGAACGCGGCGACGATCTCGCGGATCTGCGCCGGGTGGATGCTCCACATCCGCGTGTAGCCGAATTCCTCGCGGGCGCGGCGCGCGTCGTTCGCGACGACGCGCATGTCGCGTACCTCGGTCGTCACGTTGTGCGACGGCGTCTTGCCGTGCGCGTGGCACGCGGCGGCGATCTCGAGCTTCGCGCGGCGCACGAGCGGGTGGTCGAACTGGCCGGGCGCGCGCATCGCGTCGTCCGGAATCGCGCCGTGATGCGCGGATACGAAATCCATCAGGCCGAAGCTCAGGGTCGCGACGATCGGCAGCGCGGCGATCCGCGCGGCGTCGGCGAGCGCGCCGTGCGTCTCGATCAGCACGTCGACGGGGATCGGCTGCGCGATGCCGAGCTCGACGCGGGACGCCTCGATGAACGCGCACATCTCGGCCGCGTCGGCCGCGCCGCCGACCTTCGGCAGCGTCAGGTACGCGGGCGGGCGCGCCGCGCGCAGGACGACGCGCACGTCGTCGCGCCAGTGAGGGTGGGAAATGTCGTGGATACGCACGCCGACGCGCCCGAAGCGGTTCGCCTCGCCGCCGACGAGCGCGGCGACGCGCGCCGCGTGCTCGGCCTCGCGGCCGACGGCCGCGCCGTCCTCGCAGTCGAGCGTGATGTCGAAGACGGGACCGAGCTCGGCCTGCAGCGCGAGCGATTTGAGCATCAGCTTCTCGCTGCCCGCGTAATGATCGCAGCACGGCAGGATCGCGGGCGGCGCAACGCCTTCGTACAGCACTTCTGCGGGTGTGAGCGCGGACATCTGTTCTTCTGCGTCAGGTCGGGGTCTGGGCCAGCGTGAAAATCGGATTCGGGCGGGCTCTGCGCGGGCGCCGGGGCGGCGCTTGCGGCAAAGCCCATGCGAATCGGATATCGGACGATTCGGGGCCGGCGGCCGGGCGCGATGCCCGTGGGCCGGCCCGCCGGGGCGCCGCGACGCGGCGGGCCCGGCCGTGCGCGTTACTTCAGCAGATGGGCGACGCCGTCGCGCTCCTCGAGCAGCTCGGCGAGCGTGCCGTCCATCTTCTCGCGCGAGAACGCGTCGATTTCCAGGCCCTCGACGCGCTTGTACTCGCCGTTTTCGCAAATCACCGGCACGCCGTAGATGATGTCCTCGGGGATGCCGTACGAGCCGTCCGACGGGATGCCCATCGTGACCCACTTGCCGTTCGTGCCGAGCACCCAGTCACGCACGTGGTCGATCGCCGCGTTGGCCGCCGACGCCGCCGACGACAGGCCGCGCGCTTCGATGATCGCCGCGCCGCGCTTGCCGACGGTCGGGATGAACGTGTCGCGGTTCCACACGTCGTCGTTGATCAGCTTCAGCAGCGATTCGCCCTCGGCGGTCGCGAAGCGGAAGTCGGGGTACATCGTCGGCGAGTGGTTGCCCCACACGGCGAGCTTCTCGATCGACGCGACCGGCTTGCCCGACTTCGCGGCGAGCTGCGACAGCGCGCGGTTGTGGTCGAGGCGCAGCATCGCCGTGAAGTTCTTCTTCGGCAGATCCGGCGCCGACTTCATCGCGATGTACGCGTTCGTGTTCGCCGGGTTGCCGACGACCAGCACCTTCACGTCGCGGCTCGCGACTTCGTTCAGCGCCGCGCCCTGGACCGTGAAGATCTCGGCGTTCGCCGACAGCAGATCCTTGCGCTCCATGCCCTTCGAGCGCGGACGCGCGCCCACCAGCAGCGCGACGTCGGCGTCCTTGAACGCGACCTTCGGGTCGTCGGTGATCACGACGCCCGCGAGCAGCGGGAACGCGCAATCGTCCAGTTCCATCACGACGCCTTTGACGGCGGCCTGGGCTTGCGGGAGGTCGAGCAGTTGCAGGATGACCGGCTGATCCTTGCCGAGCAGGTCGCCGTTCGCGATGCGAAACAGCAGTGAGTAAGCGATCTGACCTGCGGCGCCGGTGACGGCAACGCGCTTTGCGGGCTTAGCCATTGAAAATCTCCAGGACATTGAGCGTGGGACGCTAGGGAAAACGCCATTCTATGCGCGTTACGCGAAGCGTTGCTTTAAAGCAGGGCGGAGGACTCGCGGCATGCATGCGCGACGACGCCTGAAGATAGGCAGAGGCACGTGGCCCGGGACGCGCCGCAGCCCCGCGAACCCTTGCTCGCCCCGGAGTTTAGGAGGCGGGACGGGTAAAGTCAAACGGTATCTTATGTCTTATATAAGACAGATGTTTTCGAGGGAAAAATCTGGACGGAAAAGCGCGATTCATGATGAAATGCGCGCCATGACTTCCAATCAGGCGAGCGCACCCAATCCGAACGGCCAGGCCGGCTCCACGCAGCCGGGCGGCGAGGCCGCGGCTGCGCCATCGCCCACTTTCAGCCCGCTCTACCGGCAGATCAAGGCGCTCATCACGCAGAGCCTCGAGGCGGGCGAGTGGAAGCCGGGCGAGATCATCCCGAGCGAAGTCGAACTCGCCGGCCGCTATAAGGTGAGCCAGGGCACGGTGCGCAAGGCCATCGACGAGCTGGCGGCCGACAACCTGCTCGTGCGCCGCCAGGGCAAGGGCACGTTCGTCGCGACCCACAGCGAGGAGCGTGCGCAATTCCGGTTCCTGCGGCTGCTCGCCGACGACGGCGCCGAGCATCCGCACGTGAGCCGGCTGCTCGAATGCCGGCGGATGCGCGCGCCCGCCGAGATCGCGCGCCAGCTCGATCTGAAACCGGCCGACCCCGTCGTCCAGGTGCGGCGCGTGCTCGAGTTCGACGGCGTCGATACGGTGCTCGACGAGATCTGGCTGCCGGGCGCGATGTTCCGGGGGCTCACGTTCGAGCGTCTGAGCGAATACAAGGGGCCGCTCTACGCGATGTTCGAGAGCGAGTTCGGCACGCGGATGATCCGCGCAAGCGAGAAGATTCGTGCGATCGCGGCCGAGCCCGCCGTCGCCGACGTGCTGCGGGTGCCGCCCGGTTTTCCGCTGCTGTCGGTCGAGCGCGTGTCGTACACGTATGGCGATCGTCCCGTCGAAGTGCGGCGCGGATGGTATGTCACAACCGGGTACTACTATCAGAACGATTTGAGCTGAAATTCGGATTCAAGGTAAGGCGTAGCCTGAACCAAGGTCAGGCGAAACGACGGGTAATTGCGCTTCCCACGCGCATAGCACGTTTCGCGACGCGTTTATACCGTGAATTGCAACGCTCCAGAGCAGAGCTTTCGCTGCAGCGCGAAATAAAAAGGCGCTAAAATCACGGATTAGTGTGACAACATCGTAGGGGTCTAGCATGTCTGAAACAGTAAGAAAACCGAGGCCGGAGTACCGGAACATCGGGTTCGGCGACATCACGCTCAAATACCGTATGCCGCTCGCGGCTCGGGTTTCGATTCTGCACCGGGTCAGCGGCGCCCTGCTGTTCCTGTTCCTTCCTTTCCTGCTGTACCTCTTCGACCAGAGCCTCACGTCCGAGCTGAGCTTCGAAGTCTTCAAGGCCTTCCTCTCCAACATCATCGTCAAGCTGATCGTCCTCGCGCTGTCGTGGGCGTTCCTGTTCCACTTCTGCGCCGGCATCCGCCATCTGATGATGGACATGAACCACGACGCGGTGTCGAAGGAACGCGGCAAGAAGACGTCGGTCGTCGTGTTCGCGGTGTCGACCCTTCTCACGATCGCCGTCGCGCTCAAACTGTTCGGAGCATTCTAAGAAAATGGCAGCGAATAACCGTATCGGCTCGAAGCGCCTCGTCGTCGGCGCACACTATGGTCTGCGCGACTGGCTGGCGCAGCGCGTCACCGCGAGCGTGATGGCGATCTACACCGTCATCCTGCTCGTCTGGTTCTTCATCGCGCGCGATTTCTCGTACGAGGGCTGGGCGTCGATCTTCGCGACGCAATGGATGAAGCTCGCGACCTTCGTCACGCTGCTCTCGCTCTTCTATCACGCATGGGTCGGCGTGCGTGACATCTGGATGGACTACATCAAGCCCGTCGGTGTGCGCCTGCTGCTGCAATCGCTGACGATCGTCTGGCTGCTCGCGTGCGCGGGCTACGCTGCGCAGATTCTCTGGAGAGTTTAAAAGAATGGCTGCAATCAAAACTTCCCTGCCGCGTCGCAAGTTCGACGTGGTGATCGTCGGCGCGGGCGGCTCGGGGATGCGCGCGTCGCTGCAACTGTCGCGCGCGGGCCTCTCCGTATGCGTGCTCTCGAAGGTGTTCCCGACCCGTTCGCACACGGTCGCCGCGCAAGGCGGGATCGGCGCGTCGCTCGGCAACATGAGCGAAGACAACTGGCACTACCACTTCTACGACACGATCAAGGGCTCCGACTGGCTCGGCGATCAGGACGCGATCGAGTTCATGTGCCGCGAGGCGCCGAACGTCGTGTACGAGCTCGAGCACTTCGGCATGCCGTTCGACCGTAACGCGGACGGCACGATCTACCAGCGTCCGTTCGGCGGCCACACGGCCAACTACGGCGAGAAGCCGGTCCAGCGCGCGTGCGCGGCGGCCGACCGTACCGGCCACGCGCTGCTGCACACGCTGTATCAGCAAAACGTCGCGGCGAAGACGCAGTTCTTCGTCGAATGGATGGCACTCGACCTGATCCGCGACGCGGACGGCGACGTGCTCGGCGTGACGGCCCTCGAAATGGAAACGGGCGACGTCTACATCCTCGAAGGCAAGACCACGCTGTTCGCCACGGGCGGCGCGGGCCGGATCTTCGCGGCGTCGACCAACGCGTTCATCAATACCGGCGACGGCCTCGGCATGGCCGCGCGTTCGGGCATCGCGCTGCAGGACATGGAATTCTGGCAATTCCACCCGACGGGCGTCGCGGGCGCGGGCGTGCTGATCACCGAAGGCGTGCGCGGCGAAGGCGGCATTCTGCGCAACGCGAACGGCGAGCGCTTCATGGAGCGCTACGCGCCGACGCTGAAGGATCTGGCGCCGCGCGATTTCGTGTCGCGCTCGATGGACCAGGAAATCAAGGAAGGCCGCGGCGTGGGCCCGAACAAGGACCACGTGCTGCTCGACCTGTCGCACATCGGCGCCGAGACGATCATGAAGCGTCTGCCGTCGATCCGCGAAATCGCGCTGAAGTTCGCGAACGTCGACTGCATCAAGGAACCGATTCCCGTCGTGCCGACGATCCACTACCAGATGGGCGGCATCCCGACCAACATCCACGGCCAGGTGGTGGGCACGTCGCGCGATCACAAGGAGCCGATCAACGGCTTCTATGCGGTGGGCGAATGCTCGTGCGTGTCCGTGCACGGCGCGAACCGCCTCGGCACGAACTCGCTGCTCGACCTCGTCGTGTTTGGTCGCGCGGCCGGCAACCACATCGTCGAGCACGTGAAGAACCAGCGCGATCACAAGCCGCTGCCGGCCGACGCCGCCGACTTCTCGCTGTCGCGCCTCGCGAAGCTCGAGAAGTCGACCTCGGGCGAGTACACGCAGGACATCGCCAACGACATCCGCGCGACGATGCAAAAGCATGCCGGCGTGTTCCGCACGTCCGCGCTGCTCAAGGAAGGCGTCGAGCAAATGGCGGGCCTGAAGGAGCGCGCCGCCGCCGTCCACCTGAAGGACAAGTCGAAGGTGTTCAACACCGCGCGCGTCGAAGCGCTCGAACTGGCGAACCTGATCGAGGTCGCGCGCGCGACGATGGTGTCGGCGGAAGCGCGCAAGGAAAGCCGCGGCGCGCACGCGCACAGCGATTACGAGCACCGCGACGACGAGAACTGGCTGCGTCACACGCTGTGGTACAGCGAAGGCGATCGCCTCGACTACAAGCCCGTCCAAATGAAGCCGCTGACGGTCGAGTCCGTGCCGCCGAAGGCGCGTACGTTCTAAGCCAGCGCAAAGGAATCTGAAATGGCCAAACGCATTTTCGAAATCTACCGCTACGATCCGGACAAGGACGCCGCGCCGCGCATGCAGACGTACGAGCTGGAGATCCAGCACGAGCGGATGCTGCTCGATGCGCTCGTCAAGCTGAAGTCGGTCGACGAGACGCTGTCGTTCCGCCGCTCGTGCCGCGAAGGCGTGTGCGGCTCGGACGCGATGAACATCAACGGCAAGAACGGCCTCGCGTGCCTGACGAACCTGAACGACCTGCCGCAGAAGATCGTGCTGCGTCCGCTGCCGGGCCTGCCTGTCGTGCGCGATCTGATCTGCGACTTCACGCAGTTCTTCAACCAGTACCACTCGATCCGCCCGTACCTGATCAACGACGAGCCGCCGCCCGAGAAGGAGCGTCTGCAATCGCCGGAAGAGCGCGACGAGCTCGACGGCCTGTACGAGTGCATTCTGTGCGCGAGCTGCTCGACGTCGTGCCCGAGCTTCTGGTGGAATCCGGACAAGTTCGTCGGCCCGGCGGGCCTGCTGCAGGCGTATCGCTTCATCGCGGACAGCCGCGATCGCGCGACGGGCGAGCGCCTCGACAACCTCGACGATCCGTATCGCCTGTTCCGCTGCCACACGATCATGAACTGCGTCGACGTGTGCCCGAAGGGCCTGAACCCGACGAAGGCGATCGGCAAGATCAAGGAATTGATGGTTCGTCGCGCGGTCTGACATGAGCGAATCGTCGCATCAATCCGACCCGCATCGCCGCGCGCGGCTTCGCTGGCGCGCGCGGCGCGGTCTGCTGGAGAACGATCTGATTTTCGAGCGTTTCTTCGCCAGACACGAGCACGACCTCAGCGACGCAGACGTGAGCGCACTGTCGCGCCTGCTGGATCTAAGCGACAACGACCTGATGGACTTGCTGCTCGCGTGCAAGGAACCAGAGGGCGACCTTGCCGGCCCGGACATGTCCAGGCTGCTGGAGATGCTGCGCAGCGTTTGAGAGCGTTGTGCCCGTTATCGAATCCGTTTCTATTTTCGATTGAGGATGTGTCATGACCCCGTCTGATGTTAAAGCCACGCTATCGTTCAGCGATAATTCGCCGAGCGTCGAACTGCCGATCTACAAGGGTACGATGGGCCCCGACGTGATCGATATCCGCAAGCTGTACGGCCAGACCGGCAAGTTCACGTACGACCCGGGCTTCATGTCGACGGCGTCGTGCAACTCGGCGATCACGTACATCGACGGCGACAAGGGCGAACTGCTGTACCGCGGCTACCCGATCGACAATCTCGCGCAAAACGCGGACTTCCTCGAATCCTGCTATCTGCTGCTCAAGGGCGAACTGCCGAACGCGGCGCAGAAGAAGGAGTTCGTGGCCACCGTCACGAAGCACACGATGGTGCACGAGCAGATGCAGTTCTTCTTCCGGGGTTTCCGCCGCGACGCGCACCCGATGGCGATTCTCGTCGCCGCGGTCGGCGCGCTGTCCGCGTTCTACCACGATTCGCTCGACATCAATGATCCGCGTCACCGCGAAGTGTCGGCGATCCGCATGATCGCGAAGCTGCCGACGCTCGTCGCGATGGCGTACAAGTACAGCATCGGCCAGCCGTTCGTGTATCCGCGCAACGATCTGTCGTACAGCGCGAACTTCATGCGCATGATGTTCGCGAACCCGTGCGAGGAATATCAGGTCAACGACGTGCTCGTCCGCGCGCTCGACCGTATCCTGATCCTGCATGCCGACCACGAGCAGAACGCGTCGACGTCGACGGTCCGCCTCGCCGGCTCGTCGGGCGCGAACCCGTTCGCGTGTATCGCGGCCGGCATCGCGTGCTTGTGGGGCCCGGCGCACGGCGGCGCGAACGAAGCCGCGCTGAACATGCTCGAGCAGATCGGCACGCCGGAGAACATTCCCGAGTTCATCAAGCAGGTGAAGGACAAGAACTCGGGCGTGAAGCTGATGGGCTTCGGCCACCGCGTGTACAAGAACTACGATCCGCGCGCGAAGCTGATGCGCGAAACGTGCTACGAAGTGCTCAACGAGCTGGGCCTGCACGACGATCCGCTGTTCAAGCTCGCGATGCAGCTTGAGAAGATCGCGCTCGAAGACGAATACTTCGTGTCGCGCAAGCTGTACCCGAACGTCGACTTCTACTCGGGCATCGTCCAGCGCGCGCTCGGCATCCCGACGTCGATGTTCACCTGCATCTTCGCGATGGCGCGCACGGTCGGCTGGATCGCGCAGTGGAACGAGATGATCGCCGATCCGGAGCAGAAGATCGGCCGTCCGCGGCAGCTCTTCATCGGCGAAACGCCGCGCACGGCGAAGCCGATCGAGCAGCGCTGATCGGCGGCGCGGCGCGTGCGGGCGGCTCGCCGCGCACGCCGCGCGTCATGTACGACGAAACACCCCGACGGGTTCGCCTGTCGGGGTGTTTCGCTTTCAGCGGGCGATTTTGTTTTTGCCTGCGCGCGGCGGGCCGTGGTCGAGCGACGGCGGGCGCACGTCGATGCTCGCTTCATGCGCCGGCATGTCGTCGGGCGCGCGGCCGTGCTCGGCGAGAAAGCGCCGGTACGCGCGCGGCGTCACCCGGCGCGCGGCGAGGAACTGGCGATTGAAGTTCGCGAGGTTCGCGTAGCCGGAGCGCGTCGCGACGAGCGACACGGGCCAGTCGGTCGACGCGAGCAGCCGCGCCGCGTGCGAGAGCCGCAGCCGCTGCAGATAGCTGCCGATGCTCTCGCCGACGTGCCGCGCGAAGCGCCGCTGTAGCGAGCGCTCGGACAGATGCGCGAGCGCCGCGAGCTCGGCGACGCGCAACGGCTCGTGAAAGCGGCGGTCGAGCAGATCGAGCACGCGATCGAGCCGCTCGGCCTCGGGCGCGAGCGCGGCGCCCGAGGCTGCACGGTAGGCGGCGGCCGTCGCGAGCGGCGTCGCGGGCGCGTCGGCGAGGCACGCGAGCACGTCGAGCGCGGCCGCGAGCCGCACGCGCGGCGCGCGATCGACGAGCGCGGGCAGCCGGGCGCGCACGTCGGCGGCGGCCTGCGGCGCGAACGCGAGCCCGGGCGCGGCCCGGCGCAGCAGCGTGCGCAGCCCGGCGAACTCCGGGCAGCAGTCGGCGACGCGTTGCGCCCAATCGCCGTCGAACCACAGGACGAGCGCGACAAGCGGCTCGCCGGGATCGAGGCGCTCGTCCGACACCCACGTGTGCGGCAGGTTCGGCGGCACGAGCACCAGATCGTCGCCCGCGTAATCGGCGACGTGATCGCCGACGAAGCGCTTGCCGAGGCTATTGAGCGTGAGCGTCAGCTCGTATTCCGGATGGTGATGCCATTCGAACGGAATCTGCGCGAGCCGGCGCCGATACACGCGCACCGAGCAGCCGTCGGGAATCGCGACCCGTTCGTAGCGGGGCTTCATGTCCGCCTCCGTTCGCCCGCGCGTATCGCGCGCGTGGCATCATCGTCGGGTTTCGACGATACAGGAGGTTCGCAAATGTTTTCACATGTCTGCATGGGCGTAACCGACGTCGAACGCGCATTCGCGTTCTATGCGCCGTTGATGGAAGCGTTGCGGCTCGACCTCAAGTTTCGCGATCCGCCTGACCTGCCCCCTTCGATAGGGCCAATGGGCTTCTAGCAAAGTCCCTTTAAACCAACTCCTGGAAAGCGGCAGGAGCGTCCGCGGTTGCCCGATGTTTCGCCGCAAACTCTGACGGCGCAAGGTAGTTCAGTGCGCTGTGCGGCCTTTGCTCGTTGTAGTCCTGACGCCATGCCGCGATGACTGCCCGAGCGTGCGCGAGCGTCGTGAACCAGTGCTCGTTAAGGCATTCGTCGCGGAACTTGCCGTTGAACGATTCGATGTACGCATTCTGCGTGGGCTTGCCCGCCTGAATCAACTTCAGCGTGACGCCGTTCGCATACGCCCACTGGTCAAGCGCGCGGCTCGTAAATTCGGGTCCCTGGTCTGTTCGCACCGCCTTGGGATAGCCACGGAAGCGAGCTGCACGGTCCAATGCCCGAGCGACATACAAACCTGAGATGCCATGGTCGACGACGATGTCGACAGCCTCTTTCGTGAAATCGTCGACGACGGTCAGGCACTTCACGCGCCGGCCGTTGGAAAGCGCATCCATCACGAAATCGATTGACCATACCTCGTTGGGTGCGCCCGGCAATGCCAGTTGCTCGCGCTCAATCATGACGCCGTGGCGCTTGCGACGGCGCCGCACAGCCAGCCCTGCCTCACGGTACAGGCGATAGATGCGCTTGTGATTGGCGTGCGTGCCTTCGCGTTCCACCAGGGCGTGCAGTCGGCGGTAGCCGAATCGACGACGTTCGTGCGCCAACTTCACCAGACGCGCCGCGAGCACCTCATTCTCGTGGTCCGGCTTCGCGTCGTAATGCAGCACGCTGCGAGAAAGCCCGACAAGCCGGCAGGCGCGGCGCTCGGAGATGTTGACCTTCTCCCGAATCGCCAACACTGCTTCGCGTTTGGCTTGCGGGCTCAGGGCTTTCCCTTGACGACAACCTTCAACGCTTCCATATCGAGCATTGCTTCGGCCAGCAGTTTCTTCAGTCGGGCATTCTCCACCTCGAGGCCCTTGAGCCGGCGGGCTTTCGAGACTTCCATGCCGCCGAACTTCGCGCGCCAGGTGTAGAACGACGCGTCACTGAACCCATGCTTCCTGCACAGTTCCTTGACCGGCATACCGGCCTCGGCTTCCTTCAGAAACCCGATGATTTGCTGTTCCGTAAAGCGCTTCTTCATGTTCGTCTTCTTCTCCGAAAACGAACTTTACTAGACTCCGGCTGGCCCTGTTTGTAGGGGGCAGGTCAGCACGGCTGGACGGGCTGGAAGCCGGCCGGCGCGCCGCGGCCGCTGTTCCTGATCGGCCGGCCGTTCGACGGCGCGCCGCACGCGCCCGGCAACGGCCAGATGACCGCGTTTCTCGCCGCGGACCGCGCGACGGTCGACCGCGTGTACGCGCTCGCGCTGCGGGCCGGCGGCGCGAGCGAGGGCGCGCCCGGCTTGCGGCCGCACTACCACCCGGATTATTACGGCGCGTACTTTCGCGACCTCGACGGCAACAAGCTGTGCGTATGCTGCCACGAGCCGGCATAGCCGTGCGCGTCGCCGAACGGCGGCGGGAACGCATGCGTCGGTTCGCGAGATCGTTCGGCGCTCGTCGCATTCGCCGGTGCGGCGCGACCGTGCCCGCATGCGCGCGGCGAACCGGTGCGATGCGGCAAGGTGGGCATACCGCGCCGTGCGCAGTCGTCCGGAATGGCGGACATTTCATTTCTTTCGCAGGGTGGAGTCGATGCGTGCCATGTAGCTTGGCGCCGCGCGGGTCTGCTCACTGTCGATCGAAGGCGCGATTGCCGGCGTTGTCGAGGACAACGTGCAGCGGCGGGCCACGCAGCCGGCGCCCGGGCGGCCGGCGGCGAATTGCCGGCAATGGGCGCGGCCCGTCGCCCTCGGCGCTCGCGACGGCGCGTCGTCCGGCCGGGTGAGGGCGTTTGTCGCGATGGCCGCCTACGATGCCGCGACGGCGTCGAACACGTCGCGCGCGCGAGAGACGGCTCGATCGCTGGGCGACGAGCATCGCGCGGCGATGTTTTCGAGCCGCCACGTCATGTTCGCGTGGCCGACGATGGCGCGTTGATCGCGCCGCGCGATTCCTCCATGCGCGCGGCGACGGCGGCCGTGCCGCCGTCGCTTCGTCCTTCCGTGCCCCTGCCTGCATTCGCCGCGATCGCGCAAGGCGCGCCATCGCGTATCCCGCGTCGTTTTCATGCCCGCGCCAGGCCGCGCGGCTGCTCGTCGGGCCTCCGCCGGCATGCTGGGCCCGGCAGTTGGCGTCATCCTATCGATAGTTGGCGCGATCGTATCGCTTCGAACGGGCCGGGGGATCTACGCTGAACGGGTGCGTCCAGGTACGCCACGCTCATCCGGAAACCCGATCGAGGAGACATCCGATGCCGTTCCCCATCGACGACCTGCCGGCGGCGATCCGCACGACCAAAGCGGTGCTGCGCGCCGCGATGCCGAATCGCGCGCCGGTGTTCCGCGCGCTCGAGGGCGACATCGCGCGGCAGGCCGATGCGATCCTGACCGATCGCGCGCAGGGCCGCGACACGATTCCCGTGCTGCGCTTCGCGGACATCGCCGCCGATCGCGTCGATCCGGCGTCGCTCGCCGCATTGAGGACGCGCGGCGCGTGCGTGATCCGCGGCGTGTTCGACGCGCGGCAGGCGAGCGACTGGAACGACGAGATCGCCGCATACGTCGAGGCGAACCGGCTCGACGACAAGCTCGCCCGTCGCGCCGAAGACCGCTATTTCGGCACGCTCGCGTCGAGCCGGCCGCAGATCTACGGCATCTACTGGTCGAAGCCGCAGATCGCCGCGCGCCAGTCGCCCGCGCTCACGCGGGCGCGCGTGTTCCTGAACCGGCTGTGGCGTGCGCAAAGCGAGGGGCGCGTGCATTTCGACCCGGCGCGCGCGCCGGCCTATGCGGACCGCATTCGCCGCCGGCCGCCGGGCTCGTCGTCGCTCGGGCTGTCGCCGCACGTCGACGGGGGCTCCGTCGAGCGCTGGCTCGAGCCGAACTACCGGCGCGTGTATCGGCACGTGCTGGCGGGCGACTGGCGCGCATACGATCCGTTCGACGCGGCGTTCCGGCCCGACGTCGAGGAGATTCCGTCACCCGCCGTCTGCTCGATGTTCCGCACGTTCCAGGGCTGGACCGCGCTCACGCCGCAAGGGCCGGGCGACGGCACGCTGCAACTGATCCCGGTGGCGAACGCGATGGCGTACGTCGTGCTGCGCGCGCTGCAGGACGACGTGCCCGACGACGACCTGTGCGGCGCGCAGCCGGGGCGCGCGCTGTCGGTGTTGCCGGCGTGGCACGCGCCGCTGCTCGCCGCGCTCGTGCCGATTCCGCCGATGGAGCCGGGCGACGCGGTGTTCTGGCACGGCGATGTCGTGCACGCGGTCGAGGATGCGCATCGCGGAACCGGTTACAGCAACGTGATGTACATCGCGTCGGCGCCGGGGTGCGCGAAGAACGACGCATACCTGAAGCGTCAACTGCCGAGCTTCCTGCGCGGCGAGAGTCCGCCGGATTTTCCGGCGGACCACTTCGAGACGGATTTCACCGGACGCGCGCGGGCGGACGATCTGAGCGCGCTGGGGCGCGAGCAGATGGGCTTCGAGCCGTGAATCGCGGCCGAGGGGCGGGCGCCGCCGACATGCGCGGGGGGCGCCGCCCGCTCCGCGCCGTTTGTCGTCGCGGTGCGCCGGCTTGCGCGCGATGAACGACAGCGGCAGTCGGGCCGGATCTCGAGCGCCGGCCATCGTCCGATGGCTACCGGCGCTGGGCGGGGGCGTCCGGATTCGATTCGACATCGGCCGCTGCGCAGGCGATCCGCGACGCACGTCGCTGCCGCGCGCCGCCCGCGCTCTCTCGCGCCTCACCGTTCCCACGGCGGCGTGCGCGACGCGTCCCGCTTGCCGTATCGCGCGATCGCATCGCGCACGACGGTGCGCGTCACCTCCCCGTCATCGGCGAGCGCGCGCAGCGCGGCGATCACGATCGAGCCGCGATCGACCTCGAAGAACGCGCGCAGCGCTTCGCGCGTGTCGCTGCGGCCGAAGCCGTCGGTGCCGAGCGTCACATAGCGGCGCGGCACGTACGCGCGGATCAGCTCGGGCAGCGCGCGCGCATAGTCGGTCGCGGCGATCACGGGCCCTTGCGTCGCGGCGAGCGCGGACGTGACGTGGGGCGTCGGCGAGCGTTCGTTCGCGTCGTCGGCATCGAAGAGGCGCTGCGCGCGCTCGGCCGCGATGCCGTCGCGTTGCAGCTCGGTGAAGCTCGTCACGCTCCAGACGGCCGCGTCGATTCGCCAATCGTCGCGCAGCAGGCGCGCGGCCGCCTGCACTTCGCCGAGAATCGCGCCCGAGCCGAGCAACTGCACGCGCGCGGCGGGCAGCGCGGCCGCATCGAGCGGATACATGCCTTTCAGGATGCCGCCGCGCACCGCGTCGAGCCGGTCCGCGGGCAGCGTCGGCTGCGCGTGATTCTCGTTCGTGACGGTCAGGTAGTAGAACGTGTCGCGCTGCCGCTCGACCATCTCGCGCATTCCTTCGTCGACGATCACCGCGATTTCGTAGGCGAACGCCGGATCCCACGCGCGGCAGTTCGGCACCGTCGACGCCGCGAGATGGCTCGTGCCGTCCTGGTGCTGGAGCCCTTCGCCGCCGAGCGTCGTCTTGCCCGACGTCGCGCCGATCAGGAAGCCGCGCGCGCGCTGGTCGGCCGCGGCCCAGATCAGATCGCCGATCCGCTGGAAGCCGAACATCGAGTAGTAGATGTAGAACGGCAGCATCGGCAGATCGTGCACGCTGTACGATGTCGCCGCGGCGATCCACGACGATATCGCGCCCGCTTCCGAGATCCCTTCCTCGAGAATCTGCCCGCGCGTGTCCTCGCGGTAGTAGAGCATCGAGCCGAGATCCTCGGGCTCGTAGCGCTGGCCGAGCGGCGAGTAGATGCCGACCTGCCGGAACAGGTTCGCCATCCCGAACGTGCGCGCCTCGTCGGCGACGATGGGCACGATGCGCGGCCCGAGCGCCGCATCCTTCAGCAGACCGCCGAGCATCCGCACGATCGCCATCGTCGTCGACATCTCGCGGCCGCCGTCGAGCGCGAATTGCCCCCAGGACGGCAACGACGGCACGGTCAATGCCGCCGTCGCCGCTGCCCGCCTTCTGGGCAGACAGCCTCCCAGGGCAGCCCGGCGCGCATGCAGGTATCGCATCTCCGGGCTGTCTTTCTCGGGTCGGTAGAAACGCAGCTGCGCGACGTCTTCGTCGGTGAGCGGCAGCCGGAAGCGGTCGCGGAACGCGAGCAGGTGCTCGACGTCGAGCTTCTTTTGCTGGTGGGTCGTCATCCGGCCCTGGCCGATCGCGCCCAGGCCGAAGCCCTTCATCGTCTTCGCGAGGATCACCGTCGGCCGGCCCTCGTGCCGGACCGCGCGCTCGTACGCGGCGTACAGCTTGCGCGCGTCGTGGCCGCCGCGGCGCAGCCGGTCGATGTCCTCGTCGCGCAGGTGCGCGACGAGCGCCGCGAGCGCGTCGTTCTGGCCGAAGAAGCGCGCGCGGTTGTACGCGCCGTCGTTCGCCGAGAACGTCTGGAACTGGCCGTCGACCGTTTGCGCGAACGCGCGCGCGAGCGCGCCCGTCGCGTCGCGCGCGAACAGCGCGTCCCAGTCCGAGCCCCACAGCACCTTGATCACGTTCCAGCCGGCGCCCGCGAACTGCGATTCGAGCTCGTCGACGATGCGGCCGTTGCCGCGCACCGGGCCGTCGAGGCGCTGCAGGTTGCAGTTGATCACGAACACGAGATTGTCGAGCCCCTCGCGCGCGGCGAGCGACAGCGCGCCGATCGATTCGGGCTCGTCCATCTCGCCGTCGCCGAAGAAGCCCCACACCTTGCGGCCCTCGGTGCGCAACAGGCCGCGGTTCTGCAGGTAGCGCATGAAGCGCGCCTGGTAGATCGCGTTGATCGGGCCGATGCCCATCGAGCCCGTCGGAAATTGCCAGAAGTCGGGCATCAGCCACGGATGCGGGTACGAGCACAGGCCCGGCCCGGCGATCTCGCGCCGGTAGTGCTCGAGCTGCGCGTCGCTCAGGAAGCCTTCGAGGAACGCGCGCGCATAGACGCCCGGCGACGAATGCGGCTGGAAGTAGACGAGATCGCCGCCCGACGCGTCGCCCGCCGCGCGGAAGAAATGGTTGAAGCCGACTTCGAACAGATCGGCGGCCGACGCGTAGCTCGCGATGTGGCCGCCCAGCTCGCCGTATGCGCGGTTCGCGCGGACCACCATCGCGAGCGCGTTCCAGCGCAGCACCGCCGCGAGGCGCTCCTCGAGCTGCAGGTCGCCCGGGTAAGGCGGCTCCTCGTCGACGGGGATCGTGTTCACGTACGGCGTCGCGCCCGCGTGCGGCGGCGCGAGCCGGCGTCGCGCCGCGTGCTCGGCGAGCTGCGCGAGCAGGTACTGCGCGCGTTCGGCGCCCGCGTGCGCGACGACGCCGTCGAGCGCGTCCAGCCATTCGGCGGTTTCCTGCGGATCGGTATCGTCGTGGCGGCGCGCGGTGGCGAGGACCGGGCGAATTCCGTTCGATAAATCGTTCATGCGCGGCTCCGGGCGGGCGGGTTCGTGGGGGCGGCTGAGGCGGCAACAGCCATCAAGGTTATCCATCGAGCCGCAGAATGTGCATCTCTTTTGGTTGGAATTTTGGTTTCGGGTAACGTATAAATTCCTGAAAAATCGTCATTTTCGGAATGTTTGCACTATGAGCGCACCTTCCCGCCGGCTGGACCGGATCGACATCGGCATCCTCAACCAACTGCAGCAGAACGCGCGGATCACGAACGCCGAGCTCGCGCGCGCGGTGAACCTGTCGCCGACGCCGTGCTTCAACCGCGTGCGCGCGCTCGAGAAGCTCGGCCTCATCAAGCAGCAGGTGACGCTGCTCGATCCGCAGCCGCTCGGGCTGCGCATCAACGTGTTCATTCAGGTGAGCCTCGAGAAGCAGGCCGAGGACGCGCTGCGCCGCTTCGAGGAGGCGATCGACAAGCGTCCCGAGGTGATGGAGTGCTATCTGATGTCGGGCGACGCCGATTACCTGCTGCGCGTCGTCGTGCCGAGCATGAAGAGCCTCGAGCGCTTCATCCTCGATCAGCTGACGACGATTCCGGGCGTGTCGAACATCCGGTCGAGCTTCGCGTTGAAGCAGGTCCGCTACCGGACCGCGCTGCCGCTGCCGGCGGACGGGCTCACGCTCGCCGACGCCGACGACGCGCCGCAGGAGTGGGTGTGAGCGAAGCGTTCGCGGCCCGGTCGCGCCGCGCGATGCGCGCACACTGTCCGCCGCGTTGCGACCTCATGCCGCACGGCCGGGCGCCGCTGCGATGCGGGATCGTTCGCGCGGGGCGGGCGGCGCGCCGCGTCGCGCAAGCAGCCGGCGGCGCGCGTGCGCGCGCAGCGGTCACGGTTCGATGCCTTGCCTGCCGCGGCATTGCCGGCGCAACGCGACAATCGGGACGATAGTCTCGCAGTGTTTTTCGAGGCATTCGATCGCATGATCATTCGAATGACTCGCGCGATTGGATATCGATAAAAGCTTCATGCGATCTCCCTGATTAAGGCACGGTTTTATGCGTCGACGGGTTGAAAATCATCGGCTTTTTGCGCGATTGAGGATCGATCGTTAAGTAAATATATTAATTAATGAATCTTGGAATTGAGTGATTCGATTTCATTGCGTTAATATGACCGTAAGATGTCGCGCCATGCCCGACGGATGGGAAGGCGGCTGAGGGCGGCCGGCGCGCAGGCGCGAGCCGCCGCGTCGGGCAGCGTCGATACGCGGCCGAGCGCAATGCTCGGTCGTATCGCGATTTTTCAATCGCCGGCATGCGTCGCGCCGATATTTTGAAATGGCCCGTCGGTTATCCGGCGCGCACGCGGGCTTCACATTTTCTTGAATATTCAGGGGCCGTTATTCATCGGCTCGACGCGCGCCGGGAACGAACATGAATGACGCGATATGAAATGAAAAGACAGGGCGGAACGCAAGCAGAAGGGCCTCCGGTCGATTTCGGCCGGATGCACGAGGAATTCCGGCGCGCGGAGGACGCCGATCTTCGCGCGCTCGTCGACGAGAATCTTCGTCGCGCGGAACGCGAATGGCGCCGGATCCAGCCCGCCATCGATCGGTCCGCTGGCGACGGCGATGCCGCGCTCGGCGCGGCCCGGCCCTGCGCGTGCGAAGCGCCCGGCGCGTGCGGCCAGCCCGACCTGCCGGATGTGCCCGATCCGCCTATCGCGTCCGATCCGGCCGACGCGCCGCTCGCGCCGTCATCCGGCGCCCACGCGCGTGCGGCGTCGTGCGGGCACGCGACGAAGACGCTGATTCCCGGCTACCCGGTGCTCGACGCCGATCGGCCGTCCGTCGGCGAATTCGTCGCGTTCGTCGCCGACATGCGCAATTCGAGCGCGCGCTTCTCCGAAGCGGCGGCCTTCCCGCATGTGCGCTGCGGCCTGCAGCGCATCTTCTACGAGACGTCCGCGCTGATTCCGGCGATCGCGCACACGGCCGCGCGGGCGGGCGGTCAGGCGACCGAGCTGCTCGGCGACGGCTTGTTGATCCTGTTTCACATCGAGCGCGGCAAGCGCGAGCAGGTGATCGCGCGCGCGTGCGCGGCGGCGGCGCGGTGCATCGACAGCTCGATCGCCTGCGTGAACGACCTGCTGTGGCAGCGGCACCGGCTGCCGCCGCTGAAGATCGGCATCGGCCTCGCTTACGGGCCGGCGATCGTCAAGGTCGTCGATGCGAACGGCCGCCACCCGAAAGTCATCGGGCAGTGCATCTGGGATGCGACGAAGCTGAGCGGCGGCGAAAACGCGATTGGCCTGTCGCGCCCGCTGCAGGATTTCCTGCGCGCGAAAGGCTTCAACGAACGTTTCGAGGTGATACATGCATGAGCACCGTCAGATGCACCTGAACTGCCATATCGTCGGCGTCGGCCAGCATCCGGCCGGATGGCGCACGCTGCGCAACACGCGTGCGATCGTCGATCCGGATTTCTATCGGCGCGTCGCGCGCGTCGCCGAGCAGGGCAAGTTCGACGCGCTCTTCTTCTCCGATTCGCTTTCGCTGCACGGCCACGCTCATGGGCCGTCGCAGATGCTCGATCCGCTCGTCGTCGCGTCGGCGCTGGCGCTCGTCACCGAACGCATCGGGCTGATCTGCACGGCGTCCACGACGTTCAGCGATCCGTTTTCCCTCGCGCGCCGCTTCCTGTCGCTCGATCAGATGAGCGGCGGCAGGGCGGGCTGGAACGCGGTCACCACCTACAATCCGGCCGCGGCCGCGAATTTCGGCCCGGTGGCGTTGCCGAGCGCGGCCGAGCGCTACGCCCGCGCGGACGAGTTCATCGACGTGACGATCAAGCTGTGGGAAAGCTGGGGCGAGCGCGCGCTCGTCGCCGATGCGGCGAGCGGCGTGTTCGCCGATCCCGCGCAGGTCCGGCGCATCGATCATCACGGCCGGCACTTCGACATCGCCGGGCCGCTGAACGTGCCGCGCAGCCCGCAGGGACGGCCGCTGCTCGTGCAGGCCGGCGCGTCCGAAGCCGGCCTCGAACTGGCGGCGAGGCATGCGGACATGGTGTTTACGTCGCAGCATTCGCTCGAAGGCGCGCAGCGCTTCTACGCGGATCTCAAGTCGAGAGTGCACGCGAAAGGAAGGGATCCCGATCAATTCGGAATATTGCCGGGGTTGTATCCGGTCATCGGCTCGACGATGGCCGAGGCGCGTGCGAGGAAGGACGAAATGGACGCGTTGCGCGATCCGGGCGGTGACATCGAGATGCTCGCGCGCCAGTTCGGCATCCGGCCGGAGGACCTCGCGCTCGACGCGCCGCTGCCCTACGAGCGGATCGCGCGCGCGTCGCGGGACCATGTGTCGCACGGCTTCGCCGCGCAGATGATCGGCTTCGCGCGCGGGAAAAACCTGACGGTTCGCGAACTGATCGACCACAACCTCGGCATGCACCGGATCGTCGTCGGCACGCCGGAGTCGATCGCCGACGATATGACGCAATGGTTCGAGCAGGGGGCGGCCGACGGCTTCAACCTGAACTTCGACGTATTCCCCGACGGGCTGCAGACGATGGTCGAGCACGTCGTGCCGTTGCTGCAGAAGCGCGGGCTGTTCCGATCGGACTATTCGGCGCGTACGCTGAAGGGCCATCTCGGCGTGCGCAGTTGAACGCGCCGCGCCGCCGCGCGTCGCTTGCCCGGCGCGCTCGCGATACGGCGGGGCCCGGGCGTTGGCGGCCAAGCTAGCGGGCGCTTGAATGCGTGAACGCGCGAGCGCATGAGCGGCGCGTCGTCAAGCGTCGTGCGCCGCGTCGAGCCGCGCGCCGACGGGTGACGGACGCCGCTTTGCCGCGCGTGCCGTCTCGGCGCGCGCGCCCGATCGCTTGCTCGCGCCGCATGCCGGAATTTGCCGGGTAATTCTGATACCCGTATCCGCTATACCACTCAATCCACTGTTTTTTATGGGTTTTTTCGTTTCCCTGGTACAAAAGGGCGGGCTTCGCGTGGCATAATCGTCTGCACCCGAACGCATGTTCGCAGTCAAACGACCCCGCATACCCATGGCACAGACGCTCTACGACAAATTGTGGAATTCGCACGTCGTCCACACCGAAGAGGACGGCACCGCACTGCTCTATATCGATCGCCAACTGCTGCATGAAGTCACGAGCCCGCAGGCGTTCGAAGGGCTGAAGCTCGCGCAGCGCCCGGTGTGGCGGATCAGCGCGAACCTCGCGGTGTCCGACCACAACGTGCCGACCACCGACCGCAGCCACGGCATCGCCGATCCGGTGTCGAAGCTGCAGGTCGACACGCTCGACGCGAACTGCGACGCATATGGCATCACGCAATTCAAGATGAACGACGTGCGCCAGGGCATCGTCCATATCATCGGCCCGGAGCAGGGCGCGACGCTGCCCGGCATGACGATCGTCTGCGGCGATTCGCACACGTCGACGCACGGCGCGTTCGGCGCGCTCGCGCACGGCATCGGCACGTCGGAAGTCGAGCACGTGCTCGCGACGCAGACGCTCCTTCAGAAGAAGAGCAAGAACATGCTCGTGAAGGTCGAGGGCCAACTGCCGCGCGGCTGCACCGCGAAGGACATCGTGCTCGCGATCATCGGCCAGATCGGCACCGCGGGCGGCACCGGCTACGCGATCGAATTCGGCGGCTCGACGATCCGCGCGCTCACGATGGAAGGCCGGATGACGGTCTGCAACATGGCGATCGAGGCGGGCGCGCGCGCCGGCATGGTTGCCGTCGACGACACGACGGTCGAATACCTGAAGGGCCGCCCGTTCGTGCCGACGGGCGCCGAATGGGATCAGGCGGTCGAATACTGGAAGACGTTCAGGTCCGACGAGGGCGCGCAGTTCGACCGCGTCGTCGAGCTGGACGCGGCGCAGATCGTGCCGCAGGTCACGTGGGGCACGTCGCCCGAGATGGTCACGTCGATCGACGGCCGCGTGCCCGATCCCGAGCGCGAGAAGGACCCGGTCAAGCGCGACGCGATGGAGCGCGCGCTCGCATACATGGCGCTCGCGCCGAACACGCCGATCGAGGCGATCAAGGTCGACAAGATCTTCATCGGCTCGTGCACGAACGCGCGGATCGAGGACATCCGCGCGGCCGCGTACGTCGTGAAGAAGCTCAATCGCCGCGTCGCGCCGAACGTGCGGCTCGCGATGGTCGTGCCGGGCTCGGGCCTCGTGAAGGCGCAGGCCGAGCGCGAGGGGCTCGACAAGGTGTTCACCGAGGCGGGCTTCGAATGGCGCGAGCCGGGCTGCTCGATGTGTCTCGCGATGAACGCCGACCGGCTCGAGCCGGGCGAGCGCTGCGCGTCGACGTCGAACCGCAATTTCGAAGGGCGCCAGGGCCAGGGCGGCCGCACGCATCTCGTCAGCCCGGCGATGGCCGCGGCGGCGGCGATCGAAGGCCACTTCGTCGATATTCGCCGGCTGGGGTGAGCGTGAACGCATCGGTTTTCCGGCGCATCGCCGCCGCGTTCGCGCTGGCGGGCTGCGTGCTCGGCTTGGCCGGCTGCAACACGGTCGCCGGCGTGGGCGAGGACCTCAACGCCGCCGGCCGCGCGATCAAGCGCGCGGCGGACTGACGGCGCGCGCGAGCGCGCCGATTCGAGCTTCGATTTTGCCGGCCCGTGCGGCCGGCCTCCAATCTGGTTGACGGATCATGGAAAAATTCAATGTGCATACCGGCGTCGTGGCGCCGCTCGATCGCGAGAACGTCGACACCGACGCGATCATTCCGAAGCAGTTCCTGAAGTCGATCAAGCGCACGGGCTTCGGCCCGAACGCGTTCGACGAGTGGCGCTATCTCGATCACGGCGAGCCCGGCCAGGACAACTCGAAGCGTCCGCTGAACCCGGACTTCGTGCTGAACCAGCCGCGCTATCAGGGCGCATCGGTGCTGCTCGCGCGCAAGAACTTCGGCTGCGGCAGCTCGCGCGAGCACGCGCCGTGGGCGCTGCAGCAGTACGGCTTTCGCGCGATCGTCGCGCCGAGCTTCGCCGACATTTTCTTCAACAACTGCTACAAGAACGGCCTGCTGCCGATCGTGCTGACCGAGCAGCAGGTCGACCACCTGTTCAACGACACGTACGCGTTCAACGGCTATCAGCTGACGATCGATCTGGACGCGCAGGTCGTGCGCGCGCCGGACGGCCGCGAGTATCCGTTTGAAATCACCGCGTTTCGCAAGTACTGCCTGCTGAACGGCTTCGACGACATCGGGCTCACGCTGCGGCACGCGGACAAGATCCGTCAGTTCGAGGCCGAGCGGCTCGCGAAGCAGCCGTGGCTCGACAACCGGCTGGTCGGCTGACGCGTCAGGTCGCCCGACTCCCCTCATTCATCTAGTCAGGAATTTCGCATGAAGATTGCAGTGCTGCCCGGCGACGGCATCGGTCCGGAAATCGTCAATGAAGCGGTGAAGGTGCTGAACGCGCTCGACGAAAAGTTCGAACTGGAGCAGGCGCCGGTCGGCGGCGCCGGCTACGAGGCAAGCGGCCATCCGCTGCCCGACGCGACGCTCGCGCTCGCGAAGGAAGCGGACGCGATCCTGTTCGGCGCGGTCGGCGACTGGAAGTACGATTCGCTCGAGCGCGCGCTGCGCCCCGAGCAGGCGATCCTCGGCCTGCGCAAGCATCTGGAGCTGTTCGCGAACTTCCGTCCGGCGATCTGCTATCCGCAGCTCGTCGACGCTTCGCCGCTCAAGCCCGAGCTCGTCGCGGGCCTCGACATCCTGATCGTGCGCGAACTGAACGGCGATATCTACTTCGGCCAGCCGCGCGGCGTGCGCGCCGCGCCGGACGGCCCGTTCGCGGGCGCGCGCGAAGGCTTCGACACGATGCGCTATTCGGAGCCGGAAGTGCGCCGCATCGCGCACGTCGCGTTCCAGGCCGCGCGAAAGCGCGCGAAGAAGCTGCTGTCGGTCGACAAATCGAACGTGCTCGAGACGTCGCAGTTCTGGCGCGACGTGATGATCGACGTGTCGAAGGAATACGCGGACGTCGAGCTGTCACACATGTACGTCGACAACGCGGCGATGCAGCTCGCGAAGGCGCCGAAGCAGTTCGACGTGATCGTGACGGGCAACATGTTCGGCGACATTTTGTCCGACGAGGCGTCGATGCTGACGGGCTCGATCGGCATGCTGCCGTCCGCGTCGCTCGACCAGCGCAACAAGGGCCTGTACGAGCCGTCGCACGGCTCCGCGCCGGACATCGCGGGCAAGGGCATCGCGAATCCGCTCGCGACGATCCTATCGGCCGCGATGCTGCTGCGCTACTCGCTGAACCGCGCGGAGCAGGCCGACCGCATCGAGCGCGCGGTCAAGGCGGTGCTCGAGCAGGGCTACCGCACGGGCGACATCGCGACGCCGGGCTGCAAGCAGGTGGGCACGGCCGCGATGGGCGACGCGGTGGTCGCGGCGCTGTAAGCGCCGCGGGCCCGGCGCGACGGCCCGCGCGTCGTGCGCGGTGCGTCGCCGGGAAACGGCCCGGCGGCCCCGAAAACGGGGTCCGTCCGGCTTTCCCGGCCGTTGTGCGGCCTCTTAGGTTTGTGTAGACTCGAACGATGGCGGCTTCCCTGATCTCCCCGGTCTCGAAACTCCACGGCACTCAAGCCCGTGCGGGTGCGCGCGCCATCGTCATCGGCAAAATCACCATCATCACGAAAACGATCACGAAAATCTGATCGTCGTCCGTCGTGCCCGCCTGTTTCCCCGCGCGGTCGCGCCGGGGGCGGAAAAGGCGGGGAAGCTCCAGCAAAGGGTTAGTCATGAACGTAGGTCTCGTAGGTTGGCGCGGCATGGTCGGCAGCGTGCTGATGCAGCGCATGCAGGAAGAAGGCGATTTCGATCTGATCGAGCCGGTGTTTTTCAGCACCAGCAACGCGGGCGGCAAGGCGCCGTCGTTCGCGAAAAACGAGACCACGCTCAAGGATGCGACGAGCATCGACGACCTGAAGAAGTGCGACGCGATCATCACGTGCCAGGGCGGCGATTACACGAGCGACGTGTTCCCGAAGCTGCGCGCGGCCGGCTGGAACGGCTACTGGATCGATGCGGCGTCGTCGCTGCGGATGAAGGACGACGCGGTGATCATTCTCGATCCCGTGAACCTGAACGTGATCAAGGACGCGCTCGTCAACGGCACGAAGAACTTCATCGGCGGCAACTGCACGGTCAGCCTGATGCTGATGGCGCTGGGCGGCCTGTTCCGCGAGAACCTCGTCGACTGGATGACGGCGATGACCTACCAGGCCGCGTCGGGCGCGGGCGCGCAGAACATGCGCGAGCTGCTCGCGCAGATGGGCGCGCTCAACGGCGCGGTGGCGGCGCAGCTCGCCGATCCGGCCTCGGCGATCCTCGATATCGACCGCCGCGTGCTCGCCGCGATGAACGGCGACGCGATGCCGACGAGCCAGTTCGGCGTGCCGCTCGCCGGCTCGCTGATTCCGTGGATCGACAAGGATCTCGGCAACGGCATGTCGAAGGAAGAGTGGAAGGGCGGCGCGGAAACCAACAAGATCCTCGGCAAGCCGGCGATGGGCGAGCCGGGCTCGATTCCGGTCGACGGCCTGTGCGTGCGGATCGGCGCGATGCGCTGCCACTCGCAGGCGCTCACGATCAAGCTGAAGAAGGACGTGCCGCTCGACGAGATCAACGGCATGCTCGCATCGGCGAACGACTGGGTGAAGGTCGTGCCGAACGAGCGCGAGGCGTCGATGCGCGATCTGTCGCCGGCGAAGGTGACGGGCACGCTGTCGGTGCCGGTCGGCCGCCTGCGCAAGCTCGCGATGGGTGGCGAATACCTGTCGGCATTTACCGTCGGCGATCAATTGCTGTGGGGCGCGGCCGAGCCGCTGCGCCGGATGCTGCGCATTCTGCTCGACAAGTAAAGTAAACTACGCGATTACGACGCGTACACAACCCGAAAGCGTCGCGTTTCACGCGACGCTTTTTTTATTTGCGGTCCGATTTTGTCTGAATCCAAACGCGAACCCAGGCCGCGTCATGCCGCGGCGACCAAGCCGATGACGCCTCGACTCCTTTCTTCGACGACGATCTTTGATGGCCTGCCGCGCGCGCGGCGCGCCGTCGCGCTCGCCGTGCTCGCGCTGGCCGGCGCGAGCGCCGCCTATGCGGCTCCGGATGCGGCGAGCGCCGCGTCCGCCGAGCAGGCCGCGCCGCTCACGATCACCGTGCGGCCGGGCCAGTCGCTCAACGACATTGCCGTGGCCGTCACGCAATCGCACGATCCCGGCGTGCTGGCCCGCGCGGGCCGCGCGCTCTTCGACGCGAACCCGCAGGCGTTCATGAAGCGCGATCCGAGCCGCCTGAAGATCGGTGCGCAATTGATGGTGCCGGCGCTCGACGCGACGGCGGCTTCGGCCGCTGCGTCGGCTGCGTCGGCTGCGTCGACCTCGGCGGTGACGGGCGCGGCGCCGCATCCGTCGGCTTCGGCTTCGGCGCCGGCCGCGGCGTCGCGCCCGGCGGCGGCGTCGGGCGCATCGCATGCCGCGACGGCGAGCGGCGCGGCGGCGTTCGCGGCTTCCGGCGTCGCCGCCGGTTCGGCCTCAGGGGCGAACGGCGCGTCGGCGCCCGGCGTGTCGGCGCCCGGTGCGGCGTCGGCACATGCGCCGTCCGCGGTTGCGCCGGCGGCGCCGGTCGCCTTGTCCGGCGCGGGTAGCGCGCATGTCTGGAGCGGTTCGATTCAGCAGGCGCCGGCCGGCGCGAACGGCGCATCGGCCGCCGGCGCGGAAGCATTGCTCGCGCCCGGCGCGGCGAATCGCGCGCCGTCGGGTTCGGGCGCGCAAGCGGCGGGCGCTTCGCAGGCGCGGCCGTCGAGCCTGCAGCAATTGCTCGCGCTGAAGAACCGCGTGTTGATGGAGTTGCAGAAGCACGGCATCGGCAAGCCGGCCGCGAACGTCGCGCCAGCGCCGGCCGCCGGAAGTGCGCAGAAGCCGCAGGCGAGCGCCGCGGCCGGTGCCGCGGCGTCGGCGACGGCCGCGGCGACGACGGCCTCCGAGACCATCGCGTCCGAGGCGGCGGCCGGATCGGCGGCGAGCGCCACGCCGGCGTCCGCCGCACCCGCGGCGTCGATGCCCGCCGCGGCGCCGCGCGTGAGCGCGCCGGCGCACGCGGCGGCGCCGCAGGCGCCGTTCAACACGGGCGCGGCGGTCGCGATCGGTGCGGCGCTCGCCGCGCTGATCGTGGGCTTCGCGTTGCGGCGACGCAAGAAGGGCGCGTCCGCCGACGCGATCGAACCGGGCGCGTTCACGCCGGCGCCCGCGCTCGATCCGGATGCGGCCGCCGCGATCGCCGACGCACCCGCCGGGCCGAACGCGGCGGAGGACGCACGGCATGACGAGGCCGAGCCGGATAAGGCGGCTGCCGCGCGACGCGCCTCAAGCGCCGCGCCGCTTGCCGAGGCGAAGCGCCCGCCGGCGCAGCATGGCTCGGAGCCGCCGTCGGCCGACGAGGACGCCGCGCCGGCTCGCGAGCCGCAAGCGCCGGCCGCGCAGCCGTTGACACTCAAGACTCCTCGGCCGGATGAGCAAGGCGGCGCGCCGCAATCGGCGGGCGACGAGCCGTCCGGCGCGAAGCCGGCGCCGTACGCATGGCGGCAGGCGTTTCCGAGCGACGCGATCGCGGCGCTCGACAGTCTCGACATGCCGCTGCCGCCGCGCGAAGCGGGGGCCACCGCGGATCGGCCGGAACAATCGCAACATGCGGAGCCAGCCGGTTCGCGCGGCGCGCAAAGCGCAACTAACGGTCTGCCCGCCGCCCCTCCGCCGATGGGGGCGGAAAATGCGCGTGAAGGGCAGACGCACGGCGAAGCGGGAAGCGCGACGGATTTTGAAGGGGCCGGATCATTCGACAATGATGCTCGCGTCGCGCCGCAGCGGCCGGAAGGCGCGACGCCCCGTCCCGTGACGGCGCCGGACGCGATGGGCCGAGACGAAGCGGCGGCGCGGGCGGCCGAGTCTTCGCCGACCGAATCGACGCGCGATGCGCCGCGAACCCCGGGCGCGCGGCGGCTGAATCCCGACTGTCCACGGCGGGGGCGGGCGCCGCGCATTCGCCGATGCCGGATGCGGCGGCCGCTGCCGAAGCAGCCGCGCCGCACGCGGCGACGCCGTCCGATGCCGCGCCGCACGACGACGGGCAAACGCAAGCCGCGCCGCGCCCGCTCGACGGCGGGCCGCAGCCTCCAGCCGTCGCGCGGCACGAAGCCGCGCCGGCGCACGCCGAAATACCGAACGCGCCGCTTGCCCCGGCGGCGCCGGCCTGGGCGGCCCCGCAACCGCCCGGCATGTCGTTTGCCGAGCCGGCGCCGGCCGAGCCGGGCGACGTCCCGGCCGCGCCGGACCGCGCGCCGGCCGCGAACCCGCCGCCGCTCGGCGTCGCGCAATTCGGCGCGCTGAACCTCGATTTCGATCTCGAGCTGCCGTCCGGCCCGAGCGCGTCGCTGCCGGCGTTCACGCCCGAGGCGCTCGCGCAGATCGCGCGCAACAAGCTCGAACTCGCGTCCGAATACGTCGAGCTCGGCGATCTGGCCGGCGCGCGCACGCTGCTGCACGAAGTGATCGAAGCCGATCACGCCGACACGCGCGACGAAGCGCGCGTGATGCTCGCGAAACTCGCCGATCTGTCGTGATGAGAATCGCACTCGGCATTCAGTACGACGGCGCGGCGTTCTGCGGCTGGCAGTCGCAGCCCCACGGCAAGACGGTTCAGGACGCGCTCGAGCGCTCGCTCGCGGAATTCGCGCAGACGTCGCTGCACACGACGGTCGCGGGCCGCACCGACACCGGCGTGCACGGCCTCGGCCAGGTCGTCCATTTCGATACCGACCTCGACCGCGCGGATTTCTCATGGGTGCGCGGCACGAACGCGTTCCTGCCGCCGACGGTCGCCGTGCAGTGGGCGAAGCCGATGCCGGATACGTTCCACGCGCGCTTCGCCGCTTTCGAGCGCACCTACTACTACGCGCTGTACGTGCATCCGGTGCGCTCGCCGATGCTCGCGGGGCGCGCGGGGTGGGTCCACACGCCGCTCGACGTCGACGCAATGCGCGAAGCGGCCGCGCATCTCGTCGGCGAGCACGATTTCTCGGCGTTTCGCTCGTCCGAGTGCCAGGCGAAATCGCCCGTCAAGCATCTGTACCAGATCGGCATCCGCCCCGACGGCGATTTCATCCACTTCCGCTTCCGCGCGAACGCGTTCCTGCACCACATGGTGCGCAATCTGATGGGCTGCCTCGTCGCGGTGGGGCGCGGCCGCTATCCGTCGTCGTGGCTCGCCGAAGTGCTGGAGAGCCGCGATCGCGATTGCGCGGCGCCGACTTTCATGCCCGAAGGGCTCTATCTCGCGCACGTCGGCTATCCGGCCGAATTCGCGGTGCCGCCCGCACAGCTCGGCAGCGTGCCGTGGAGCAGCGTGTGGGCCGATCTGGACGGACGAACATGATGACCGATACACCCGATGCGACCCTTCCGGCCGACGCGCCGCCGAACGACGCGCCCGCCGCCGGCGCGCGCCGCGACACGGGCGGCGACGGGAGTCGCGACGCGCCGCCGCCGCGCACGCGGATCAAGCTCTGCGGGTTGTCGAACGCGGCCGATATCGACTGGGCGGCCGAGCTCGGCGCCGATGCGATCGGCCTCGTGTTCTACCCGAAGAGCCCGCGCGCGGTGACGCTCGAGCAGGCGGCCGCGCTCGCCGCACGCGTGCCGCCGTTCGTATCGGTGGTCGGCCTGTTCGTGAACCCGACCGAGGACGAGATCGCCCGCGTCGCGAACGCGGTGCCGCTCACGCTGCTGCAATTCCATGGCGACGAGACGCCCGGGCAGTGCGCGTCGCTCGCGGCGGCGGCGCGCCTGCCTTGGCTGCGCGCGTTGCGCGTGGGCGTGGCGACGCAGCCGGCCGATTTGGTAGAATCGGCACTTCACTATCCGGCAGCCCGCGGCCTGTTGTTCGACACCCTCGTCGAGCACTACGGCGGCAGCGGCAAGGTCTTCGATTGGTCACTTATCCCAGCAGAGCTCGCGCGTCGGGCCGTTTTGAGTGGTGGGTTGAACGCGCAAAACGTCGGTGACGCGATCCGTCAGGTGCGTCCGTTCGCGGTCGATGTCTCGAGCGGCATCGAAGCGCCGGGCGCGAAGGGCGTGAAGGATCGCGCCCGCATGGCGGCGTTCGTGCGCGCGGTGCGCGAGGCGGACGCCGGGTGATGCCAGTCCGCGCGGCGGGCGCCGGGAATCGAGAGCCCGGCGCGCCGCGTGGTCGAACCGAGAGTGACGTCATGTATAACCTTCCCGATGATCGCGGCCATTTCGGCCCATATGGCGGCGTGTTCGTCGCCGAAACGCTGATTCACGCGCTCGACGAGCTGCGTGCCGCGTACGAGAAATTCAAGAACGACCCCGAGTTCGTTGCCGAATACAACCGTGAGCTGAAGCACTTCGTCGGCCGTCCGTCGCCGATCTATCACGCGCAGCGCTGGAGCGAGACGCTCGGCGGCGCGCAGATCTACCTGAAGCGCGAGGACCTGAACCACACGGGCGCGCACAAGGTGAACAACGTGATCGGCCAGGCGCTGCTCGCCAAGCGCATGGGCAAGCGGCGCGTGATCGCCGAGACGGGCGCGGGCCAGCACGGCGTCGCCACCGCGACGATCTGCGCGCGCTTCGGCATGGAGTGCGTCGTCTACATGGGCGCCGAGGACGTGCGCCGGCAGGCCGCGAACGTCTACCGGATGAAGCTGCTCGGCGCGACCGTCGTGCCCGTCGAATCCGGCTCGCGCACGCTGAAGGATGCGTTGAACGAGGCGATGCGCGACTGGGTCACGAACATCGAGCGCACGTTCTACATCATCGGCACGGTGGCGGGCCCGCATCCGTATCCGATGATGGTGCGCGACTTCCAGCGCGTGATCGGCGACGAATGCAAGGTGCAGATGCCCGAGCTCGCCGGCCGGCAGCCCGACGCGGTGATCGCCTGCGTCGGCGGCGGCTCGAACGCGATGGGCATCTTCTACCCGTACATCGACGACGCGGCCGTCCAATTGATCGGCGTCGAGGCGGCGGGCGACGGGCTCGACACCGGCCATCACGCGGCGTCGCTGATCGCCGGCAGCCCGGGCGTGCTGCACGGCAACCGCACGTATCTGCTGCAGGACGACGACGGCCAGATCATCGAGACGCATTCGGTATCGGCCGGCCTCGACTATCCGGGCGTCGGCCCCGAGCATGCCTGGCTGAAGGACAGCGGCCGCGCGCAGTACGTCGGGATCACCGACGAAGAGGCGCTGAAGGCGTTTCACGACTGCTGCCGGATCGAGGGGATCATTCCCGCGCTCGAATCGAGCCACGCGATCGCCTACGGCGCGAAGCTCGCGCCGACGCTGCCGAAGGACAAGATCCTCCTCGTCAACCTGTCGGGGCGCGGCGACAAGGACATGCACACGGTCGCCGAGCGATCGGGCATCACGCTCTGAACCCGGCCGATGCGTGATCTGATCGAAGAGCCGGCGGGCGGCGCGGCGAGCGACGCGCAGGCGACGCACGCCGCGTGCGCGTTGCCCGCCGGCATCGAATTGCACAATCGCGATTTCCTGCACGAGGCCGCGAGCCTGCCGGACGCGTCGATCGATCTGATCGTCGCCGATCCGCCATACGGGCTCGGCAAGGACTACGGCAACGATTCGGACAAGCGCTCGGGCGACGAGCATCTCGCGTGGACGCGCGAGTGGCTCGAGCTCGCGGTCCCGAAGCTCAAGTCCACCGGCTCGATGTACGTGTTCTGCACATGGCAGTACGCGCCCGAGATCTTCAGCTTTCTGAAGACGAAGCTCACGATGGTCAACGAGATCATCTGGGACCGGCGCGTGCCGAGCATGGGCGGCACGACGCGCCGCTTCACGTCGGTGCACGACAACATCGGCTTTTTCGCGGTTTCGAAGGGCTATTACTTCGATCTCGATCCGGTCCGCATCCCGTACGACGCCGATACGAAGAAAGCGCGCTCGCGCAAGCTGTTCGAAGGCAGCAAGTGGCTCGAGCTCGGCTACAACCCGAAGGACGTCTGGTCCGTGTCGCGCCTGCATCGCCAGCATGCGGAGCGGGTCGACCATCCGACCCAGAAGCCGCTGGAGATCATCGAGCGGATGGTGCTCGCGAGCTGCCCGCCGGGCGGCCGCGTGCTCGATCCGTTCATGGGCAGCGGCACGACCGCGGTGGCCTGCGCGCGGCAGCGGCGCGGCTTCGTCGGCTACGAAATCAACGAAAGCTATTGCGCGATCGCGCGCGAACGCGTCGCGTCGCTCGCGGCCGTCTCCGCGCCGGCCGACGCGTAAGCGGCGCGGCGCGCGCGATAGCGAACGATCTGGAAAAAAAGCCATGTCCCGTATTCAGAACACTTTTGCCGCACTCGCCGCCCAAGGTCGCAAGGGGCTGATTCCGTTCATCACCGCGGGAGACCCGGACCCGGCGAAGACCGTCGAGCTGATGCACGCGCTCGCCGAAGGCGGCGCCGACGTGATCGAGCTCGGCGTGCCGTTCTCCGACCCGATGGCCGACGGCCCCGTGATCCAGCGCTCGTCGGAGCGCGCGCTCGCGAAAGGCGTGACGCTTCACAGCGTGCTCGACGACGTGAAGCGCTTTCGCGCGCGCGACCAGAAGACGCCCGTCGTGCTGATGGGCTACGCGAATCCGATCGAGCGCATGGGCGCGGACGCATTCGCCGCGGCCGCGCGCGACGCGGGCGTCGACGGCGTGCTCGTCGTTGACTATCCGCCCGAGGAATCGCACGATTTCGCCGCGAAGATGCGCGCGGCGGGCATCGATCCGATCTTCCTGCTCGCGCCGACGTCGACCGACGACCGGATCGCCGCCGTCGGCCAGGTGGCGAGCGGCTACGTCTACTATGTGTCGCTCAAGGGGGTGACGGGCGCCGCAAATCTGGATGTTTCCAGCATTGCGGGTAAAATCCCGGCCATCAAGTCGCGCGTGCCGCTTCCCGTCGGGGTCGGTTTCGGCATCCGCGACGCCGCGACGGCGCGCGCGGTGGCCGAGGTGGCGGACGCCGTCGTGATCGGCAGCCGCCTTGTCCAGCTGCTGGAGCAGGCCGTGCCGGAGCGGGCCGCCGCCGAGCTCGCGGGGTTCGTCGCCGAGCTGCGCGCCGCGATCGACGGCGCGGCGAAGCCGGCGGCATGAGCCGCGCGACACGTCAACACAAGCTGACCGCGAACCGGGTGCGCCATGCCCGGTTCGCCACCGAACAGGAAACCATACGATGAGCTGGCTCGACAAACTGTTGCCGCCGAAGATCAAGCAGACCGATCCGAAAAGCCGCAAGGGGATTCCCGAGGGCCTGTGGGTCAAGTGCCCGTCGTGCGAGGCCGTGCTGTACCGCAACGACGTCGATGCGAATCAGCACGTGTGCCCGAAGTGCGATCACCACATGCGCATCGGCGCGCGCGAGCGCCTCGACGCGCTGCTCGATCCGGAAGGCCGCTACGAGATCGGCCAGGAGATCGTCCCGGTCGATACGCTGAAGTTCAAGGACAGCCGCAAGTATCCGGATCGACTGAAGGAAGCGATGGACGAGACGGGCGAGACCGACGCGATGGTCGTGATGGGCGGCGCGATCCACACGCTGCCCGTCGTCGCCGCGTGCTTCGAGTTCTCGTTCATGGGCGGCTCGATGGGCTCGGTCGTCGGCGAGCGCTTCGCGCGCGGCGCGCAGAACGCGCTCGAGCAGCAGGTGCCGTTCATCTGCTTCGCCTCGTCGGGCGGCGCGCGGATGCAGGAAAGCCTGCTGTCGCTGATGCAGATGGCGAAGACCACCGCGATGCTCACGAAGCTCTCCGAAGCGAAGCTGCCGTTCATCTCGGTGCTGACCGATCCGACGATGGGCGGCGTGTCGGCGAGCTTCGCGTTTCTCGGCGACGTCGTGATCGCCGAGCCGAAGGCGCTGATCGGCTTCGCCGGCCCGCGCGTGATCGAGCAGACGGTGCGCGAGAAGCTGCCGGAGGGCTTCCAGCGCGCGGAATTCCTGCTGCAGAAGGGCGCGATCGACATGATCGTCGACCGCCGCAAGATGCGCGACGAAATCGCGCAGCTGCTCGCGCTGTTGCAGCGCCAGCCGGCCGACGCGCTGGCTTGACGGCCGCGCGCATGATCGCACGTCCGCGCGTCGCTCGGCTTGCGCCGAGCGGCGCGTTTGTTTTTTGGCGTATTCGCCTCGATGCGCCGCTTTGATTCGAAGTTGGATTCGATGAGCACTTTTCCCACTCTCGACGCGTGGCTTTCGCACCTCGAAAGCGCGCACCCCGTCGGCATCGACATGGGCCTCGCCCGCATCGGCCAGGTCAAGGACGCGCTGAAGCTCGCATTCGCGTGCCCGGTGATCACGGTCGGCGGCACGAACGGCAAGGGCTCGACCTGCGCGTTCATCGAGACGATCCTCGTACGCGCGGGCTACAAGGTCGGCTGCCACACGTCGCCGCACCTGCTGCGCTTTAACGAGCGCGCGCGCCTCGACGGGCGGATCGTCGACGACGAGGAACTGCTGCCGCACTTCGAGGCGGTCGAGGCGGCGCGCACGAGCCTGCCGGAGGCGGTGTCGCTCACGTACTTCGAGTTCACGACGCTCGCGATCATGCATTTGTTCGCATCGCGCGGGCTCGACGCGGTGATTCTCGAAGTGGGGCTCGGCGGCCGGCTCGACGCGGTCAACGTGATCGACGCCGATTGCGCGATCGTGACGAGCATCGACGTCGACCACATCGAATATCTCGGCGACACGCGCGAGAAGATCGCGTTCGAGAAGGCGGGCATCTTTCGGCCGGGCAAGCCCGCGATCTGCGGTGACCCGGCGCCGCCGCAGACGCTCGTCGACCACGCGGGCGCGATCGGCGCGGATCTGTGGCTCGTCGGGCGCGATTTCCGCTTCTCGACGCAGCCGGGCAGCGAGCGCCAGCAGTGGACGTACGCCGGCCGCGACAAGCGCTATCCGGCGCTCGCGTATCCGGCGCTGCGCGGCGCGAACCAGTTGCTCAACGCGTCGGCGGCGCTCGCCGCGCTCGAGGCGCTGCGCGAGCGGCTGCCCGTGTCCGCGCAGGACATCCGGCTCGGGCTCGCGAACGTCGAGCTGCCGGGGCGCTTCCAGGTGCTGCCCGGCAAGCCGCTCGTGCTGCTCGACGTCGCGCATAACCCGCACGCGGCCGCGGTGCTCGCGCAGAACCTCGATTCGATGGGCTACTACCCGTACACGCACGCGGTGTTCGGCGCGATGGCCGACAAGGATCTCGCGGGGATCGTCGAGCGGCTGAAGGGCGCGATCGATCACTGGCATCTGACCGATTTGCCGCTGCCGCGCGCGGCAGCGGCCGACGTGCTCGAGCGCGTGCTGCGCGGCGCGGGCGTCGAGCACGGCGCGCAGCACAACATCACGCGCCATGCGGGCCCGGCCGATGCATTCCTCGATGCACTAAAAAGCGCATCCGACAATGATAGAATCGTGGTTTTCGGTAGCTTCTACACGGTAGCGGGCGTGATGCCCGTCGTGGACCGCCGCCATGACCACTGACTGACGGGTAGCTTCGGGTTCAGCCATACATGGGAATTTTCTCGTTCGGCAAGAAAGAGGACGACGCGCCGCCCAGGCGCGGGTCGCGGTCCGGCGCCCGGGCCGTGCGTACCGAACGCGTGGAACGCCGCCCGCGCCGCACCGAGCGGCCCGATACCGACGCACTGCTGCTCGATCCGACCCTTCCTGAAAAACAACGCGCGCGCCGGCGCCTCGTCGGCGCGATCGCGCTCGTCGTCGCCGCGGTGATCGTGCTGCCGATGGTGCTCGATTCGCATCCGAAGCCCGTCACCGACGACGTGCAGATCGACATTCCGAACCGTCCGTCGCACCAGGCGGCCGCCGCGAACGACGAAGACGCGTCGGACGTCCAGGCGGGCGTCGCGCACGACGAGCCGCCCGCGTCGGAGCCCGCCGCCGCGCCCACGCCCGCCGTGGCCGCCAAAGCGCAGGCGAAGCCCGACGCGAAGGAAGCGAAGAAGCCTCAGACCGCCGCCGCGAAGGCGCCGAGCGCCGCGCAGAAGCCGGCCGCGCAGCCGGCGCAGGATACGGCCGCGGCGAGCGTGCGCGCGCCGGCCGCGACCGCGACGGCGGACGGCGACGCGTCTTCGCCCGCATCGCCGCCCGGCGCTCGCTTCGCGCTGCAGCTCGGCGCGTTTCGCGACGACGCGACCGCCCGCAACTGGGCGACGAAGCTCAAGGCAGCGGGCGTGCCCGCGTATGTCGAGCACCGCAAGCAGGCTGACGGCAGTACGGCTACACTGTTGCGCGCGGGGCCGTTCGCCGATCGCGCGGCCGCTTCCGCCGCGATCGCGAAGGTGCGCGAAGCGGGCCTCACGCAGTAACGGGCGATGCTGACTGCTTTCGATTACGCCGTGTTGCTGGTGATCGGTTTGTCGGCGCTGCGCGGCGCGTGGCGAGGATTCGTCGGCGAGATTTTCGGCCTGATCGGCTGGATCGCCGCGTTTTTGATCGCGTGCCGCTTCGTCGGCGTCGTGCTGCCCTATATTCCGGCGACTTGGCCGGGCGGCGCGCTGACCCAGTGGGTCATCGCGTTCGCGTTGATCATCATCGGCGTCGTGCTGGTCGCGGGCGTCGCGAACGCGCTGCTGTCGCGAATCGCGCAGGCGACGGGCCTGGGCGGCGTCGATCGGTCGCTCGGCATGATGTTCGGCCTCGTGCGCGGCGTGCTGCTCGTGTTGCTGCTCGTCGCGGCGGCGGGGCTCACCGAGCTGCCGAAACAGGAATTCTGGCGCGACGCGTTGCTGCGTCCGTTCGCCGAACAGGGCGTGCGCGAGCTCAAGCCGCTCTTGCCCGACGGGCTCGCTGCGTACATTCACGTCTGATCCGCGCGAGCGCACCGACCGAACCGTTTTTTGTATCGTTGAAGGACATGCCATGTGCGGCATCGTAGGCGTTATCTCCCAGTCCCCGGTCAACCAGCTCGTCTATGACAGCCTGCTGCTGCTGCAGCATCGCGGTCAGGACGCGGCGGGCATCGCGACGGCGGACGGCAGCAATTTCCATATGTACAAGGCGAACGGCATGGTGCGCGACGTGTTCCGCACGCGCAACATGCGCAGCCTGCCCGGCACGGCCGGGATCGGTCAGGTCCGCTACCCGACGGCGGGCTCCGCGTCGAGCGAAGCCGAGGCGCAACCGTTCTACGTGAACGCGCCGTTCGGCATCATCCTCGCGCACAACGGCAACCTGACGAACTGGCAGCAGTTGAAGGACGAAATGTTCCGCATCGACCGCCGCCACATCAACACGAACTCCGACAGCGAAGTGCTGCTGAACGTGCTCGCGCACGAACTGCAGCTCTCGACGACGGGCCTCGAGCTCGATCCCGATTCGCTGTTCAAGGCGGTCGCGGGCGTGCATCGCCGCGCGCACGGCTCGTATGCGATCGTGTCGCTGATCGCCGGCTACGGTCTGCTCGCGTTTCGCGATCCGTTCGGCATTCGCCCGCTTTGCATCGGCAAGCTCGAAACCGAGCAGGGCACCGAGTGGATGGTGGCGTCGGAATCGGTCGCGGTGGAAGGCATCGGCTTCGAATTCGTCCGCGACGTGCAGCCGGGCGAGGTGGTCTTCATCGACGTGAACGGCAAGTTCCATAGCCGCCAGTGCGCGGACAAGCCGAGCCTGAACCCGTGCATGTTCGAGTACGTGTATCTCGCGCGCCCGGATTCGTGCCTCGACGGCGTGCCCGTCTACAACGTGCGCCTGCGCATGGGCGATTACCTCGCCGAGAAGATCAGGCGCGAGCTGCCGAACGTGCCGATCGATGTCGTGATGCCGATTCCCGATTCGTCGCGGCCGGCCGCGATGCAGGTGGCGGCGAAGCTCGGCGTCGAGTATCGCGAGGGCTTCTTCAAGAACCGCTACGTCGGCCGCACGTTCATCATGCCCGGCCAGGCGGTGCGCAAGAAGTCGGTGCGCCAGAAGTTCAACGCGATGAGCATCGAGTTCAAGGACAAGCACGTGCTGATCGTCGACGATTCGATCGTGCGCGGCACCACGTCGCACGAGATCGTGCAGATGGCGCGCGACGCGGGCGCGAAATCGGTGATCTTCGCGTCGGCGGCGCCGCCCGTGAAGTTCCCGAACGTCTACGGGATCGACATGCCGACGCGCGGCGAACTCGTCGCGCACGGCCGCACCGACGAGGAAGTCGCGAAGATCATCGGCGCCGATTATCTGATCTACCAGGACGTCGGCGATCTGCGCCGCGCGGTGCGCGACATCAACCCGTCGCTCGAAGGCTTCGAGGCGTCGTGCTTCGACGGCGACTACATCACCGGCGACGTCACGCCCGAGTATCTGGACGCGATCGAGCGCGCCCGCCTCGCGCCCGCGTCGCAGGCGGACCGCGATCCGAGCGGCGAAGGCGCCGAGCGCTCGCAGATGAACCTGCAGCTGTCGGTCGAATGAGCGCCGCGCACGTCGCCAAAAAGGCGTGATACGATGGGGCCTTGCGTCGATTTGATTTCAGCTTGCGGACGCGGGGCAACCCGAAACAGCTAAAGCGAAGGCCGGCGAGCAGCGCCATGCCGGCCCGAGTCGATAGCTGTTCGTACCGCACACCAAGCCCGCTGATGCCGACGCATGAGCGGGCTTTTTGTTGGTCTGCGCATTCGCCGCGCGACGCGCACGGCGGCGATGCGCTTGAAAACGGATGAACGGAACATGGACGACTCTCTCAACTTCGACACGCTCGCCGTCCGCTCGGGCACGCTGCGCAGTGAATTCAACGAGCATTCGGAAGCGCTCTTCCTCACGTCGAGCTTCTGCTACGCGAGCGCGGCCGAGGCGGCCGAGCGCTTCAAGCATTCGGAAGACTACTACACGTACTCGCGCTTCACGAATCCGACCGTCACGATGTTCCAGGATCGCCTCGCGGCGCTCGAGGGCGGCGAGGCGTGCATCGCGACCGCGTCCGGAATGGCGGCGATCACGTCGGTCGTGATGGCCGCGCTGCAGGTGGGCGATCACCTCGTCAGCTCGCGCAGCCTGTTCGGCTCGACGCTCGGGCTGTTCGGGCAGATCTTCGCGAAGTTCGGCATCGAGACGACGTTCGTCGATCCGGCCGATCTCGACGCATGGCGCGCCGCCGTGCGCCCCGAGACGAAGATGTTCTTCCTCGAGACGCCGTCGAACCCGATGACCGAGCTCGCCGACATCGAGGCGGTGGGCAGGATCGCGAAGGCGGCCCATGCGCTGTTCGTCGTCGACAACTGTTTCTGCAGCCCGGTGCTGCAGCAGCCGCTCAAGCTCGGCGCGGACGTCGTGATGCATTCGGCCACCAAGTTCCTCGACGGTCAGGGGCGCGTGCTCGGCGGCGCGCTCGTCGGCTCGAAGGCGTTCATCATGGAGAAGGTGTTCCCGTTCGTGCGCACCGCGGGGCCGACGCTGTCCGCGTTCAATGCGTGGGTGCTGCTCAAGGGCATGGAGACGCTGTCGCTGCGCGTGAACCGGCAATCGGAGAACGCGCTTGAGATCGCCCGCTGGCTCGAGGCGCATCCGGCCGTGAAGCGCGTGTTCTATCCGGGGCTCGAATCGCATCCGCAGCATGCGCTCGCGAAGCGCCAGCAGAAATCGGGCGGCTCGGTCGTGTCGTTCGAGCTGAACGGCGATACGCCGGAGCGGCAGCGCGCGAACGCGTGGCGTGTGATCGACGGCACGAAGATCGTATCGATCACCGCGAACCTCGGCGACACGCGCACGACGATCACGCATCCGGCGACGACGACGCACAGCCGGATCGCGCCTGAAGCGCGCGAGGCGGCGGGGATCACCGAAGGGCTGATCCGGCTCGCGGTCGGGCTCGAGGATCCGGCCGACATCCGCGACGATCTCGCGCGCGGGCTCGCCGGCTGACGGCTGACGGCGGGCGGCGGGCGGCGGGCGGCTCGGCGGCGTGTGTGCGCGGCGCGTGCAGGGGCTGCGGGCGCGCGAAGCGGTTCGCTGCGTTCATCCCATGCGCGGTTCGCGCCGCGCACGGCATGCGCGCCGAGCCGTATCGCCCGCTTCGCCGCGATCGATTCGCTCTGCCGCGCGCGGCGCGCAGCCGCCGCTGCACCGCGTCGCACCGCGTCGGCCACGACGCATGCGTGTTCGGCGCGTTCGCGCGCTTGCTGCTAAGCTGCCGGCTCGAATATAGCGAACCAGGAGCGTCCCCATGTTTCAGGCAGGCATCGGCGTCAATTTCGAGGCAGCGTTGCGCGACGTGAGCGAGTATTGGTCGCCGCGCGTCGTCGGGCGCGTGAACGACCAGTACGTGAAGGTCGCGAAGCTCAAGGGCGAATTCACGTGGCACAAGCACGCCGACGAGGACGAGATGTTCTACGTCGTCTACGGCCGCTTGCGCATTCAATTCGAAGGGCGCGACGACGTCGTGCTGAACCCGGGCGATTTCTGCATCGTGCCGAAGAACACGATGCACAACCCCGTTGCCGAAGCGGAGTGCGGGATCGCGCTGATCGAGACCGTCACGACGCTGCACACGGGCGACACGCCGTCGCCGCTCGCGAAGAGCATCGACGCTCAGCTCGCCGGCTGATCCTCGCGCGCGCCGAGCGCCGCGCGCATGTCGCCGTACATCCAGCGCAGCGTTTCGTCGAGCGGCGTGCGTCGCCGATCGCCGCGCGCAGCTTGCGCCGCGAGCCCACCAGCTTCTTCACCTCGCTCGCGCGCACGAAGCGCGGATCGACGCTCACGTCGATCACGTAGCCCGCGATCCGCGCGAGCATCGCCAGCACTTCCTTCAACGCATAGCCGCGCTCCGCGCACACGTTGAACGTCTCGCCCACGGGCGCGGCGTCGATGAGCCGCGCGTAGGCGTCGACGACGTCGCGCACGTCGGAGAAATCGCGGCTCACGTCGAGATTGCCGAGCGCGATCCGCGGCTCGCCGCGCGCGTAGTGCGCGACGAGCTTGGGCAGCAGATACGCTTCGCTCTGGCCGACGCCCGTGTAGTTGAACGGGCGCGCGATCACGATCGGCAGCCGGTCGAGCCAGAGCTTCGCCATGTATTCCATCGCGAGCTTGCTGACCGCGTAGTCGTTCGCGGGCTGCGGCGGCGCCGATTCGTCGAGCACCTCGGTCGATGCGTTGCCGTAGACGTTCGCGCTGCTCGCGAGCAGCACGGCGTGCGGGCGCGCGTCGAGGCCGGCGAGCGACGCGAGCAGGTTGCGCGTGCCGACCACGTTGACGAGGTAGGTGTCCTGCGGATTGCCGTGCGCGACGTGCGCGCGCGCGGCCAGATGCACGACCGCGTGCGGGCGTGCGTCGGCGACCGCCGCATGCAGCGAGTCGACGTCGAGCAGATCCGCCTTCACGCAGCGCCAGCGCCGCAGCAGCGGATCGCCGAGCACGTCGGTCCCGGGCGCGACCGTGCCCCACACGTCGTAGCCGTGCGCCTCGAGCCGCGCGGCGAGGTGGCGGCCGGTGAAGCCCGCGATGCCGGTGACGAGCGCGCGCCGCGCGCCGGGCTCAGAAGGTCTCATGATGACGGTTGCGCGTGAGGTCGGCCTCCACCATCATCCGGCAGAGCGCCTCGAGCGTCGTCTTCGGCACCCAGCCGAGCTTGTCCCGCGCCTTGTCCGCGCAGCCGATCAGCAGATCGACTTCGGCGGGCCGGTAGAACTTCGGATTCACCGATACGAGCACGTTGCCCGTCGCCGTATCGATGCCGCGCTCGTCCTCGCCCTTGCCGCTCCATTCGAGCTGATAGCCGGCCGCCGCGAACGCCATCCGCACGAAATCGCGGACCGTCTCGGTGCGGTTCGTCGCGAGCACGTAGGTATCGGGCTCGTCCGCCTGCAGCATGCGCCACATCCCTTCGACGTACTCGAGCGCGAAGCCCCAGTCGCGCTTGGCGCCCATGTTGCCGAGCTCGAGCCGGCTCGCCTTGCCGAGCTTGATCTTCGCGACGGTATCGGTGATCTTGCGCGTGACGAACTCGCGGCCGCGCAGCGGCGATTCGTGATTGAACAGGATCCCGCTCGAGCCGAAGATGCCGTACGACTCGCGATAGTTGAGCGTCGTCCAGTGCGCGAACAGCTTCGCGACGCCGTACGGGCTGCGCGGATAGAACGGGGTGCTCTCGATTTGCGGAATCGCCTGCACCTTGCCGAACATCTCCGACGTCGACGCCTGGTAATAGCGGATCTTCGGGTTCACGACGCGGATCGCCTCGAGCAGGTGCAGCGCGCCGAGGCCGGTGACTTCGGCCGTCGTCGCCGGCTGGTCGAACGATACGCCGACGAAGCTCTGCGCGGCGAGGTTGTACAGCTCGTGCGGCTGCGTGCGCTCGACGAGGCGCAGGCTCGAGCCGAGATCGGTCAGATCGTGCTCGACGAGCGTCAAGCCCGGATGCTTGTCGACGCCCAGTTCGGCGATGCGCCAGAAGTTCACCGAGCTCGTGCGGCGATACGTGCCGACGACTTCGTAGCCCTTGTCGAGCAGCAGCTTCGCCAGATAAGCGCCGTCCTGGCCCGTTATCCCGGTGATGATCGCCTTGCGTGCTTGGGTCATTGCGGTTTCCTAATCGAACGATGGAATGAAGCGGATCATGCGGACGCGCGCGCGGCCCCCGCGAGCGCCTGCCGCGGCGCGCCGCGCGTCAGGCGCCGCTCGAAGCCGTACCAGCTCGCGCTCGCATACGCGAGCGTGACGCCGAACGCGAGCGCGGCCGTCAGGTAGCGGTTCGGATGCAGCGGCCAGAGCGCGTACAGCACGCTCAGGTGGATCAGATAGATCGTGTAGCTGACGGTGCCGACATAGACGAGCGCGGGATGGGTCAGCACGCGTTGCGCGAGGCCGCGCCCGCGCAGCGCGATCACGACGATCGACGTGCACAGCACGAGCGACACGCTGTAGAGCGTCGCGTTGGACAGCGGCGTGTTCGCCGCGCGAAAGCGCGGGAACGACAGATGCAGCCACGCGAGCACCGCGAGCGCCGCGCAGGCGGCCGCGATCGCCGCGCCGTAGTAAGGCTCGAGCGCGCGCCGGTCGCGGCGCAGCGCGACGGCGAGCAGCGCGCCCGCGGCGAGCAGATCCATCCGGAACGGCGTCAGGTAGTAGATCGGCCAGAACGAGTCGAACCACGGCGTCGCGATCGCGCGCAGCAGCGGCGCCGCGACGATCAGCGCGGCCGCGACCCGCGCGAGCGCGCGCTCGGGGACGAGCAGCACGACGAACGGCCAGAAGATGTAGAACTGCTCCTCGACGGCGAGCGACCACAGCACGTTCAGGCTCTCGTGCCCGATGCCGCCGAGCGACAGCCCGATATTGGTCGAGAAGAACGCGTACCACGGCCAGTGCCGCGCCCATTCGACGCCGAACAGGATCGACGAGACGACGAGCAGCAGCAGATACGGCGGCACGATGCGGCGCACGCGGCGTGCGTAGAAATAGCCGAAGTACGATTCGCCGCGCGCCTTGCGCTCGAGCAGGATGCCGGTGATCAGCAGGCCGCTCAGCACGAAGAACAGGTCGACGCCGATCCATAGCGGCGCCTTCAGCGCGTGCTGGAAGAACACCGCGAGCACGGCGAACGCGCGCAAGCCGTCGAGTTGGACGATGCGCCCGGTGTGGGCGGGCGGAGCTACGAACGTATCGCGAGTCATCGGGCATGAGGCGGGCGACGACGATTCGATCGCGGCTCGCGCAGCGCGCGCGTCGCGCTATCGCTTCCGAATCGTCGTGCGGCCGCTGAAATAAATGAAAGATCGAATTGAAATCGATTCTAGGGAAAAGAAATCGGCAAAAAAACGCATCGCGTTTCGTTCGATTTTTTCTGCGGAAGGCGCGGCGGGCCGCATTGGCGGCGTTGCGCGGACAGGCGGCGGGCGGTGCGCCGCATCCGACCCCGGCTATGCCGGCCGCGCTTGCCGCGGCGCGGCATTTTCGCTGCGCCGGCGCGGGCTGCCGGGGGCGCTTGCCGACGCGCGGCCGTGCGCGACGAATCGAATGGATCATTCGATACGCGATCGCGCGCCGAAATATCCGCAAATATTTCCAAATTTCTTGTGAATATTTTTGCTTGTAACCTGCTTCGCATCGTTTGAAACCTATTTTGCGTTTGCGTGCAGGCGTCGCAAACGCACGAGCGTTTCGCGTGTCGGGCTCGCCTGCGGCCAGGCGCGCGGGCGTCTCGGCACGGTTGAAGGGAGAAGCGTTTTGCGACGTTTGATGCGAATGGCGGTGGCGGTGTGCGCGGCGACGGCGCTCGCGGGCGCCGCGCGAGCCGAGAACGTGCTGCCCGCGACGACGTCGTGGATCGGCAACACCTATGGCTATGGCGACGGCACGTGGACGCAGATCGACATTCGCGCGATCGCGGTCGCGCCTGACGGCAAGGTGTATACGAACGCGCCGTGGGACGAGAGCGGCGCGGAGGCGAGCGTCTATCAGGACGGCAAGATGCTCGGCTTCGCGGGCGGCACGCACGGCTGGGGCAACGCGGGCGGCAGCGCGATCGCGGTCAACAGCCGCTACGCGTACGTCGCGATCGCGGTCGGCAACGAGAAAGGCCGGCTCGTCGCGCCGGGCGTCTGGCCGGACAAGGGCCGGCAGTGGTACGGCATCTTGCGCCGCGAGATCGGCGACGTGAAGCAGGCCGCGCCGTTTCGCGGCGCGAAGGCGGGCGACGCGCGCGCGAAGCTTGCCGCGAGCTTCCTGATGGTCAACGAAGTGCCGACCGACACGCGCGCGGAAGTCGCCGGGCTCGCCGCGAGCGACAGCGTGCTGTACGCGAGCGATCCGCTGCACGACGCCGTGAACGTGTACGACGCGCCGGCGCTGCCGCCGGACGCGCAGGCCGTCGACGTCGCGACCGATGCGAAGGGCCGCGTGCTTCTCGCCGACAACGGCCCGCGCCAGCAGATCCTGATCTTCTCGAAATCGGCCGACGGCGGCTACGCGATGAGCGGCACGCTCGGCGAGCGCGGCGGCATCTTCTCGGGCGTCGCGGGCCGGCCGGGGCCGCAGCGCTTCAACGGGCTCACGGGCGTCGGCGTCGACCGGGCGGGCAACGTGTACGTCGCGACCAACGGCATCGGCCCGCGCCACGGCACGATCGGCGCGGGGCTCGGCAGCACGCTCGAGAGCTATGCGCCCGACGGCCGGCTGCGCTGGCAGGTGCAGGGCCTGCTGTTCGTCGACGGCGCGTGGATCGACCCGGGCCGGCCGAACAGCGTGTACACGGGCAACAAGCGCTTCGAGCTCGATCTGTCGAAGCCCGCGGGCAAGGAGTGGAAATATGCGGGATTCCTGTCGAACCGCTTCAAGTATCCGGACGACCCGGTGTTCAACACCGATCAATGGCCGGGGATGCCGTTCGCGCGCAAGGTCGCGGGCCGCACGTTCCTCTACCTGACCGACATGCACGCCGACCATCTGAAGATCTATCGCTTCGATCCGAAGCGCGACGGCGAGACCGCGATTCCGTCGGGGCTGCTCGCGGGGCGCGCGCGGCCCGTCGACAAGGTGCCGAACCGGCCGCCGGGCGGCGATTGGATCTGGCGCGACGCGAACGGCAACGGCCGCATCGACGAAGGCGAGTTCGAGCTCAACACGACCGGCAAGGAGATGGCGGGCGGCTGGGGCTGGTGGATCGACACGGGCGGCGATATCTGGCGCACGAGCGACACGCGCGGCATCCGGCGCTTTCGCTTCGGCGGGCTCGACAAGGCGGGCAACCCGATCTACTCGTACGACAAGCTGACGACGTACCCAAGCCCCGCGCCGTTTACCGAGCTGCGCCGCGCGCTGTACGACGCGTCCTCGGACACGCTGTACGTGACGGGCTACACGGCCGACGCGCCGCGCGTGGGCGGCCTGTCGAAGGAGGTGGGGCGCGTGCTCGTGCGCTTCGACAAGTGGTCGAGCGGCGCGCCGGTCATGCGCTATCAGGTCGCGCTGCCGTGGCGGCTCGACGCGAAGCCGATCTTCACGCTGATCGGGCTGACGCAGGAGGGGCGCTACCTGTTCGGCGTCGAGCCCGTCGGCACGGTGCACGTGTACGACAAGGACAACGGCCGCGAGCTCGGCGTGATCAAGCCGGGGCCGGAGGTGGGGCGCGCGTCGGGCTGGGTGGACGTGCCGTTCGGCATCAGCGCGTACCGGCGCGAGAACGGCGAGTACCTGGTCTTCGTCGAGGAGGACGCGCGCGGCAAGGTGATGATGTATCGATGGAGGCCGCAATGATCGGGGCGGGAGCGGCGGCGATGGCGAACGCGGCGGGGCGGCGCGTCCATGGATAAAGGCATGCTGAAGAACGTCGCGATCAATTTCTTCGGATTGGTCCTGCCGACCTTCGTCTCGCTCGTGACGGTGCCCGCGTACATCAAGGCGCTCGGCGTCGAGCGCTACGGCGTCGTGAGCCTCGTGTGGACGCTGATCGGCTATTTCGGGATCCTCGATCTCGGGATGAGCATGGCCGCGCAGAACCACATCTCGAAGGCGCTCGCGAGCGGCGACGCGAAAGAGAGCGCGCGCGTGTTCTGGAGCGCGTTCTGGCTGAACCTCGCCACGGGCATCGCGGGCGGGCTGCTGATCTACTTTGGCGCGTTCATGTACACCGCGTACTTCACGAAGGTGTCGGCCGAGCTGCAGCACGAGGTGTACCTCGCGCTGCCGTGGCTCGCGCTCGCGATTCCGCTCGCGAACGTGTCGTGGGTGTTCGCGGGCGCGATCAACGGCGCCGAGCGTTTCGGCGTGTTCAACACGAACCAGACGATCGGCACGTTCCTGTTCCAGCTGATGCCGCTCTTCGCCGCGTGGCTCGTCGCGCCGACGCTGCAGGTCGTGCTCGCGGCGGCGGTGGGCGCGCGCTTCATCGCCGCGGTGATGCTCGGCGCGGCCAGCATGAAGGTGCTCGGCATCCGCAGGATCGCGCCGCCGCAGCTCGGCACCGCGAAGGGGCTCTTCAACTTCGGCGGCTGGATGCTGATCGCGAGCACGACGGGCATGATCGCCGACACGCTCGACCGCGTGATGCTCGGCGCGGGGCTCGGCGCGAAGTACGTCACGTACTACACGGTGCCGCAGAACCTCGTCACGCGGCTGAACATGCTGCCGAACGCGCTCGTGCGCACGCTGTTTCCGCGGCTGTCGGCGCTCGGGCGCGATCACGCGGACACGCTCGTCAAGCAATCGCTCGAATTCCTGAACGGCGTGTTCACGCCGATCGCGATCGCCGCGATCTTCGCGCTCGGGCCGTTTCTCGCGCTGTGGGTCGGCCGGGATCTCGCCGAGCTGTCGGCGCCCGTCGGCCGCGTGCTCGTGATCAGCGTATGGCTCGTCGGCCAGGCGAGCGTCACGCGCATTCTCATTCAGTCGCAAGTGAATCCGGCGCGCGCGGCGGCCGCGGGCCTCGTGCAGATGCCGTTCTTCGTCGGCGCGCTGTGGTTCGGCATCCATCATTTCGGGCTGATCGGCGCGGCCGTCGTCGTGGCGGCGCGCGCGCTCGTCGATTACGGCGTGCTGCTGTATCTGTCCGCGATCCGGATGCGCGCGATCGTGCTCGACATGGTCGCGCACCTCGCGTTCCTGCTCGCGAGCCTGTACGTCGCGCACGCGCTGCCGGGCCTCGCCGCCGCGATCGCCGCGTGCGCGGCCGCGCTCGCGCTGAACGTCGGCTGGTCGATCACGATGACGCCCGGCATGCGCGCGCTCGCGCGCAGCGCGCTCATGCGTCTGAACCCGAGGAAGAGCGTATGAATCGCGATCTTGCAGAACATCCGTTGCAGCGCGCCGCGACGTTTCAGGACGTCGAGCGCGCCGCGCGCGACGCGCGCAGCGCCGATGCGCTGCCGCCCGCGCATCGCGCGCGCGATGCGGCGCGGCCGCTGCGCGTGGCGATCGTGCACGACTGGCTCGTCACCTACGCGGGCGCCGAGCGCGTGCTCGAGCAGATCGTCGCGTGTTTTCCGGATGCGGATCTGTTCGGCCTCGTCGATTTCCTCGACGACCGCACGTTCCTGCGCGGCAAGCCGGTCACCACGTCGTTCATCCAGAGGCTGCCGTACGCGCGCACGAAGTACCGCAGCTACCTGCCGCTGATGCCGCTCGCGATCGAGCAGCTCGACGTGTCCGGGTACGATCTCGTGATCTCGAGCAGCCACGCGGTCGCGAAGGGCATCCTGACCGGGCCCGACCAGGTGCATGTGAGCTACGTGCATTCGCCGATCCGCTACGCGTGGGATCTCCAGCATCAGTACCTCGAGCAGTCGCAGTTGACGCGCGGCGTCAAATCGGCGCTCGCGCGGCTGATCCTGCATTACATCCGCAACTGGGACGTGCGCACGTCGAATTCGGTCGACCGCTTCGTCGCGAACTCGGCGTTCATCGCGCGGCGCATCCGCAAGGTCTATCAGCGCGACGCGGCGGTCGTGTTTCCGCCCGTCGACGTCGACGCGTTCGCGCTGTCGACGCGGAAGGAGGACTTCTATCTGACCGCCTCGCGGATGGTGCCGTACAAGAAGATCGATCTGATCGTCGACGCGTTCGCGCAGATGCCCGGGCGCCGGCTCGTCGTGATCGGCGACGGGCCGGACATGCGCAAGATCCGCGCAAAGGCCGCGCCGAACGTCGAGATCATGGGCTATCAGCCGTTCGCGGTGTTGCAGGACCGGATGCGCCGCGCCAAGGCGTTCGTGTTCGCCGCCGAGGAGGATTTCGGGATCTCGGTCGTCGAGGCGCAGGCCTGCGGCACGCCCGTCATTGCGTTCGGCAAGGGCGGCGCGCTCGAGACGGTGCGCGACGCGGCATCGCACGAGCGGCCGACGGGCGTGTTCTTCGATGAGCAGAGCGTGCGGGCGATCGTCGCCGCGGTCGACGATTTCGAGCGCGCGCCCGCGCGCTTCAAGCCGGAAGATTGCCGCGCGAACGCCGAGCGGTTTTCCGCCGCGCATTTCCGGCGGCGCTTCGTCGCGCAGATCGACGCGCTGCTGCCGAACGCGCAGGCGCGCGCGAAGCTCGCGGGCGCGATGCGGCCGGCCGGCCGCGCGTCGCTCGCGGCGAGCGGCCTGAGGGCGCTCGTGCTCGACCAGAGTGGCGTGCTGGGCGGCGCCGAGCTGTCGCTGCTCGAGATCATGAAGCACCTGCGCGAGTCGGCCGACGTCGTGCTGTTCGACGACGGGCCGTTTCGCGCGGCACTGGACGACGCGGGCGTGCACGTGGACGTGGTCGGCCAGCGCGCGCTCGCGGGCGTGCACAAGCAGGGCGGCGTGTCGCTGCGCGCGGCGGGCAGCCTGCTCGCGCTCGTGCGCGAGGTCGCGCGGCGCGCGCGCGACGCCGACGTGATCTACGCGAACACGCAGCGCGCGATGGTGGTCGGCGCGCTCGCGGGGCGGCTCGCGCGCAAGCCGGTGGTCTGGCATCTGCGCGACATCGTGAGCGACGCGCACTTCGGCCCGAAGCAGCGGCTCGCGATCAAGCAGTGCGCGCGGCTCGGCGTGACGCGCGTGATCGCGAATTCGGACGCGTCCGCGCGCGCGTTTCTCGAATTGACGGGCTTCGAGCGGCGCGCGGTGCAGGTGGTCTTCAACGGCATCTCGGCCGAACCGTTCGTCGCGCTGGAACCGGTCCGCCCGGCCGCGCTGCGCGTGCGCTTCGGGCTGCCCGCCGATGCGTGGATCGTCGGCTCGTTCAGTCGGCTCGCGCACTGGAAAGGGCAGCACGTGCTGCTCGAGGCGGCGCGGCTCTATCCGGACATGCACGTCGCGCTCGTCGGCGCGCCGCTTTTCGGCGAGGACGAGTACGCGGCCGAGCTGCGCGGCTTCGTCGCGCTGCACGGGCTCGGCGAGCGCGTGCATTTCCTCGGCTTTCAGCGCGACGTCGCCGCCTGCATGAAGGCGGTCGACGTCGTCGCGCACACGTCGATCACGCCGGAGCCGTTCGGCCGCGTGATCGTCGAGGGGATGCTCGCGAAGCGGCCCGTCGTCGCGGCGCGCGCGGGCGGTGTCGTCGAGATCGTCGACGACGACGTGAACGGCCTGCTCTGCGAGCCCGGCGACGCGCATGCGCTTGCCGACGCGCTCGCCGCGCTGCGCACCGATGCGGTGCTTTGCGGGCGGCTCGTCGCGAACGGCTACGACACCGCGGTGAACCGGTTCGGCACGCAGATCTATGTCGAGCAGGTCGAGCGCATTCTCGTCGAGACCGCGCGGCGGCGGTGAAACCGGTTCGGCGGTGAGGCCGCGGCGGCGAGCGGCAGGCGCGCCGTCCGTGGGGTGCGCCCGCGCTGGGCGGCGGCGCGAGCGGCCGGTTCCGGCGCGCCGTCCGTCGGCCGTCAAACGGGCATCTGCTGCCGCGCGGCCGCCGCGACGGCCCGCTTCGGCTTGAGGCTGGTCGACCAGCGCATCGCCGGCAGCTCGAACATCCGGTAGAACAGGTACGCAACGGGGATGACGGCCGCGATGAACGCGAACGACGGCCAGATCGACAACTGCGGCTCCGAGCGATACAGCACCGACGCCAGGCACACGAAGAACGGCAGGTGGATCAGATACAGCGAATAGCTGAAGTCGCCGAACCACGATAGCGCACGCATCGGCGCGAACGCCGGCGCGGGCCGCGCGAGCGCCGCGTGCAGGTAGCACGCGAAGCCGGCCGCCCACAGCTGGAACGCGCCGTACTGCCCGAAATGAAACGCGACGCAGCCGAGCTGCGATGCCGAGCGCCGCGGCCGCATACCAGCGGCGCGACGGCGCCGGCGCGGCACACGCGCCCCGTTGCGCGCGGGCGTCGGCGATCCACGCGCCGACCGTCCACGACAGCCAGTACGACGTGAAGAATTGCAGATCATGCCGCTCGAGCAGCCACGCCGAAGCGACGTTGACGAGCGCGATCGCGACGACGACGGGAACCATCCCGAAGCGGCGGCGCGCCGCGAACAGGAGCGGATAGATCGCATAGAACTGCACTTCGAGCGACAGCGTCCACAGCGCGCCGTTCGAACCGTACGTGTAGCCCGCGACGCCCTGCAGCGACAGCAGGTTGACGACGAACGACGCGAGCCCGATGTCGCGGATCTTGTGGCTGACGGGCTCGATCTGCAGGCTGATCGAATCGAACACGAGCGTGGCGACGAGCGCGGCGAGCAGCACCGGATAGATGCGCGCGAAGCGGCGCGTCCAGAAGTTCGGCGCGTTGAGCCGGTACGACGGATCGGCGGCGAGCTTGAGCGCCGCGTTGCGATGGATGCAATAGCCGCTGATCACGAAGAAGATCGGCACGCCGGCCGAGCCCCATGCGAACGGGAACGTCAGATAGCCGACGATCGCGCCCGGCTCGAGCGAATGCCCATACGTCCGATGGAAGTGCTGCATGCCGACCCACACGACCTGCCGACAATGGAAATACGCGACGACAAGCGCGGCGAAGCCGCGCAATGCGTCGATCAGGTGTTCCTTGTGGTCGGTGGCGCTCGGCCGCGCACCCGACGCCATGCTCGAAGCATTCATGCGATCCGGTTCCTTGCAATGAGAAAGGCGCAAAAGGCGCGATTCGATCGTAATCCGCAAGAAATACGGGCGGGAGAATAAAAAAATCGCCTACCGAATAAGTGTAATTAAACGTATCCGTTCGTAACGGTTTTCACGTTGCGGTATGGCGGAAAATTATTTATCGATTTTTTTCTGATAGCTTGAGATCCCATGTCGATTGAAGGAAGGAGCGCACGATGGACATGCATTGGATTGCGAGCGGCGCCGTATTGCTCGTGATGGCCGTTCTGTCGGCCTATCGGGACGCATTGAAGAACGAGCCGATCAACCGTTCCGGCTTGGGCCGCGGCGGCGCGCCTTATTCGGAGGAATTCGAATAATTGAACGCGCCGGATCGAATCGGTAAATTGTCGCGAAGCAACCGGCGGGTCGGCAAGATCGACCGGCTCCGCGGCGATTATCCGAATATGCTTATATCCGGACAGTGCTTTCATATTAATGAAGGAAGAGGCCGGCCGAGCGGATCTTTATTCAGATTGATGGGTTGCCGGCGCGCCGAATGCCGATGCGCGCCGTGCGTCGAGCGCGGCGCCGCCCGGCGCGCGCTCCCGAGCTTTGGCGTGCGGCCATTCGTCAACACTTTCGGGATGCGATCATGTTGAAAGTCACCAAAGCCGTGTTCCCCGTTGCCGGTCTCGGCACACGGTTTTTGCCCGCCACGAAGGCGAGTCCGAAGGAAATGCTGCCCGTGGTCGACAAGCCGCTGATCCAGTACGCGGTCGAAGAGGCGATCAATGCGGGCATCACCGAGATGATCTTCGTGACGGGCCGCAGCAAGCGCGCGATCGAAGATCACTTCGACAAATCGTTCGAGATCGAATCCGAGCTCGAGGCGCGCGGCAAGGAAAAGCTGCTCGAACTCGTGCGCGGCATCAAGCCGAGCCATGTCGACTGCTTCTACGTGCGCCAGCCGGCCGCGCTCGGCCTCGGCCACGCGGTGCTCTGCGCGGAGAAGCTCGTGCACGGCGAGCCGTTCGCGGTGATCCTCGCCGACGACCTGCTGCACGGCGACCAGCCGGTGCTCAAGCAGCTCGTCGACGTCTTCAACCACTATCACAGCTCGGTGATCGGCGTCGAGACGATCGAGCGCGAGGACAGCCGCTCGTACGGCATCGTCGAAGGCCGCGAGTGGGAAGAGGACATCATCAAGCTGTCGGGCATCATCGAGAAGCCGGCGCCCGAGCATGCGCCGTCGAACCTCGGCGTCGTCGGCCGCTACGTGCTGATGCCGAGCATCTTCGAGCATCTGCGCAAGATCAAGCCGGGCGCGGGCGGCGAACTGCAACTGACGGACGCGGTGCAGTCGCTGCTGACCGAGGAGCAGGTGCTCGCGTACCGCTACTACGGCACCCGTTTCGACTGCGGCAGCAAGCTCGGCTATCTGAAGGCGACGGTCGAGCTCGCGCTGCGGCATCCGGAAGTGGGCCGCGAATTCGAGGCGTACCTGCGCAACTGCCTGCCGGCGCTCGCCGCGGTTGCTTAGCATTCCGTTTTCTGACGTCCAAGGTGTGTGGTGGTTGTTCTTTTGCCCCGGTTTTCGCGAGCCGGGGCATTTTTGTATCCGCGCCGAACGCGGCGCGGCGGGCGGACCGACATCGCACGGCGCGCCGGCTGCGCTGTTGCCGGCATATCGCCCGCGCATCGCCCGCGTGCCGCCCGCGCTCGCGCGCTTGACGCATTGCGAGCCGAACCAGCGAACGCGCCGCCCGACCGCGCGTTCGCTTCGCGCGGATCCATGGGGGCGCGCCGCCGTCTCGAATCGTGCCGGCGCGGCCGGCCCGGCGTGCGGAACCGCGTTGCCGGCGATGTGGCCGTGCCGCATGAAGTCGTCGCGCGATGCGGCGTGAATCGATCCACCGACTCACTGACTTGGCGACCTCCGATTTTTGACTTCCGACTGCCGGCCGCCGACTTCCCACTTTCCACTTCCCGGCCCACAGCCCACAGCCCACAGCCTCGTCGACCTATCTGCAAACCACCGCCCCCCACGCGCCCATTGCCGCGGCGCGCCGCTCAGCGCGCGGCCGGACGCTCGCTGAGCGCGAACCGGCGGCGCAGCGCGGCGTCGAGCGGCTTCTTGTAGTCGAGCACGCGCTTTTCCAGGTACTGCCATGACAGATGCGCGAGCAGGGCCGCAAGCGCGAATTGCAGGATTTCGGGCAGCAGTTCCTGCCACGCGGACGGAACGCGCAGTCGCTCGTAGAGGCCCGGCACCACGCCGATGCGCTCGGGAATCAGGTTGTGGAACAGATAGAACCCGTAGCTGATCGTGCCGAGGTACGCGAGCGGCGCCCACTCGAGCAGCGAGACGGCCGGATGTTCGGGACGGCTCACGATCCAGAACAGCAGGGTGCCGAGCGACAGACCGAGGCCGATGTCCGCGAGGCCGCCCGCCGTCGCGGGAAGCGGCGCGGCCCATAGCGCGAGCGTCGCGCAGAACGCGGCGCCCGCCGTGCCGATCCACGGCGCGAGCGCGCCCGCGACGCCTTCGGGCGCCGCGATGCCGCCGCTGCGCAGGATCCCGCCGATGCCGCCCAGCGCGATCAACGCGAAATTCCACGGCGAGAACGCGTAGACGGCCACGGGCGAGACGTGCAGCCGATAGAGCAGCAGGTGCGCGGCGGCGGCGAGCGCGACGGCCGCCGCGCAAATCGTGAGATGGCGCGATGCGCGGGTGGCGAGCAGCACGATCGGCGCGATCAGGTAGAACTGCTGCTCGACGGCGAGGCTCCAGAAGTGCGACGTGCTGCCCGGCCAGCCTTCCTTGACGACGCCGATCCAGTAGTCCGACAGAAATACCGCGTGCCAGCGCAGCCCGAGATCGACGCCGCGCTGGTAGACGGAGCGATGCGCGATCGCGAGCGCGGCGAGCAGCAGGTAGTAGACGGGCAGGATGCGCAGCGCGCGCTTGCCCGCGAACAACCAGAACGCATAGCGGCGGCTCGACGCGCCGCGCTCGATCGCGAGCCGGCTGCGGTGCAGTTCGCCGACGATCAGAAAGCCGCTGATGAGGAAGAATGTCCAGACGCCGATCTGGCCGACGTCGACCGCGCCGAAGTGCGCGCGGTGCGACAGGAAGACGAGTGTGACGGCGACGGCGCGCAAACCGTCGAGCCCTCTAACGTGTTTGACTGCGCGCATTCCGAGTCCCAAGCGATGTGATGCCGACGGACAGTATAGGAATGCAAATGTCGAACATAATTCGCTCGGGCGATTCGATACGCGACGCAAAAACCGCTGCGCACACGGGCTGAAACGACATCCGTAGTCAGCGGCGCGCAACAAAACCTGCGGGAAACCCGCGGATAACGCATAAAAGTGCTGCACGAAGCGGCGCGGCGCTTGTAGAATCCGGCGTTGAAGCTCGCATGTCGCGCGCTTCGTGTATCCAACGACCACACCTGGTAGGAGAAACATGGCGACTTCCGCAAAAAAGGTGGCTAAGAAGGCTGCCGCACCGGCCAAGAAAGTGGCTGCCAAAAAAGCAGCGCCCGCGAAGAAAGTAGTGGCCAAGAAGGCTGTCGCGAAGGCGCCCGCCGCTCCGACGCCGCTGAAGGACAAGTTCACGAAGGCTTCGCTCGCGACGCACATCGCCGAGCGCGCGGCCGTCGAAGTGAAGGCTGTCAAGGCAGTGCTCGCGGCCCTCGAGAACGTCGTGCTGGGCTCGATCCACAAGAAGGGCGCAGGCGAGTTCACGCTGCCGGGTCTGCTGAAGATCACGGCGCAGGCCGTGCCGGCGAAGAAGAAGCGCTTCGGCAAGGATCCGTTCACGGGCGCTGAGCGCTGGTTCCCGGCGAAGCCGGCCAGCGTGCGCGTGAAGGCTCGCGCGCTGAAGAAGCTGAAGGACGCGGCAGCGTAAGGACGGCGTGCGGTTTGCCGGAATCGTCCGGTAGCTGCGACAGTCCGAAAAAATCCCCGCGTGCGCGAGCGCGCGGGGATTTTTTTGTCCGTGCGCGGGCGATGACGGTGTGGAGGCGTCGCGCGGATGAGCGGGGCGAGGGAATGTGGGCCGGCGCGTGCGGCGTGCGTGGGATCGGTTGAGCACGGCGCGCCGTGTGCGGTAGCGAACGGGCGGTGCATGGCGTGACGGCAAGCGTCGACCGGCATGCATCGCGGCGACGTTGAGAGACGTATGTATGTCTCGCGTTTGCCGCCGAACGACGCACCGACACCGTTGCGATGCGACGACATGTCGCCGCCCGACGGACGGCTCATCGCTCGCGGCTCGCGGCTCGTGGTTCGTGGCTCGAGGCTCACGGCTCACGGCTCACGGCTCACGGTCCGCGACTCACAGTTCGCGAGGCCGGGCGATCCGTCTTTATCTAGGGGGTACGCAAGGGCAGGCGCACCGACGACGGCGGGAGAAAGAGCCGCCGCGCGATCGAAGCGCGCAGTCGCCGAAGCTCGAACGAACTGCCGCGATGGCCGCCTCGCGAATGGCGACGTGCGATCGCGGCATCGCGGCGTCGACGATGTCTCCACTTGAACGGTCGCGCGCATTTCGAGATTGCGCACGGACTGATGCGTCGGCGCGGGCTCGGATGCAGCCTGCGCCGCGAGAAAGGCATCTTGCAGGACGCTCGGGCAGCCAGTGCGATGTGTCGGCGATGTCTTCCGCACGCTCGCCGGCCGATCGGCCCTCGACACGGCGACGCGCGTTATTGCCGGGTATCGACCGCGTCGAGCCGGAGCTGCGGATGGCTTCCTGCGGTGGCGAGTGGTCGACCGAGTCGGCGATCGAGTCGTCGAGCGGCTCTTCAATCGAGTTTTCGATCGATTGCCGCATATGCCGGGGCGCGCGGACGTATGGGCGTGACATAACGAGGCGACGGCAAGAGCGTGCGGCATGGGCGGATGCGTATCGAGCGTCGTTCGGCGCGCGCCGTGGCGAGCATGGATGCGCGATATGCCATGCGCGACGCACGGTGCGTGATGCGCGAGGCGCGGGGTACATGGCACCGTGCCATGTGGCGAGGTTTCCGCGCGCGGCAGGGCGCGTTGAGCGAGTCGAGCGCCCGGCGAGCGAAGCGGCGGACGGGTCGCCAAGTCCACCGTTGCCGTTTGGGACCTGTAACGGCGCAACGGCGTGCGGTGCCGGGCCGGGGCCGTGCGCATCGCCCGAGGGCGGCAGGGTGAGCCGGGGGCGACCGCCGCCGCAACGAGGCGACGAACCCACGGCGGCGAGACGTGTGGAGGGGGATGGAGGGTGATTGACTGGCGCTTGCGATTTTCGTCGTCGCGCTGCGATCGCCCGGCGCGCTGCGTCCGACTGATACGGCGAAGTTGGCGGCTCACCGGCGCGCTGTAGAGGGGCTTGCAGCCCCCGCGAACGAGGTCGGAATGGAGCGGGCTTGGCTGACGTTTTCGGAGCGCGTAGCGCCCGGTTTACCGCTTCACGCGCGTGAGCGCCAGTGCGGGCCTTGCGGATGCGATATCGCTGCCGATGTCTCCGGTCCGCCGATCCGCCAGTTCGCCGTCCTCCGCTTCGCCGTCGTCCACGATTCACGCCCGGTTCGCACCGATGCACGGCGTCGCGCAATGAAAAAAGCCAGCCGTCCGCATACGCGTCAGGCTGGCTTGGCAACTGCGGCTTGCGGCGTCGGGAGACGCCGCCGCACCGCGCGTCGCGGCTGCGCTTAGAACTTGTGGCGCAGGCCCAGAGCCACCATCTCTTGCGACTTCGTACCGTTCACGCCGTACGAGCCGATCGATGCCTGCGCCGTTTGCGTCGTCGTCGCGTCGACGCGCTGCGTGCCGCTCGCGTGCTGGTACGCACCGGCGAGGTAGACGTCCGTGCGCTTGGACAGCGCGTAGTCCGCGCCGATCGACACTTGGTGGTACTTCGCGTCCGTGTCGCCGCTCGCCTTCGTGTATGCGTAGCCGAGGCCGAGCAGCAGCGCCGGCGTGGCCTGGTACCTCACGAAGCCGCGGCCCGTGTTGTACTTCTCGGTCGACGAGAAGCCCGAGAAGCCGTCCGGCTTGTATTGCGCGTTGCTGTAGCCGAGGCCGACCGTGACCGGGCCGAACACGTACTGGCCGGCCACCTGTGCGATGCCGATCGACTTCGCGCTCGTGTAGCCGCTGTTGATCGCGCCGTCGAAGATCGCGTCGGACGAGCCGCTCCACGTCGAGCGCGAGCCGGCCGTCGGCGACGGGTTCGACGTGTAGAAGTAGCCGGCCGCGACGCCGATCGGGCCGTTGTTGTATGCGGCGGCGGCCGACCACGTCTGGCCTTGGCCCGGCGAGCCCGCGATGCCGCTGAAGCCGTACAGGGCTTCGAACTGGAAGCCGGCGAACACGGGCGACGTGTACTTGACCGTGTTGTTCACGCGCAGGCTGTTGTCGTTGTTGTCGACGTCACCCGGGGTGGCGAACAGGCTGCCGAAGTAGTTGTCGGCCGTCACCGGTTGCACGAGGTCGACGAGCGGATCGTACTGACGGCCGAGCGTCAGCGTGCCGTACTGGTCATGCTGCAGACCGACGAACGCCTGGCGGCCGAACATGCGCTTGCCTTGGCCGAGCGTGCCGTCGTTCGAGTTGAAGCCATTTTCCAACTGGAAGATCGCCTTCAGGCCGGCGCCGAGATCCTCGGTGCCCTTCAGGCCCCAGCGGCTGCCTTGCAGGTTGCCGCTGCCCATCAGCCAGGCGTTGTTGGCCTTGCCGTCGTTGCCGTGGACATAAGTGATCGACGTATCAATCACGCCGTACAGCGTGACGCTGCTTTGAGCCTGAGCTGCACCGGCTGCGCCCAGCAGCGCGAGCGAGAGGGTAGACAGAGCGAGTTTCTTCATCGAGTTATTTCTCCACGCGAGTGATTCGTTATTTGTTGCGGATTGGAGAATAGCGCACTGCACCAGACGCAAGAAATCCAAAAAAATAAAGTGTCTCAAAAAGGTGACAGCGATGGAAAGTCGTTTTATATCAACCACATAAACGACTGTTTCGATTCGGGGAACGTTGGCCGATTGTTGCGTTGCGATTGTTGCGACAATAGGTGTCCCGGGCGTGGGGGCTCGCGATTTTGGGCAGTTTCTGCAACAAAAACCACCCCCGCAAACGTTTGCTGGTGCACGGTGACGCGCAATGCCGATCGGTTTGCACCCGGGTGCCGGGACTTGACGCGGCGCCTCGCGCGTGCCGTCCGTGCGCTCGAGGCGCGACAGGCCGAACCGGACGTTTGCTCGCGCGCAATACCCGGAAAGGCCGGCGTAAGGCGCGGCGCACTTGCCGGTGCGTCGATCGCGCGCGTCAGTCGCGCGGGCCGCCGCGCGCGGGCGCGGCCTCGCCGGGCTGCGCGGCTTCGCCCGACGCGCGCGCCGCGCCGCGCGCCGCCGCGAATTCCGCGCCGAGCAGCAGCACCGCGGCCGAGAAGTACAGCCACATCAGCAGCACGGCGAACGATCCCGCGGCGCCGAACGCGCTCGCGGTGCCGGCGTGCGCGAGATACAGCGCGAACAGCTTCTTGCCCGCCGAGAACAGCACGGCGGAGACGATGCCGCCTGTCATCGCATCGCGGTTCGAGACACGCGCGTCCGGCAGGAATTTCATCAGCGTGCCGAACGCGAATGCGAGCACCGCGATGCCGATCGAGAACTGCAGCAGGTTGCCGATCACGACATACGGCGACGCGCCCCACAGCCAGCGGCCGATGAAGGTGATCGCGGTGTCGAGCACGAGCGACACGATCAGCAGGAACGCGACGCCGAGCACGAGCCCGAACGAGATCAGCCGTATCCGCACGAGACCGAGCACCGACGACGCGCGCGCCCCGGTCGCGGGCCAGATCACGCTGAGCGCGGTGTTCAGCGATGCGAACGTCGCGGATGCGCCGAGCGCGAGCATCGCGAACGAGATCAGGGCCGCGGTGCCGCCGCGGCTGCCGCTGCGATGCGCGTTCTCGACGATCGTCTGCACGCCGGCCGCCGCCTCGTTGCCGATCAGCTCGTGCACGTGGCTGAACACCTCGCCGCGTGCGGCGTCGGCGCCGAAGAACCAGCCGGCGACCGCGATCACCATCACGAGCGTCGGCGCGAGCGAGAACGCCGAATAGAACGCGATGCTCGCCGCCATCGCCGTGCAGCGGTCGGCGGAGAAGCGCTTGAACGCGTCGAGCGCCCAGTTGACGTTGTGACGCACGAGCTTTTGCGGTTGTTGCGGGATCAAGGATTTCATGGGTTGCGCATAGGGCGGGCATCGCGCGCCGGGGTCGTTAGCCGTTTTGCGTCGGACGCCGGCCGATGAGAAAAGTTTATTCAATTCCACGGAGCAGGGCGACGAGCCGACGCGCCGGGACCGGCAGGGGCTGAGGCGCCGGCCGCGTGTGGCGGCGTCGCGCAGAGGCGCGGCACGGGGCTTGCCGCGTTTCGCGCGTGCCGGCGAGGGCGGGGGCAGCCGACGCGGCTGATGGCGCCCGTGACGCGCGCGGCGCCGTTCAGTCCGGCTCGGGCAGGTCCAGGCGCTTGACGTCGCCGTTATCCGGCGTTGCGCTTTCGTGAAACAGATCGCCGAGATATTGGCCGAGTTCGTCGGCTTCGAGAAAATCCGGAATGACGAAATGCGCGGGGCGGCGCTTGCCGTCCGCGCCGGGATAGAACGGCACCCAGCGGCCTCCCGTGCGCTCGACCAGGATCTGCCTGCCGAACACGTCGAAACGGTGGGTCGTCATGCGGAGCTCCTGAAGGATCGTGTTTCGGTGGCAGGCGGCGGCGGCGGCGCGTGCGGACGTCTGCCGGCCGGCTCGCGCCCGCGCGGCGCCGGGCGCGGCCGCCATGCGACGTTAGCAGAAAACAGAGGCGCGAGGTACTGGACGCGTTCGGCGGCATCGACGCCGCAAGTGCCGTAAGTGCCTCGTGTAGTACGCGATGCAAAACACCGAGGTGCGCATAACGATCGAACGCATTCATCGTTCCCGCCGATGCGGCGGCGCGCTACGATCCTGACGCCCGCAGCGCCCGCAGCGCCCGCAGCGCCCGCAGTGCCCGCAGTGCCCGCAGTGCCCGCAGCCCCGAAACACCCGGCACGCGGCACGCGGCACGCGGCACGCGGCACGCGGCACGCGGCACGCGGCACGCGGCACGCGGCACGCGGCACGCGGCACGTAGTCGACGCTCGTATTGCCGAATCGTTCCGGGCCTTGCGATGCCGACGCCGTCTCGCGCAGGCCGCCATGGCGCTGCTCGTCGCGCGCCCGAGCGCCGTGTTGCCGAGGCATCGCGGCATCGCAACGGCATCGCGGCCGCATCTGCGCGCCGCCGGCGCTCCGCTCCGAGCGACCGCCGACGGTCGCCGACGATTACCGGTAAGCTTCTTTTCACTGCCTTGTTACGCTCCGGCCGCCGCAGGCCGATGCCGACCATGACCGACACTCCACGCTTTCGAAATCCGATCCGCAGCGAAGTCGATCTCGACGCGAACGGCAAGCATGCCGGCTATCTGCGCGTGCCGCACTCGGTCCATCGTTCGGCGTACGGATGGATTCCGGTTCCGATCGTATCGATCCGCAACGGCAGCGGCCCCGTCGTGCTCGTCATGGCGGGCAACCACGGCGACGAGTACGAAGGGCAGATCGTCGTCTCGCGAATCGTGCGGGAGATCGACGCGCCCCATGTCCGCGGGCAACTGATTTTCCTGCCGATGGCGAATTTCCCGGCGGCGGACGCGGGCACGCGCGTGTCGCCGATCGATGGCGGCAACCTGAACCGCAGCTTTCCCGGCGATCCCGCCGGCGCGCCGACCGCCGTGATCGCCGACTACATCGAGCACACGCTGCTGCCGCGCGTGCAGTATCTGATCGATCTGCATTCGGGCGGCAGCTCGCTGCTCTATCAGGGCGGCAACCTGCTCGCGCTCGAGCCCCGTGACGCAGCCGAGCGCGCGCGCGTGCGCGCGCTGCTCGCCGCGTTCGGCTTGCCGCGCGCGTTCCTGCATGCGCCGAATCCGGTGCATGCGTCATCGGCCGCGCGTCGGCAGGGCGCGCTCTCGATCCTGACCGAGTTGGGCGGCGGCGGCATGTCGGACCCGGCGCTGATTCGCGACGCCCGTCGCGGCCTGCTGCATTTCCTCGGCTTCGTCGGCGCGCTGCGCGGCCCGCTCGTGCCGGACAGCCCGCCCGCGACGACGCGCTTCATGCGGGTGAGCGGCGCGCATCATTATGTGTACGCCTACGACAAGGGGCTCTACGAGCCGCTCGTCGAGCTGGGCGCACGCGTGCGTGCGGGGCAGCCGGCCGCGCTGATCCATTTTCCCGATACGCCGCTGCGCGAACCCGTCACGCAGTGCTTCGCGAGCGACGGCGAAGTCGTGTGCAAGCGGGTGCCCGCGCAGGTGCAACGCGGCGATTGCCTGTTCCAGCTCGCGGAAGACGACGCGCCGGCCTGACGGCGCGCTTGCGCGGCCAAGCTGTGCGAAAGTGGGGCGGCCGGACGAGAGAGGCGGCGGGCGGCTTGCCGCGAGCGGAACGTGCGTCGGCACATCGGCACATCGGCACATCGGCACATCGGCACATCGGCACATCGGCACATCGGCACATCGGCACATCGGCACATCGGCACATCGGCACATCGGCACATCGGCACATCGGCACATCGGCACATCGGCACATCGGCACATCGGCACATCGGCACATCGGCACATCGGCACATCGGCACATCGGCACATCGGCACATCGGCACATCGGCACATCGGCACATCGGCACATCGGCACATCGGCACATCGGCACATCGGCACATCGGCACATCGGCACATCGGCACATCGGCACATCGGCACATCGGCACATCGGCACATCGGCACATCGGCACATCGGCACATCGGCACATCGGCACATCGGCACATCAACGAGGACAACGCGGCGGCCCGACGGTTCCGCGGTTGGCCATGTGCAAGCAGGGAAGTCGCCCTTGCCGCTCGCCGCGGCACGCGTTTTCGCCCGTCGCAACATGCCGGCGTGTCCGCCCGCTGCTTTCCGCTTGCTGCCCGCCGCCCGCGGCTGGACCGAAAACGACGCATGCTTGTGGCGCGTCGCCATGTCCATCGCGAACCGCAAACCGCAAACCGCAAACCACTAACCACTAACCACTGCCCCCCTCCGAACGACACGTCGCGCGTTCCCGGTTCCCCTCCGCCCCGGCCCCTCGACTCTCCCGCATGCCGCACGTGTCGTCGAAATCCTTGCTACGCCGGCGTCGATATCGATATCGAAATTGCTTGGTTAGGCTTCGCGAGTCGAAACGCTAATGTGATGGACAGGGCAGCGCGGCGACATCGCGCAAGACGTGCGCCGCGGGGCGCGTCGAAGCGCGATGCCGGATCGCCGCCCGGATTCCGTAGATCGAACGGGCGCGCCGCGGCGGCGGGCCGGCGGTATCGGTTGCGCGCGACCGTTCGCTTTCGACGACATCGCCATGACCGACAGCATTATCGACACCGCGCCGCACGACGCGCGCGCGAAACCCCTGATCGACGCGCTGATCGACGAATACGCGACGCGCTATCACGCGTATCGGCCCGACAGCCGCGCTTCGGCGCAAGCGGAGCTCGCGCGCTATCCGGCCGAGCTGTTCGCGCCGCCCGAGGGCGCGTTCATCCTGCTGATCCGCGGCGGCGAGACGATCGGCAGCGGCGCCTTCAAGCGATACGACGCGCAAACGGCGGAGCTCAAGCGGATCTGGACGCGCGCCGATCTGCGGCGGCAAGGGCTTGCGCGGCGCGTGGTTCGCGAGCTCGAGCTGCGCGCCGCGCGCCAGGGCTATCGGCGCGTCTATCTGACGACGGGCTTCCGCCAGCCGGAGGCGTGGGCGCTGTATCTCGACACGGGCTATGCGGCGCTGTTCGATCGCGATGTCGACCCGCAGATCTACGTGCATTTGCCGTTCGGCAAGGATCTGATCGAGCCGGGCCGCATCGGCGCGCTCGACGACCTGCGCGCGCCCGTGCCGGCCGCGCCGGTCGAGTGACGGGCCGCGCGTCTCGCGCCCGGCTCGTTTGTCGCCTCGAACGCGGCCGTGCATGCGCCGCGGACCTCCACCACAGGAATTGTCGATGAAACTGCCCTATACGAAGTCGAAGTCGTTCGCCGCATCGCTCGCGCGTGCCGTCGTCGCGTTCGCGCTGGCCGGCATCGGCGCGGCGGCGTTCGCCGCCACGTTCGACCTGAGCCCCGAGCAGCCCGGCCGCGTGCGCGGCGCGCGCGACGACGCGGTGATCCGCGCGCTGCCCGCCAGCTTCAAGTTCGTCGAGCCCGATACGCTGACCGTCGGCATCGCGCCGAGCCAGCCGCCCATCAGCGCGTATGCGACCGATGCGCGCACCGTCGTCGGCTTCGACGCCGATCTCGCGCAACTGCTTGCCGACAGCCTCGGCCGCAAGCTGAAGATCGTCGCGCTCGCGTGGCCGGACTGGCCGCTCGCGCTCGAATCGGGCCGCGTCGACGCGGTGCTGTCGAACGTCACCGTCACCGAGGAGCGCAAGGCGAAGTTCGATTTCTCGACGTATCGCAAGGATCAGGTCGGCTTCTACGTGAAGTCCGACAGCAAGATCGCGTCGATCAGGCAGCCGAGAGACGTCGCGGGCCTGCGCGTGATCACCGACGCCGGCACGAACCAGGAGAAGATCCTGCTCGAATGGGATCGCGAGAACGTCGCGCACGGGCTCAAGCCCGTCACGGTCCAGTACTACGACGATCACGCGGTGAAGAGCGTCGCGTTGCAGGCCGGCCGCGCGGACGCGATCTTCAGCGTGAATTCGGTGCTCGCGTACCAGGCCGCGCAGCAGCACCGCACGAAGCTCGTCGGTGCGGTGAGCGGCGGGTGGCCGCGCACGGCCGACATCGCGGTCACGACGCGCAGGGGCAGCGGCCTCGCGGCGCCGTTCACGCTTGCGATCAACGGTTTCATCCGCAACGGCACCTACCGGCGCGTGCTCGAGCGCTGGAGCCTCGGCTCCGAGGCGATCGACGCGTCGCGGACCAACCCGCCGGGCCTGCCGAAGACGTGACGCGCGGCGGCGGCCCGCCGCGGATCGGCAGGCGCCGCCGCTCATGAAGAAAGGCAAGCCGGCTGCGCCGGAGGCGGGCGCCCGGCGGCGCCGCGTCGCGCCGCCGCTCGATGAAGTCTCGCGCGACGGCGCCGCCCGCGACGCAGCCGTTCGGCGCCGTCGCGGGCCTGACACCGATGCGCGAAGCCGGCGCGAACGATCGCGCGCGCAGGCCGGGCGGCCGGGCGGCGCGTTCGGGTGGCGCGCCGCCGGATCGCCTGTTTCTTTCGACTGATTTTCCCTAGCCCGCATTCGTACCCGCCATGTCTTATTCGTTATCGCTGCTGGACAAGAGCCCAATCGCCGAAGGCGCGACGGCGGCCGACGCGCTGCGCTTCACGGTCGCGCTCGCGCAGCGCGCCGAGGCGCTCGGCTATCGCCGCTTCTGGATCGCCGAGCATCATGGCGCGCCGGGGCTCGCGAGCTCCGCGCCCGAGATCGTCGTGTCGCATGTGCTCGCGCATACGTCGTCGATCCGCGTCGGCTCGGGCGGCGTGATGCTTCAGCACTACAGCCCGTTCAAGGTCGCCGAGACGTTCAAGCTGCTCGCGTCGCTCGCGCCCGGGCGCGTCGATCTCGGCGTCGGCAAGGCGCCGGGCGGCCTGCCGCTCACGACGCGCGCGCTGCAATCGCTGCACGACAAGCCGCGCCGGCCCGCGTTTGCCGAGCAGCTCGCCGAGCTCGACGCGTTCCTGAACTGGGGCGTCGCCGAGGATCATCCGCTCGCCGGCGCGCTCGCGCTGCCGGTGCCGCCCGAGGCGCCGGAGCGCGTGCTGCTCGGCGGCTCGCCCGAGAGCGCCGCGCTCGCCGCGCGGCTCGGCTGGCAGTTCTGCTATGCCGGGCACTTCAACGGCGACGAGGCGAACGTCGAGCGCTCGCTCGACGCCTACCGCAGCGCGACGGGGCGCGCGCCGCTGCTCGCGCTGTACGCGGTGGCCGCGCCGACGAAGGGCGACGCCGAGCGGCTGATCGGCGCGCTGCGGATCTTCAAGCTGAAGCTCGCGAGCGGCCAGAGCGTCAATCTCGGCAGCGCGCAGGCGGCGGCCGAGTTCGCGCGCCAGAGCGGGGCGACCGACTATCGGATCGACGAACTGCGTCCGCACGTGATCGCCGGCGCGCCGGACGACGTGCACCGCGAGCTCGACGCGCTGTCGCGCCGCTACGGGCTCGCCGAGTTCGTCGTCGATTCGCCCGTCACGCACTATCCGGCGCGGCTCGCGTCCGTCGAGCTGCTCGCGCCGCAGCGACAGCCTGCGGGAACCTGAGCGCCCGAGGCGGCGCGCGCATCCTCCTCCGATCCCAACGACATCGAACTTCGCCATGACCCAGTCCACGATTCCATTCGGCATCATGCTGCAAGGCGCGGGCAGCCACATGAACGCGTGGCGGCATCCGAGCAATCCGCCCGACGCGAGCGTCAACCTCGATTTCATCGTGCGCATCGCGCGCCAGGCGGAGGCGAACGGCATCGCGTTCGCGTTCGTCGCCGACGGCCTCTACATCAACGAGAAATCGATTCCGCACTTCCTGAACCGGTTCGAGCCGATCTCGCTGCTGTCCGCGCTCGCGACCGCGACGTCCAGGATCGGCCTCGCGGGCACCGTGTCGACGTCGTACAGCGAGCCGTTCACGGTCGCGCGGCAGTTCGCGTCGCTCGATCTGCTGAGCGGCGGGCGCGCGGGCTGGAACGTCGTGACGACGCCGCTCGAGGGCACCGCGAAGAACTACGGGACCCGGCACCCGGAGCACGACCTGCGCTACGAGATCGCCGACGAATACCTGAGCGTCGCGCAAGGGCTGTGGGACAGCTGGGACGACGACGCATTCGTGCGCGACCGCGCGAGCGGCCGCTTCTTCGACCGCGACAAACTGCATGCGCTCGATCACGCGGGCCGGTTTTTCGAGGTCGCGGGGCCGCTGAACATCCAGCGCTCGCCGCAGGGGCAGCCGGTGATCTTTCAGGCGGGCTCGTCGGACGCGGGAATCGCGCTCGCGGGCAAGTACGCGGACGCGGTGTTCACGCACGCGCCGTCGCTCGACGAGACGCGCGTGTTCGCCAGACGCGTGAAGGACAGCGCGATCGCGCACGGCCGCCGCGCGGACGACGTGAAGATCTTCCCCGGCATCGGGCCGATCGTCGGGCGCACCGCGGCCGAAGCGGAGGAGAAGTACCGCGCGATTCGCGAGCTGCTGACGATCGACGAAGCGCTGGCGTATCTCGGCCGCTATTTCGATCACCACGATTTCACGCAATACCCGCTCGACGCGCCGTTCCCGGAGCTCGGCGACGTCGGCCGCAACAGCTTTCGCTCGACGACCGACCGCATCAAGGCCGAGGCGCGCGCGAAGGGGCTCACGCTGCGCGAGACCGCGCTCGCCGTCGCGACGCCGCGGCCCCAGTTCATCGGCGCGGCGCACGACGTGGCCGACGCGCTGATCCGCTGGATCGACGCGGGCGCGGGCGACGGCTTCATCCTCGGCTTCGCGGTGCAGGCGCAGGGGCTCGACGATTTCGTCGAGCTCGTGATTCCCGCGCTCGAGGCGCGCGGCCGCTACCGTCGCACGCTCGTCGGCAGCACGCTGCGCGACCATCTCGGCCTGCCGCGCAAGGAAAGCCGTCGCGCGGCGGCCGCGCCCGCATGACGGCGCACGCCGCGCCGGCGCTGCGCCGCATGCATGCCGCGTTGCGCGCGGACGTGGCCGCCGGCGCGTTCGGCATGCGCGCGGCCAGGCATCGATTCAGCAAGGAACCACGATCATGAGCGATATCACTCACGCTGTCGGCGGCGCGCCGCCGACCTCCGGCCTGCCCGCCGCGCGCGCCGACGCGCCGCGTTTCAGGATCGTGCCGGCCCGCCATCGCGCGCGCACGGCGGGCACCGTGCTCGCCGCCGTGCTGATCGCGCTCGTGCTGAATTCGGTGCTCGGCAATCCGCAATGGGGCTGGCCGGTCTTCGCCGAATGGTTCCTGTCGGAGCCGGTGCTCTCAGGGCTCGCGCGCACGCTGCTGCTGACCGCGCTCGGCGCGCTGTTCGGCTTCGCGCTCGGCGTGCCGCTCGCGCTCGCGCGCGTGTCCCGCTCGCCGCTGCTCGCCGCGTGCGCATGGGCGTTCATCTGGCTGTTCCGCTCGATCCCGCTCATCGTGCTGCTGCTGATCCTGAACAACCTCGGCTACCTGTACGATCACGTGCGGCTCGGCGTGCCGTTCACCGGCATCACGTTCGCCGAGGTCGCGACGACCGATCTGATCAGCCCGTTCTGCGCGGCGGTGCTCGGCCTGACGCTCAATCACGCGGCGTTCGCGGCCGAGGGGATTCGCGGCGGCATCCTGTCGGTCGATCAGGGGCAGCTCGAGGCGGCTGCCGCGCTCGGCCTGCCGCGCGCGCGACAGGCGACGCGCATCGTGCTGCCGCAGGCGATGCGTGCGTTCCTGCCCGTCGCGTTCAACGATCTGATCGCGCTCGCGAAGGGTTCCTCGATGGTGTACGTGCTCGCGATGCCCGAGCTCTTCTACACGGTGCAGGTGATCTATCGGCGCAATCTCGAAGTGATTCCGTTGCTGATGGTCGCGACGGTCTGGTATCTGATCATCCTGACCGTGCTGTCGATCGTCCAGGCGCAGGTCGAGCGGCGTTACGCGCGCGGCGCGGTGCGCGAGCCGGAACGATCGCCGGCCGCGGCGCTCGTCGGCAGGCTGGCGGGCGCGTTGCCGCGGCGGCGCGTCGGGGCGGCGGGCCGCTCGGACGCGGCGGGCGACGCGCGGCCGGCTTCGAAGGCGGCCGGTGCGCCGAGCGCGGCGGATGCGCCGGGCGCCGCCGCGCCGGGCGCTTCGGCATCGTTCGCCGCATCGCGCGCGCCCGGCCGGGCGCGCTCGCCGGGTGCCGCGCGCACACCGGCGAGCGGGCGCCGCGGCAGCGAGATCGCCGTGCAGCGCGTGTCGAAGCGCTTCGGCGCGCACAAGGTGCTCGACGACGTGTCGTTCGTCGCGCCGGCGGGCAGCGTCACCGTGATCCTCGGTCAGTCCGGCTCCGGCAAATCGACGCTGCTGCGCACGATCAATCACCTCGAGCGCGTCGACGGCGGCTTCATCGATATCGACGGCGAGCTGATCGGCTATCGCCGCGAAGGCGACACGCTGTACGAACTGAAAGAGAAGGACGTGCTGCGCCGCCGAGCGGACGTGGGCATGGTGTTCCAGAACTTCAACCTGTTTGCGCACCTCACCGTGCTCGAGAACATCGTCGAGGCGCCCGTCGCGTCGGGCCGCGCGACGCGCGCCGAGGCCGAGCGCGACGCGCGCGAGCTGCTCGCGCGCGTCGGCCTTGCCGCGAAGGCGCACGCGTATCCGCGCCAGCTTTCGGGCGGGCAGCAGCAACGCGTCGCGATCGCGCGCGCGCTCGCGCTGAAGCCGAAGGTGCTGTTGTTCGACGAGCCGACATCCGCGCTCGATCCGGAACTCGTCAACGAGGTACTCGACGTGATCAAGGAGCTCGCGCGCTCGGGGACGACGCTTGTCATCGTCACGCACGAGATCGGTTTTGCGCGTGAGGTCGCGGATACGGTTCTCTTCATGGAGCACGGCCGGATCGTCGAGGCGGGGCCGCCCGCGCAGGTGCTCGGCGCACCCGCGCATCCGCGCACGCGCGCGTTTTTGTCGAAGGTGCTGTGATGGCCGCGCGGCGATGGGCGGGGGCGCGGCGCAGCGGCAGCGGCTGCGGCGAACGCGTGGGCCGTGCGGGTTCGGCTCGGAGCGGCGGCGGCCGGTGCCCGGTGGTGCGATGCGGGGATTGGGAAGGGGGCGACGATAGCGAGGGGTGGGATGGCGGCCGCGGCGCGGGCCGCCGTTACAGCCAGCCGCTCGGCTGTGCCGAGCGACTCGCCGCGGCGGAGAATGAAGCGCGGCGTCCGCTCATGATCGGCGGCCGCGATTGCGATCGAGGTGCGTACTTTCACCGTGGCGTGGAATGTGTCGACGGCGTCGCGCAGTCGCGCGCGCTCGCATTGCGTCGCGCGGCGTCGATAGTGTCGATCATGTCGGAAGTGGCGGAAGTGGCGGAAGCATCAGAAGCATCAGAAGCATCAGGGGCATCAGGGGCATCAGAGGTATCAGAGGTATCAGAGGTATCAGAGGCGTCAGAGGCGTCAGAGGCGTCAGAGGCATTAGAAGCATCGGAGGCACCGAAGCGATGACCGACCGACGCACATTCGTCGGCGGCGCGGCGGCCTTCGCGGCCGCATGGGCCGCCGCGCCGTTCGGCGCGCGCGCCGGCATCGCGGTCGATCTCGACCCGCGTCAGGCGGGCCGCGTGCGCGCCGAACGCGATCCGGCCGCCGTCGACGCCGCGCGCCGCTACCGCTGGGTCGACGATCGCGCGTTCACCGTCGCGATCGCGCCGCATGCGCCACCCGTCGCGACGTTCGCGACCGACGCGCGCACCGTCGTCGGCGCGGACCCGGACTACGCGCAACTCGTCGCCGACGCGCTCGGCCGGCGGCTCGCGCTCGTGCCCGTCGCCTGGGCCGACTGGCCGCTCGGGCTGAGCGCCGGCAAGTACGACGCGGTGATCTCGAACGTCGGCGTCACCGAGCAGCGCAAGCGGAAGTTCGATTTCACGACGTACCGGCTCGGCCTGCACGGCTTCTATGTGCGGGCCGCGAGCCCGATCGCGCGGATCGCCGCGCCGCGCGACGTGGCGGGCCTGCGGATCATCACCGCGTCGGGAACGAGCCAGGAGCGCATCCTGCTCGAATGGGACCGGCGCAACGTCGCGCAGCGGCTCAAGCCGGTGGACGTGCTGTACTTCGACGACGACGCCGCATCGCGCGTCGCGCTGCTCTCGGGGCGCGCCGACGCGGAGCTGAATCCGAACGCGACACTCGCGTACCAGGCGGCGCGCGACGGCAGGATTCGTTGCGTCGGCAACGTGAACGCGGGCTGGCCGCTCAAGGCCGACGTCGCGATCGCGACGCGCAAGGGCAGCGGCCTCGCCGACGCGCTCACGCTCGCGACCAACGGCCTGATCCGCAACGGCAAGTACCGGCAGGCGCTCGCGCGATGGGGGCTGCTGTCGGAGGCGCTCGACCGGTCGGAGACGAATCCGGCGGGGCTGCCGTCGTTCTGAGCGCCGACGGCGCGACGCCGCACGCCCCGGCGTCGCTCGTTCGATGTCCTTCCCGCTTGCGCCGCACACAAATCTGCACTGGCCGCGATGCCGCCGTCTGCCGCATAATTTCGGCCCCTGTCATTGCTCGGCCACAGCCATGCCCCGACTCTTTTTCCTCACGACACGCGCAGCCAGCCGGATCGTCTCGCCGCGCCGCCCGCGTCCGCGCGCCTTCGCCTGGGCTTCGGCCTTCACGCCGGAGGCCCTCGCATGACGCTCGCGCTGCTGACCGTCGTCGCCCTCGTCGCCGCGCTGCTGCGGTTCACGAAGCGCCGCCGCGCGAGCCGGGCGCTGTTCGTCGCGACCGTCGCCGCGTTCTTCGCGATCGGCTGCGGCCTCGTGCCGGCGTGGCTGTTGCGCGCGCTGCAGGCGCCGTATGCGGCAAGGCCGGCGATCGAGTGGGGCGAGCGCAACGCGATCGTGATGCTCGGCCTCGGCACCGAGAAGATCGCGGCGACGGGGGCGGTCGAGCCCGGCACGTTTTCCTATTCGCGGGTCGTCGAGGCGGCGAGCCTTTACCGCGATTGCCGACGTGCGCGCGCGGATGCCGATTGCAAGATCCTCGTGAGCGGCGGCGACGCGCGCCGCAACGGCGTGCCGGAGGCGAGCGTCTATCGCGACGCGCTGGTCGGCGTCGGCATCGACGCGGCCGACGTGTTGTCCGAGCCGCGCAGCATGAACACGTGGCAGAACGCGCAATTCACGCGCGTCGCGCTGGACGGCTATCGCGCGGACCGCGTGCTGCTCGTCACCTCGGGCATTCACCTGCGGCGAAGCATGCTGTATTTCGCGCATTTCGGCGTCGCCGCGATTGCCGTGCGCGCCGAGTATCTGCAAGCCGTGACGTTCCCGCTGCCGCTCGCGTACAACTTCGCGATCGCCGATCTCGCGCTGCACGAATATCTTGGCATCGCGCGCTACCGGCTGTACAACGCGCTCGGCTGGAACCCGGCGAGGACGCGGCCGGGCGACGCGTGAGCATGGCGCGCCGCGCGCACGCCGCCGTGGCCCGCTTCGCTGCGTTGCGCACGCATCGAACGGGCCGGCATGAAGGGGCCGGCATCAACGGACCGGCGTGAGCGCCGGCTCCATCGAGCCCGCCGCCTACCGGCGCGCGCCTAAACCGGCGGGCGATTTCGCTTCGCATCGGGCTTCCGTCCGCATGCGCTGTGCCCCGGCCGCCGCTCGGCTCGACGGTCAGCCGCGTTGGGCGCCGACGTTCGACGTTCGGCACTGTGGCACAGGCACTTGTGCCACCGCCCACCGCCCACCGCCCACCGCCCACCGCCCACCGCCCACCAACCACCAACCACCAACCACCGTTCGGCACGCGTCATTTCCGCTCCTGATCCGAGTGTGCGCTGCTGCCGTGCGCGTCGCGTTCCTCGTCCGCCGCGATCGTCGCGGGCGATGCCTCAATATTTCGTGCCGGATGCCGTAAACGCGCCGGACAAGCGTGCAGCAGCATTGAGCGTCGCCGCCCGCAGGCGTGGCTGCAGTCAATCGGGGCAACCTGGGCAACCAGAGAGCCGGCGAGATTCGGTTCACGGCGATCCACCGCGCGCGAACCGGGCGCGCATGCTTGCATGCCGAGCGGCTAGGCGCTCAGAGGTCAAGCGTCAACCGGCCGAGCAACGCCCCGCGGCTGCGGCGCGGGTGCGCACGCCTGGCGCGACACGCCGCGTTTTCGCGCGATCTGATAACCTTGCGCCTTGTAAGAAATGGTTTTCCCTTATTAGTGACGGTTCCGCTATCCGATTCTCTCGTGTTGTCATATAAAGGAAAGACGACAGGCGGCGCGATCCGTCGCCGTCGCGCCGCGCGCCCGGAGCGGCCGCGCCGTCCGTAACCCGTATTCGTCACGCCAGCCACGCAAAATCAACGTTTTCCCCATCAATACAACCTGCCCGAGACCACCATGCTCCAACTGTCCCGGCGCCAGTTCCTGAAGCTGTCCGCGACGACGCTCGCCGGATCGAGCCTAGCCCTGATGGGCTTCTCGCCGGCCGAAGCGCTCGCCGAGGTCCGCCAATACAAGCTGGCGCGCACTGTCGAAACCCGCAACACCTGCCCTTACTGCTCGGTCGGCTGCGGGATCCTGATGTACGGCCTCGGCGACGGCGCGAAGAACGCCACGTCGAGCATCGTCCACATCGAGGGCGACCCCGATCACCCGGTCAACCGCGGCACGCTGTGCCCGAAGGGCGCGAGCCTCATCGACTTCATCCATAGCCCGAGCCGCCTCACGCAGCCCGAATACCGCGCGGCCGGCTCCGACAAGTGGCAGCCGATCTCGTGGAGCGACGCGCTCGACCGGATCGCGAAGCTGATGAAGGCGGACCGCGACGCGAACTTCGTCGAGACGACGGACGACGGCATGAAGGTCAACCGCTGGCTCACGACGGGCATGCTGGCCGCCTCGGCGGGCAGCAACGAGGTCGGCTATCTGACGCACAAGACCGTGCGCAGCATGGGGATGCTCGCGTTCGACAACCAGGCTCGTGTCTGACATGGCCCGACGGTGGCAGGTCTTGCCCCGACGTTTGGCCGTGGCGCGATGACGAACCATTGGGTCGACATCAAGAACGCGGACGTTATTCTCGTGATGGGCGGCAATGCCGCCGAGGCCCATCCGTGCGGTTTCAAGTGGGTCACCGAAGCGAAGGCGCATCGCAACGCGCGCCTCGTCGTCGTCGATCCGCGCTTCACGCGCACCGCATCGGTCGCCGATTATTACGCGCCGATTCGCACCGGCACGGACATCGCGTTCCTCGGCGGGGTGATCCATTACCTGCTGACGAACGACAAGATCCAGCACGAGTACGTCAAGCATTACACGGATTTCTCGTTCATCGTTCGCGAGGATTTCGCGTTCGACGACGGCATCTATTCCGGCTACGACGCGGACAAGCACGCGTACCCGGACAAGTCGACGTGGGATTACGAGCGCGGCGACGACGGCTTCGTGAAGGTCGACGAAACGCTCGCGCACCCGCGCTGCGTGTACAACCTGCTCAAGCAGCACTACGCGCGCTACACGCCGGAGATGGTCGAGAAGATCTGCGGCACGCCGAAGGACAAGTTCCTGAAGGTATGCGAGATGCTCGCGACGACGGCCGTGCCCGGCCGCGCCGGCACGGTGCTGTACGCGCTCGGCTGGACGCACCACTCGGTCGGCGCGCAGATGATCCGCACGGGCGCGATGGTGCAGTTGCTGCTCGGCAACATCGGCATCGCGGGCGGCGGGATGAACGCGCTGCGCGGGCACTCGAACATCCAGGGGTTGACCGACCTCGGGCTGATGTCGAACCTGCTGCCGGGTTACATGACGCTGCCGATGCAGGCCGAGCAGGATTTCGACGCCTACATCCAGAAGCGCGCGCAGCAGCCGCTGCGGCCCAACCAGTTGAGCTACTGGAAGAACTACCGCGCGTTCCACGTGAGCTTCATGAAGGCGTGGTGGGGCGACGCGGCGAGCGCCGAGAACAACTGGGGCTACGACTACCTGCCGAAGCTCGACAAGCAGTACGACCTGCTGTAGACGATCGAGCTGATGCACGCGGGCAAGATGAACGGCTACATCTGCCAGGGCTTCAACCCGCTCGCGGCGGCGCCGTCCAAGCGCAAGACGTCCGAGGCGCTCGCGAAGCTGAAGTGGCTCGTGATCATGGATCCGCTCGCCACCGAGACGTCGGAGTTCTGGAAGAACCACGGCGAGTTCAACGATGTCGATTCGTCGAAGATCCAGACCGAGGTGTTCCGGCTGCCGACGTCGTGCTTCGCCGAGGAGCGCGGCTCGCTCGTGAACTCCGGCCGCGTGCTGCAGTGGCACTGGCAGGGCGCGGAGCCGCCGGGCCAGGCGAAGAGCGACCTCGAGATCATGTCGGGGATCTTCCTGCGCATGCGCGACATGTACCGCAAGGACGGCGGCAAGTATCCCGACCCGATCGTCAACTTGAGCTGGCCGTACGCGAACCCGGAAAGCCCGACGCCCGAAGAGCTCGCGATGGAGTTCAACGGCCGCGCGCTCGCGGATCTGCCTGATCCGAAAGACCCGACGAAGACGCTCGTGAAGAAGGGCGAGCAGCTCGCCGGCTTCGCGCAGTTGAAGGACGACGGCACGACCGCGAGCGGCTGCTGGATCTTCTGCGGCGCGTGGACGCAAGCGGGCAACCAGATGGCGCGGCGCGACAACGCGGACCCGACGGGCATCGGCCAGACGCTGAACTGGGCGTGGGCGTGGCCGGCGAACCGGCGGATCCTGTACAACCGCGCGTCGTGCGACGTGAACGGCAAGCCGTTCGATCCGAGCCGCAAGCTGATCGGCTGGAGCGGCAAGACGTGGACGGGCGCGGACGTTCCCGACTACAAGCTCGACGAGCCGCCCGAGACCGGCATGGGCCCGTTCATCATGAACCCGGAGGGCGTCGCACGCTTTTTCGCGCGCGCCGGGATGAACGAAGGCCCGTTCCCCGAGCACTACGAGCCGTTCGAGACGCCGCTCGCCGCGAACCCGCTGCATCCGGGCAACCCGCGCGCGCTGAACAACCCGGCCGCCCGTGTGTTCCCGGACGATCGCGCGTCGTTCGGCAAGGTCGACCAGTTCCCGCATGTCGCGACGACCTATCGCCTGACCGAGCACTTCCATTACTGGACGAAGCATGCGCGGCTGAACGCGATCGTCCAGCCGCAGCAGTTCGTCGAGATCGGCGAGGATCTCGCGAAGGAGATCGGCGTCGCGCACGGCGAGCAAGTGAAGGTGTCGTCCAACCGCGGGCACATCGTCGCGGTCGCGCTCGTCACCAAGCGCATCAAGCCGCTCATGGTCGACGGCAGGAAGGTGCAGACGGTCGGCGTGCCGTTGCACTGGGGCTTCAAGGGATTGACGAAGCCCGGCTATCTCGCGAACACCCTGACTCCGTCCATCGGCGACGGCAACTCGCAGACACCGGAATTCAAATCGTTCCTGGTGAAAGTGGAAAAGGCGTAAGGGGAAAGAGATGGCATTGCAATCGCTCGATATCAAGCGCGTCTCGGCCACCACGACGCCTCCTCCCACCGCGCGCGAGCCGGTGACGGGCAGCGTCGCGAAGCTGATCGACGTATCGAAATGCATCGGCTGCAAGGCATGTCAGACCGCCTGCATGGAGTGGAACGACCTGCGCGACGAAGTCGGCACGAACGTCGGCGTCTACGACAATCCGGCCGATCTGACCGAGCACTCGTGGACGGTGATGCGTTTCGCCGAATACGAGAACCCGGCGGGCGACCTCGAATGGCTGATCCGCAAGGACGGCTGCATGCACTGCGAGGACCCGGGCTGCCTGAAGGCGTGCCCTTCGCCGGGCGCGATCGTGCAGTACAACAACGGGATCGTCGATTTCCACGAGGAGCACTGCATCGGCTGCGGCTACTGCGTGACCGGCTGCCCGTTCAACATCCCGCGGATCTCGAAGCAGGACAACCGCGCGTACAAGTGCACGCTTTGCTCGGACCGCGTCGCGGTCGGCCAGGAGCCCGCGTGCGTGAAGACCTGCCCGACGGGCGCGATCGTGTTCGGCACGAAGGAGGACATGAAGCAGCACGCGGCCGAGCGTGTCGCCGATCTGAAGGGGCGCGGCTTCGAGAACGCGGGGCTGTACGATCCGCAGGGCGTCGGCGGCACGCATGTGATGTACGTGCTGCATCACGCGGACAAGCCGTCGCTGTATCACGGCCTGCCCGACAATCCGTCGATCAGCCCGATGGTGAAGCTGTGGAAGGGGCTCGCGAAGCCGCTCGCGGTTGCGGGCATCGCGCTGTCCGCGCTCGTCGGCTTCTTCCACTACACGCGCGTCGGCCCGAACGACGTGACGGACGACGAGGAGGCGGCCGCCCGTGACGAAGCGCGCCGCATCCAGGAGGACGCGAAATGAAACATGACGACCCGAACCTGATCGTCCGCTACACGGCGAACGAGCGCTCGAACCACTGGATCACCGCGATCTCGTTCGTGCTGCTCGCGCTGTCCGGGCTCGCGCTGTTTCATCCTTCGATGTTCTGGATGACGGCGCTGTTCGGCGGCGGGCAGTGGACGCGGATCCTGCATCCGTTCGTCGGCCTCGTGATGTTCGCGTCGTTCGCGGTGATGGTCGTGCGCTACTGGCGCCACAACCTGCTCGACGCGGGCGACCGCCAGTGGCTGCGGCAAATGGACGACGTGCTCGCGAACCGGGAGGACAAGCTGCCGGAAGTCGGCCGCTATAACGCCGGACAGAAGCTGCTATTCTTCGTGATGGTGGCGTGTCTGCTGTTGCTGCTCGTCTCCGGGATCGTGATCTGGCGGCGCTATTTCTCGCTCTACTTCCCGATCGGCGTGATTCGCGCGGCGGCCGTCGTCCATGCGGCAGCGGCGTTCGCGCTGATCGTCGGCATCGTCGTGCACGTGTACGCGGCGCTGTGGGTGAAGGGCTCGATCGGCGCGATGGTGCGCGGCACCGTGACCGTCGGCTGGGCCAGAAAGCACCACCCGAAGTGGTTTCGCGAGAGCGTGAAGTAATATCGCATCGCGCGAAGCCGGCGCGGCGCGCGGGCCCGGGCGGTCCGCGCGCCGCAAGCCGCGCGCCCGTCGGGCCGCCGGGCCGCCCCTGCGGGCGGCGGGCGAGCGGGCCGCGGACGATGGACGGAACCCAAAGCGCCGACGATTCGGCGCTTGTTTTTTTAGGGCACTCACGTGACTGACCCAACCCAACGCATTCTCGATCCGAGCGAAATCGCATCGCTCGATCATTCGGCCATTCCGCGCGTGCGGATGCCCGAGCGCGGCGCCGTGTTCGCCGCGCGCGCCGCGCGGCTGCGCAAGCTCGCGGACCTGAACCCGATCGCCGGCTATCTGCGGCTGATGGCGGCCGTCGCCGACGCGCAGCACGAACTGCTGCAGACGTTCGTGCCGAACGCGCCCGAGAAGGCGGCGGCCGAGCGCGCGCAGCGCCATTCGATGCCGCTCATGCCGGCGCTCGGCGGCGAACGCGATCCGCGCTGGCGCGACCTGCTGCAAAGCCTGCTCGACCGCGTCGAACGCGCGGGCCTCGTGAATCCGCCGCTCGCGAAGCTGATCGACGGCATGCGGCTGCGCGAGGCCGCCGCGCTCGACGCGCAGGCCGACGCGCTCGTCGCGCAGCGCTTCGCCGAAATCGAGCCGGCGTCCGCGCCGTTCCTGATGGCCGCGCTGCAGGTGGTATGGACCGCGCTCGCGAGCCGCATCGCGCCCGCCGACGTTCCGTATCTCGAGCAGCCGGGCCTTTGCCCGGTGTGCGGCGCGCAGCCGGTCGCGAGCATCGTGCGCGTGGGCGGCCCGTATCAGGGCTATCGCTTCCTCCAGTGCGGGCTGTGCTCGACCGAGTGGCACATGGTTCGCACGAAGTGCTCGCACTGCGATTCGACGAAGGGCATCGCCTATCACGGAATCGAGGGCGGCAGCGAAGCGATCAAGGCCGAATCGTGCGACGCGTGCCATACGTACCGGAAGATCGGTTATCAGGAGAAGGACTACGACGTCGAGCCGCTCGCGGACGATCTCGCGAGCCTCACGCTCGACCTGCTGATGGGCGAGGCGGGCTACCGGCGCGCGTCGCCGAATCCGCTGCTCTGGCCGGACCTGCCGGCCGAGGCCGGCGCAGCGGCGGGAGACGAGCGCACGTGAGCGGGCCCGGCGCAAGCGAACTGAACGCGCTGCTCGCGCGCGCGCCGTCGGTCGAGCGCGTGCTGTCGTCGGAGGAAATGCAGCCGCTCGTCGACGAATACGGACGCACGCGCGCGCTCGCCGCGGTGCGCGCGTCGCTCGCCGCGTGGCGTGACGCCGCGCGCCGCGATCCGGCCGCGGCCGGGACGCCCGACGACGCGCGCATTGCCGCCGACGTGCGCGCGCGGCTCGCCGCCGACGCGGCGGCGGCGATGCGCGCGGTGTTCAACCTGACGGGCACCGTGCTGCATACGAACCTCGGCCGCGCGCTGTTGCCGGACGACGCGGTGCGCGCGGTCGTGCAGGCGCTCACGCAGCCGATGAATCTCGAATTCGATCTCGCGACGGGCCGCCGCGGCGACCGCGACGATCTGATCGGCGCGCTCGCCTGCGAGCTGACGGGCGCCGAGGCGGCGACCGTCGTCAACAACAACGCGGCCGCCGTGCTGCTCGTGCTGTCCGCGCTCGCGCCGAGGCGGGAAGTGGTCGTGTCGCGCGGCGAACTCGTCGAGATCGGCGGCGCGTTCCGCATTCCGGACATCATGAGCCGCGCCGGCGCGAAGCTGCGCGAGGTCGGCACGACGAACCGCACGCATCTGGCGGACTACGCGGACGCGATCGGCCCGCGCACCGCGCTGCTGATGAAAGTGCATTGCAGCAATTACGCGATCAGCGGCTTCACGAAGGAAGTGGCGCTGCGGGAGCTCGCGCCGCTCGCGCGCGAGCGCGGGGTGCCCGTCGCCGTCGATCTCGGCAGCGGCACGCTCGTCGACCTGACGCGCTGGGGCCTGCCGAAGGAGACGACGGTGCGCGAGACCGTCGAGGCGGGCGCGGATCTCGTCACGTTCAGCGGCGACAAGCTGCTCGGCGGCCCGCAGGCGGGGCTCATCGTCGGGCGGCGCGATCTGATCGCGAAGATCAAGAAGCATCCGCTCAAGCGCGCGCTGCGCGTCGGCAAGCTGACGCTCGCCGCGCTCGAGCCGGTGCTGCGCCTGTACCAGACGCCGGAATTCCTGCGCGAGCGGTTGACGACGTTGCGGCTGCTCACGCGCGCGCAGGCGGACATCGCCGCGACGGCCGAGCGCGTGCGTCCGGCGCTGCAGCGCGCGCTCGGCGCGGCGTTCGCGGTCGACGTCGAGCCGATGTTCAGCCAGATCGGCAGCGGCGCGTTGCCCGTCGATCAATTGCCGAGCTACGGCCTCGTCGTGCGCGCGAGCGGCGGCAAGCGCCGCGGCCGCGCGCTCGCGCAGCTCGACGCGCACCTGCGCGGCTGGCCGCGCCCGGTGCTCGGGCGCATCGCCGACGACGCGCTGCGGCTCGACCTGCGCTGCCTCGAAGCGGGCGACGAAGCCGCGTTCATCGCGCAATGCGCGCAGGCGCCGACGGGCCCGCGCGCATGATCGTCGGGACCGCAGGCCACATCGATCACGGCAAGACGACGCTTGTGCGCGCGCTGACGGGCGTCGACACCGATCGGCTGAAGGAAGAGAAGGCGCGCGGAATCTCGATCGAGCTCGGCTACGCGTACACGCCGCTGCCGAACGGCGACGTGCTCGGCTTCATCGACGTGCCCGGCCATGAAAAGCTCGTCCACACGATGGCCGCGGGCGCGTGCGGGATCGACTTCGCGCTCGTCGTGATCGCGGCCGACGACGGCGTGATGCCGCAGACCCGCGAACATCTGTCGATTCTGCAACTGCTGGGCGTCGCGCATGGCGCGCTCGCGCTGACGAAATGCGATCGCGTCGACGCGGCGCGCGTCGCGCGGGTGCGCGACGAGATCCGCGCGTGGCTCGCGGCCTCGCCGCTCGCCGATGCGCCGGTTTTCGAGACGCGCGCGAGCGAGCCGGACGACGCGGGCGTTGCCGCATTGAACGCGCACCTGCGCGACACGGCGCTCGCCTGGCGCGCGCGGCGCGACGACGGCCTGTTCCGGCTCGCGGTCGATCGCGTGTTCACGCTCGCGGGGCAAGGCACCGTCGTGACGGGCACCGCGGTCGCGGGGCGCGTGCGCACGGGCGACTCGCTCGCCGTCGCGCGCACGGGCGAAACGGTGCGCGTGCGCAGCATCCATGCGCAGAACCGCGCGACCGACGTCGGCCATGCGGGCGAGCGCTGCGCGCTGAATCTCGCGGGCATCGACAAGGCGGCGCTCGCGCGCGGCGATGCGATCGTCGACGCGCGGCTCGCGACGCTTTCGCCACGCATCGACGTCGAATTGACGTTGACGGCGGACGCCGACCTGACGATCTCGCACTGGACGCCGCTGCACGTGCATCTCGGCACGCTGCACCGGGTCGCGCACGTTGCGCTGCTCGAAGGCGAGACGCTCGGGCCCGGCCGGCGCGCCCGCGCGCAGTTGAATTTCACGGAGCCGGTGTTCGCCGCGCCGGGCGATCGCTTCATCGTGCGCGACGCGCAGGCGACGCGCACCGTGGGCGGCGGGCGCGTGCTCGATCCGTTCGGCCCCGCGCGCAAGCGGCGCACGCGCGCGCGACGCGCGTGGCTCGACGCGCTCGCGGCGTGGCTCGACGAAGGCCGTCTCGACGCGTTGCTCGACGAGGCGCCGCTCGGCATCGCGCGCGCGACGCTGATGCATCTGACCGGCTTGCCGGCGCAGGCGTGGGCGTTGCCGGCCGATGCGGTGAGCGTCGCCGCGCCGGGCAAGCACGCGGACGAAGCGCGCGTGCTTGCGCGCGGGCATTGGGACGCGCTGCGCACGCGCGTGCTCGATGCGCTCGCGGCATTCCATCAGCGCTCGCCGGACGAGCAGGGGCCGGATGTCGCGCGGCTGCGCCGGATCGCCGCGCCGCTCGCGGACGACGCGTTGTGGCGCGCGCTGACCGATGCGCTGATCGCCGAGGGCGCGATCGTGCGCAGCGGCCCGTGGCTGCATTTGCCGTCGCATGCGGTGAGCTTCGACGCGGCCGAAGAGGCGTTGGCCGGGCGCTTGCTGCCGCTCGTCGCGGCGGGCCGCTACGATCCGCCGTGGGTGCGCGATCACGCGGCGGCGACGCTCATGGCGGAGGACGCGGTGCGCGCGCTGCTGCGCAAGCTCGCGCGGCGCGGCGACGTGCATCAGGTCGTGCGGGATCTGTTCTATCACCGCGACGTGATCGCGGAGCTTGCGCGACTGATCGCGCGACTCGCGGGCGAGCACGGCGGCGGGCTCGATGCGGCGACGTTTCGCGACGCGACCGGGCTCGGCCGCAAGCGGGCGATTCAAATTCTCGAGTTCTTCGATCGCGTTGGGTATACTCGCTTCCACCGCGACCTGCACTGGTTGCGGGCTGATAGCCGGTTGCTGGCCGGCTCGCGGTAGTCCGGTTTTTCGGGCTCGTGGGGGTTGCCGCGGTATTCGACGGTTCTCGACGGTTTTTTGACGGGGCGGGGTGCGCTTGATGTCGGCTTCCGTTTCCCGTTTTCGCAGGAAGGCATTCGTATCCGGTGGTGCGGCTGGGCTTCAAACCCAGTTGGTGCGGTCAGCCCGCGCCAGGTCGGTTCGACTCCGGCTGCCTTCCGCCATGAGGCTTGGCGGGCAATTACATAGACATCGCTCAGGGGGCTATTCCTGCGGTGGTGTGGGTTTTTCTGCCCGATCCTTGCTGCTATTAACCCTCGCGCTCCATTGCTTGCTCGCTTGGCTGTATGCAAACCAGGCACGTGCGGCGATCAATAAGCCGTGGCAGTTGATTAAACGTGATGGCGCTCGGGGCCGAGGCGGCGTTATCACGACGCCGCCTCGCGGAGGATTTCAATTCACTGTGGCTGCGGCCGGCAACCGGAACGCCATGCGCCGATTGCGATCGGGGCGCGCTGTGTTGACCCGCCCACGGCGAACAAGGCCAGCCGACGCCGTGGAGTTCGTTATCTCTCACGTTGTTGTGCCGTTATGGCGAGACTCAGTGAGCCGTTCTGCGAGCGAGTGATCGCTTAATGATGGTGTTCGCGAGGGCGACTAGCACGCCGACGACGATGATCGATGCAATGAGAATTGCCGTCATCGCCAGCACTTCCATGTCGTCCGGATTCGCGAGTTCGCGATGTCCGGTCAGCCTCAGCACGGCGCGGATGCCATTGTCCAGAAATCCGGGCATTTCAACGGGAAGTCGAATCACTAGGTTGGCGAGTGCCCATCCGCCAACGAGCGTAATGCTCGTGCTGAGCGCGAATTTTCCGAGCTTCGTCATTTCACTTCCACCGTGCCGTAAGCCTTGAGGTTCGTACCCGGAACAGTCAGGTCTGCGCCCTTCTGGCGGAGGAACGCAGCGAACCTCTCGAAGCGAGCTGTGTTGGTAACGGTAATGCACCCTTCACTTAGCCCCATCGGGCCAATCGGATGCAGACGGAATGCGCCGCGCTTCACTTTACCCACATACGTGCTATCGCCCGTGTCTCTATTCCAAAGCATGAACCATTTCGTGTGATCGGACGTACCGTATCCGAGTTGACCCCACAGGTCATAGAGCCAACCGAGATTGCCGCCTGACTGGCGGTCCACGATGTAGTAGATGCCCTTGGGTATCGGGCCGATCTTTTCGATCGCGGTTGCTTCTGGATTATCGCGTCCGGAACCGCGTCCCGAAAACGCAGGTAGAGTGCCTACGGTTGGACAGTGGAAAGCTGACGTCGACTGATTGTTCAAAACGAATGTGCAGCGAATCGGCATCGCTTGGCCCCTATTATTCTAGATGCGCATAGTGTACATGCCTGCAAAATCACGCGGCCCTTCGTGTTGAAAATGTCTCTTACCGCAACCGGGACGCCATGCAACGGTCCCGGTTGATTCCGCGCGCGATCTCTTGCTCGGCGCATCGGGCGTCGGCGAGCGCGGATTCCGCCGTGACGCGGATGTACGCGTTCAGATGCACATCGAGTTGCGCGATGCGAGCAAGCATTGCCTGCGTCAATTCCACTGGCGACAGGTGTCGTTGTCGCAATTGCGGCGATACATCGCCTGCCGCACCGGCGCCTATTGAAACAGAAACGGCGCAGACCTCGCTGCGGCGATCGTCGGGCAGGGTGCCTCGGCGCACGCCATTGAAAAAATCGACGCCGACGAAAACCGCTTCGCCGGCGTCGATTCGTCATCGCTCAACGCATCCGGAACGGCTGCATGCGGCGCATCCGCCGGATTGCCGGATGCCGCCCGAACGCGGGCGGCCCGCTTGCGCGATCAGAGCAGCAATTGGCGAATCGTCGCATCGGTCACGGAGATTTCGCTTTCCGGATCGCTGGGCACGCCGTAGCTGTACGCCGCATATCCCGTTTGCGAGCCGACGGGAATCACGGCGTTCTGGTGGAAGATGATCGGCAGTTGCGGGCCGATTCCCCAGCGCGGATTCCAGTGCAGGTTCGGATAGCCGACCAGGTTGATCTGCAGGGTCTTCACCGGGAAGTTCGCGTCGCGCTGCTTCCGCGCAGGCGGGAAATAGCCGAAGTCGCCGTGAATGAGAAGATCGACGAATTCCGACGTGACCTTCGGCGGCTTGTTCTTGCCCCAGGCGATGCGGCCGAAGCCGGAGATGCGGTGAGTGTTGTCGTCGAATTGCAGCTTCAGCTCGACGGTCGGAACCGAGACGGACGACGGCGTGACTTCTCCGCCCGTCACGCTGTAGACGTTGTGAAGGATGTGCAGCAGGACATCTTCTTCGGCGGTGGTTGCCATGATGCGGACTCCTTTCTTGATGATGATGACGGCTGTCGTGCCGATCGGGCGCCTCCAGCCGTGCCGGGTGCCAACCCGCCGCAGGCGGGCCATGCTCGAGTTCGTGAAACGGGAATCACCTCGACGGGACGCACGCCGGTCTGCATCGCGTCTTGCGACCGGCCTTCTGCTGGGTTGAATGGCTCTCGCTTTATCGTTCTGACGAGGTGCGCGCACCTCGTATCGCGTGCGTACTCGCGGGATCCATCGTAGGGCGGAAAGCCGGAAGGTGAAACTACAAGTTCTTGTAGCCCGAAGCGCCGAGCGTCGGAAGCACATCGAGCGATGGCGAAAGAGCGTCTGCAGCGGTCGCCGTCGGGCGGGCCGCATCCTGAGTATTCCTGATGGTCGAGCCGGCGTGCCCGACCGGGCGGCGCAACGCGCCGGATACGAAGCGTTGTGCAGGATCGGTGGCGGCGGCGCCGCGAAGCGCCGCCGTCGCCCTTCACGGCTGCTGAAGCCGAATGTCGCGCGAAGATGCGCCCACGTAGATGCGCTCGCCCTTCGCGAGCGCCCATCCGTTGCGGCTCGCATCCCACACGCGCCGCATCTCGGCGGGAATCACGATGCGCACGCGCCGCGTTTCGCCCGCGCGCAGGCCCACCTTGTCCCATCCGACGAGGCGCTTCGGCGGTTCCTGCGGATCATCGAGATCGCCGAGATAGACCTGCGGCACTTCGGCGCCGGCCACCGGGCCATCGTTGGTCAGCGCAAACGACACCGTCGTCGCCGCGTCCGGGCGCTGCTTGACTTCGAGCCCGGAATACGAGAAGTGCGTGTACGACAGGCCGTGTCCGAACGGGAACATCGGCGCGATGCGATGCGCGTCGTACCAGCGATAGCCGATCTTCAGCTTCTCCGAGTAGACGGGGTTCGGCGCGAGCGTGCCGTCCGCGCCCCAGGTCGGCGTGTCCTCGTCGCGCGCGGGGAACGTGACGGGCAGCTTGCCCGACGGGTTGACCTTGCCGAACAGCACGTTGGCGATCGCGTTGCCGCCGCCTTCACCGGGGAACCATGCCTGGACGATCGCGGGCACCTGGTCGCGCCACGGCATCAGCACCGGGTTGCCGCTCTCGACGACGACGATCACGCGCGGATTGGCTTGCGCGACGGCCTGGACGAGCGCGTCCTGATTCGTCGGGTTCGCGAGCGCGAGGCTGCGCAGTTCGCCGAAGTCCTCGCCGGCGGCCTGCGTGACGAAGACGATCGCCACGTCCGAGCGTCGCGCGAGATCGGCGGCCGCATCGATTTGCTGCGGTGTGTACGCGGCGAACGGCGATTGCCGATCGCTGTTCCCGGCGAAAGCGACCGTTGCTCCCGGCGCGAGGTCGCGGATCGCCTGGACGATCGGCACGTCGAGCTTCAGCCACGGATTCGGCCACCAGTTGCAGCCCGTCGTGGTCGGGAAGGTGAGGCCGCCGCATCCGGGAAACGCGCCGGTCACGGGATGCCGCGTATTGCCCGATCCGCCTCCCGCGAGTACGGCCGCGTCCGCATGGCCGCCGATCACGGCGATCCGCTTCAGGCCCGCGGCATCGAGCGGAAGTTGGCGGTCCTGATTCTTGAGGAGCACGATCGACTGTTCCGCCGCATATTGAACAAATCAATTGGCCGCGGCGAAATCGATCGTGCCGCCGCCGCGCGGCGGATCGTCCATCACGCCCGTGCGGATCATCGCGTAGAGCTTGCGCCGGACCATGTCGTCGAGGCGCGCCGGCGCGATCTCGCGATTCGCGAGCGCCTGCTTGACGAGCGCGGGCGTGAGGAACACGGTCGGCCCGACGTCTTCCTCTTCGTCGAGCCCCGCGTTGATCGCCTTCGCGGTGCTATGCGCGGCGCCCCAGTCGGACTGCACCTGCCCCTGGAAATGCCATTCGTTCTTGAGCACGTCGGTGAGCACGTGTGCGTTCTCGCATGCATAGTCGCCGTTAAGGCGGTTGTAGCTGCACATCACGTTGCCGGGGCGCGCGGCCTTCATCGCGATTTCGAACGGCAGCAGATAGAGCTCGCGCAATGTGCGCTCGTCGATCTGGTCGTCGCCGCCCATCCGGTTCGTTTCCTGTTCGTTGCCGACGTAGTGCTTGATCGTCGCGATCACCTTGCGGTCCTGCGTGCCGCGCGTGCGCGCCGCGAGCATTTCGCCGGCGAGGACGGGATCTTCGCCGAGATACTCGAACAGGCGTCCGCCGCGCGGCTCGCGCGTGAGGTTGGTGCCTCCGCCCAGGCTCATCGCGAATCCTTGCGTGCGCAACTGGTCGGCGATCACCGCGCCGAATGCGTACGAAAGGCGCTTGTCCCAGCTCGCCGCGAGCCCGATCGTCGCGGGAAACGTCGTGCTCGGCTGAGACGTGCTGCCCGAGCCCGTCGCCGAATCCACCATGTTCAGATCGGGAATGCCAAGCCGCGCGATACCCTGGATGAAGCCCGCGCCGCCGCCCGGCACGTCGCTCATTGGGTACTTCGAATGAATCAGTTGAAGCTTCTCGTCGAGCGTCATCTGGCGAACCAGCGCGTGCGCGCGGCGAAGCGCGTAAGCGTCGCGGGACGCGATGTCCGGCGACGGTGCGTCGTTGCCGGCGGCATGCGCGAGCGCGCACAGCGTGGCGGAAAGAACGGCGATGGAAAGGCGTTTTGCGTGCATGCGTTTGTCTCCGTGAATGTTTGCTTGGTTCTGTCGTTCGGCGCGACGCGAAACGCCGCGCGAGCGCGCGGCAACGGGCGCCGTCAAGCGTGTGACGGATGACACTCGGTCATGCGTCACGGACCGGCCGCGCGCGGCCGGTGACGAATCCGGCGTGAGCGGCGGTTGCGTGGGGATGTAGCAAAACTTCAGGTTCAGTGATAGCGCATAAGTAGACTGGCTACAAGTAAACTTTTGAACGATGGGGTGATCGATCGATGACGTTTTCGACTTGCACGGATTGGGCCGTGCGTACGCAACGGAACGGCCGCCGGCCGGGCGGGCTCGGGCCCGGCGGGCCGTTGCCGGATCAGGTTTGGGCGACCGAATCGATCGTGAATCGAGCGGCAAGATGGACGCCGGCCGACATCGTGGGATTGCCGCAGCCGTAGTCGCAGCCGTAGTCGTAGTCGCAGTCGCTGCGGATGCCGATGCCGATGCCGATGCCGATGAGATCCGGCTTGTCGCCGTCGGTTGCGCAGCACGCGCCGTTTGGTAGCGTACGTTTGCCGGCCGTCGCATGGTCCTCGTCGGATGGGGCGCGCGTGGCCGGGCTCGCGCCGACGCCGGGGAAGGGCCGCGAACGCAGGGCGTGCCTCGCTGCAACGGGCTGGAGACGGCGAGGCGTGCACCGGCGGCGCAGCGTTTCATTTGCTTCGTTATCTTGACGATCGATGCGCCGAAGCGTTGCCGACGGATTCAATGTCGGCGTTCGGGGCCGATTCGCAGCGCTTGCGCCGAAGCGACGCGCAGGAACGGCACGATCAACAGCAAGGCCGCGACGGCGAGCGCCGCGAACGCGGCGCGCATGCCCAGCAGTTCCGCGATCGCGCCGGCAAAGCCCGCGCCGATCGGCATCGCTCCCCAACTGAACAGGCGGGCCGCCGCATTGTAGCGGCCGAGCAGCGGCCCCGGCACGAGATGCTGGCTGATCGTCCTCGCATTGACCGTCCACAGCGTGCCGCCCAGGCCGCCCGCGAATGCGCTTGCCGCGACGGCCCATAGGTTCGTGCTCAGCACCGGTACGGCCATCATCGCGAAGGTGCCGAGCAGATCCGTGAGCATGACGGTGCGCCGCCCGAAGCGGCGGTTCAGCAAGGTGACGCTCAGCGCGCCGACGAAGCCGCCGACGCCGAGCGCGCTGACCGTCACGCCATAGCCGCGCGAGTCGAGGCCGAGCACCGTCGTCGCGAACAGCGGCATCAGCGCGAGCCATGCGCCCCAGCACATGCAGAGCACCGTCAGCGCGACGGCCATCAGCCGGAGCAACGGCTGGTGCCACAGGCATCCGAGCCCTTCGGCAATCTGCAGGCGAACGGGCGGCGGCCGCCCATGCGGCGCATGCGCGACGCGGAACCGCCCGATCAGGAAAAACAGCGCGACGCCGCCGCCGAAGTAGCCGACGGCAACGGCGCCGAGCGCGATCGCCGTGCCGGCCGCGACCAGCATGCCGCCGGTGAGCGGGCCGCAGAATTCGTTGCAGACGGTCTCCGCGCCGGCGATCCATGCGTTCGCGCGCTCGCGGCTCGAAGGGGCGACGGCGTCCGGAATCAAGGCGGCCGCGGAAGTCAGCGCGACGACCTCGGCGAGGCCGAGCGTCAGGCCGCTCGCGTACAGCACCGGCAGCGTGACGCGGCCGGATGGCAGCAGCGCGATGAGCAGCGCCATGGCGGCCATGCGCGCCGCGTTCGCGAGCCACAGCAGCGTGCGGCGATCGAAGCGGTCCACCAGCACGCCGACGTGAAGCGCGACGAGCAGCCAGGGCAGCGTCAGTGTCAGTGATACGCCCGAGATGCGCGCGGGCGAGTGCGTGAGTGCGGTCGCCATCAGCGGCAGCGCGACCTTCGTCACGCCATCGGCGAGATTCGTCAATGCGGTGAAGACGACGAGCACAGCGGTGTTGCGATGGCTGACCGCTTCGCTTGTCGCCGAGGGTGGCGCGACTGAAGTCAACATGGCCTCCGGGCGGGTGGCGGCGCGCGCTCGCCGTGTCGAGGGGGACGAATCGGCCGGCCATGCGGCGAGCGCTACGCCTGCAATCGATAACCGAGCGCCGTGCCCGTCGCGTCGGCTTCCCGCCGCAGCGCGGCCGCGACATCTTCGTCGAGCGATGCGTCGAACGAGCCGGTCGCGCCGAGCACCGCGATGCCGGGCGCGGCCGCCTGCACGCGCGGCCGGCGCTCGCGTGGTGTGGACGGAGCGGCGGCGGGCGCGGCCGCTTCGCGCGCGCGGGCGCGGCGGGTTCTCGCGGGTTTCAGGGTAGGGGGCTTGTTCGTCATCGAGCGATTGTAGTTCGGGTTGCCTTCGACGGCAGGCGCGGCATCGCCCGCGCGACTACGATAGGAAGGCGATGCAGGTTAACGCGATCATTGATTTTGCGCAGTGCGTACTAGCGTTACGCAAAGCGCAATTCGATCCAGCGTAATTCGACCCCTGGAGGACTGCCATGACGACGCATTCCGCGTCCACGCCGCCGGCCTTGCCCGCCGCGCAGTGTCCGTTCCGCCCCGTTTCAGACGATGCCGCCGCGCATCCGGCCGGTTGCCCGGCGAGCGCCGGGGCGGCGGCATTCGATCCGTTCGACGACGCCTATCAACAGGACCCGCCCGAGTACGTGCGTTGGGCGCGCGAGCGCGAGCCGGTGTTCTACAGCCCGAAGCTCGGTTACTGGGTCGTCGCGCGCTATGACGACATCAAGACGATCTTTCGCGACAACCGGACCTTCAGCCCGTCGATCGCGCTCGAGAAGATCACGCCGACGGGGCCGGACGCGAACGCGGCGCTCGCGTCGTACGGCTATGCGATGGGCCGCACGCTCGTCAACGAGGACGAGCCCACGCACATGGCGCGGCGGCGTCTGCTGATCGAGCCGTTCACGCCCGACGCGCTGCGCGCGCATGAGCCGATGGTGCGACGGCTTGCGCGCGAATACGTCGACCGCTTCGTCGACGATGGCCGCGCGGACCTCGTCGACCAGATGCTGTGGGAAGTGCCGCTCACGGTCGCGCTGCATTTTCTGGGCGTGCCCGAAGCGGACATGGATACGCTGCGCGCGTACTCGATCGCGCATACCGTCAACACCTGGGGACGGCCGCGGCCGGACGAGCAAGTTGCGGTCGCGCATGCGGTCGGACAGTTCTGGCAGTACGCGGGCAAGGTGCTCGAGCAGATGCGGGAGGATCCGTCGGGGCCCGGCTGGATGCAGTTCGGCATCCGCATGCAGCGCGAGCATCCGGACATCGTCACCGATTCGTATCTGCATTCGATGATGATGGCGGGCATCGTTGCCGCGCACGAGACCACCGCGAACGCAACGGCGAACGCGCTGAAGCTGTTGCTCGAGCATCCGCGCGCGTGGCGAGAGCTGTGTGACGACCCTGCGCTGATCCCGAACGCGGTCGACGAGTGCCTGCGTCACAGCGGATCGATCGTCGCGTGGCGGCGGATCGCGACGCGCGACGCGACGGTCGGCGGCGTTGCGATTCCCGCCGGCGCGAAGCTGTTGATCGTCACGTCGTCGGCGAATCGTGACGAGCGCCGCTTCGCCGATCCGGACCTGTTCGACATCCACCGCGACAATCCCGCCGATCACCTGACGTTCGGCTACGGTTCGCATCAGTGCATGGGCAAGCATCTCGCGCGCATGGAGATGCAGATCTTCATCGACGAGCTGTCGCGCCGCCTGCCGCACATGCGGCTCGCCGAACAGCGCTTCACGTATGTGCCGAACACGTCGTTTCGTGGTCCGGAGCATCTGTGGGTCGAATGGGAGCCGGCGGAGAATCCGCAGCGGCGCGGCCACGGCGCGCGCCGCTGCGCGCTTGCCGTGCGCATCGGCGAATCGAACGCGCGCCGCGCGGGGCGCGCGCTGCGCGTCGACAGCGTGATGCCGGTGGCCGAGCGCGTGCTGCGCGTACGCCTCGTCGCGCCCGACGGCGCGCCGCTGCCGCGCTGGAGCGCGGGCGCGCATATCGACGTTGAATGCGGCGACACCGGGCTCTCCCGACAGTACTCGCTGTGCGGCGATCCGGCCGAGCGCGGCGTATACGAGATCGCGGTGCTGCGCGAGCCGGCGAGCCGCGGCGGCTCCGCATGGATGCACGAGCGGCTGCGGCCCGGCATGCGCGTGAAGATTCGCGGGCCGCGCAACCACTTCCGGCTCGACGGGCACGCCGCCCGCGCGATCCTGATCGCGGGCGGCATCGGCATCACGCCGATCGGCGCGATCGCACGCGAGGCGCGCGCGCGCGGCATCGACTACGCGCTGCATTACTGCGGCCGCAGCCGCCGGACGATGGCGTTCGTCGACGAGCTCGCCGCGCTGCACGGTGAGCGGCTTCGCCTGCACGTGTCGGACGAAGGCACGCGGCATGATTTTTCCGCGCTCGACGTCGCTGCCGGCACGCAGGTGTATGCGTGCGGTCCCGCGCGCATGCTCGACGCGCTGGCCGCGTGCGCCGCGCATTGGCCGGCGCATGCGCTGCGCGTCGAGCATTTCGCGGCCGCCGCGCCGCGCGTCGATCCGCGCACCGATCAGCCGTTCGAGGTCGAGCTGAAGGATTCGGGGCTCACGCTGACGGTGCCCGCGAACCGGACGCTGCTGGCGACGCTGCGCGCGGCGAACGTCGACGTGCAGAGCGACTGCGAGGAAGGGCTGTGCGGCTCGTGCGAGGTGCGCGTGCTTGCCGGCGAGGTTGACCATCGTGACAGCGTGCTGAGCGCGGACGAGCGTGCGCTGAACACGCGCATGATGGCGTGCTGCTCGCGCGCGAGGCACGGACGGCTCGTGCTCGAACTGTAGCTGTAGCGTGAGGCCCGTCGCCCCGGCGCGGGACGGACGAAGACAACGGCATGGCGGGAGGCGACGAATGACGGCGCGAGTGGACGTGCGCGCGAGGCTCGACGACAGCCGCTTCGATGCATATCACTGGCGGATCGTCGCGCCGTGCGCGGCGTACCGCGTGATGGACGGCTTCGACGTGCAGGCGACGGGCGGCGTCGCGCCCGCCGTGATCCGCGAATGGGGGATCGCGAAGGAGGCGCTGTCGCCCGCGTTCCGCGCCGGATGGTTCGGGATGCTGATCGGCTCGCTCGTGTTCAGCGCGCTCGCCGCCGTGTTCGCGGCGATTTTCATGGCCGGTTTTCCGATCGTCGGCGGACAGCCCGCGCTCAACGTGCTCGCGGCGGTCTACTATCCGGCGCCGCTGCGCTCGACAGGCATCGGCTGGCGCTCCGGCGTCGGCTGGATCGGCTCCGTCGTCGGGCCGGCGCGCGGCGGCGTGCTGATGTATCGGCAATGGTTGTCGTCGTTGCTGTTTCTCGCGGCGGCGGTGCCCGCGTGCGTGTCGATGGCGGGGATCGGCGCGACCGCGCGTCCGGGCTTCGCCGGCGCGGGCGAGGCGATCGGCGCGCGCGGCGCGGCCGCGGCGGGCGAATGATGTCGGCGCGGCGATGACGCAGGGGCGGGCGGCTCGCGCGGCACCGGCGGCTCCCGGGCGAGGCCGGCTTCGGCCCCGATGCGCATTCGCGGTGTAATCGGCGCCGTGAAGCCGTGCGCGTGCGAGGCCGGCCCCGCGGATCGCCTGCTGCGTCCACCGTGCACGATGTGCCGAACGTCGCGCGCGCCGGCATCGAATCGTTGTGTCGCGGTCTGGCCAAAGCGTCTCGCGCGTCCTAATTTAGGAATACGCGCCGCCGCGCGATACGCGATTCGTATCGACATGAACGAGACGAGCGCGAGAAAAAGGCGAGACGAGCACGCGTGTCCGGCATCGGCAACGCGATTGCAGCCGGCGGTCCGCGAAGCCGCCCTTGCGGCGAAGCGATCGCAACCGGTCGATCCAAATGAAATGCCGAGCCGGATTGACACGGCGCTGTCAACGCGCAAGCGCGATCGAATGCGCGGCGTATCGAATGCGCGGCGTATCGGATGTGCGCTTGCGCAGCGGCGCAGCGTTCGGCATCGTCGATGCACGCGGCACGGCGGCGCCGCCGCTGTGTTCGTTCGAAAGCATCCGTACCTGTATTTCACGCATTTCACGAGTCGAGGAGAACCGCGATGGCATTCAAGATTCTCAGTTGCGACGGTGGCGGCATCCGGGGATTGATCACTGCGTTGCTCATTCAGGATCTCGATCGACGCAGCGGGATCCTGGCGAAGGCGGACGGCTTCGCCGGCACGTCCACGGGCGGCCTGATCGCCCTCGCGCTTGCGCGCGGCGTGTCGATCTCGGAAGTCGTCGACGTCTACCGGAACCGGGGGAGCGAGATATTCCAGGAGAGCGGCGCGTGGCTCGAACAGCGGGCGACGATCGCGACGGATGCGAGCTTCGCCGCGTTCACCGGGCCGGGGCTTTTCGCGTGCCAGTATGTGAACACCGGGCTCAAGCGCATCGCGCAGGAACTGCTGCGCGGCGGCGATCTGACCGAGTTGCATCGGCTGACCGTCATCAATTCGTCACGGCTATGGGATCCGGCGCTGCGCAGTTGGTCCGCATGCACGTTCTCGAACGCGAGCGGCAATGCGTATCGCCATGTCGCGCTCGTCGACGCGGCGCTCGCGACGTCGGCCGCGCCTTCGTACTTTCCGCCGTACGAGGTGCCTTCGCTCGGCTATTTCGCGGACGGCGGCCTGTTCGCGAACAATCCTTCGATGACGGCCGTTTCCGAGGCGCTTGCGAGCCGTCTCGGCGGCGAGCTCGGCAATTTGCGGGTGCTGTCGTTCGGCACCGGCATCAGTCAGGCAGGCATCCGCCCGAGCGCGATCGGCGATCCGCTCAGATGGGGCGTGACGACATGGTTTTGGCCTTTCGAGAGCCACGATGTGCCGGCATCGGCGCTGCTCGGTCTCACGCTCGATACGACCGCGATGCTCGCGACGCAGCAGGCGACGCAATTGCTCGGTGGAGGCTACCGGCGCGCGAATTTCGTGCTCGGCGAAACGGTTGGGCTTGACGACTGGCGCAAGGCGTCGCTGCTGGAGAGCGAAACGGCCGCCTACATGAAGACGCCGGCTTGGGAGGGCGTGTGCCAGTGGGTCGATGCGAACTGGCGCTGATCTCGCGCGCGGCATGCGCGAAGCGCACGGCGCGCGCCGCGCGGGATTCGCCGCACGCGGGAGGCGGTGCGGGCGCTCCGGCGGAGCCCGGGCGGCGCGCTCACGCGTGGCCGAGCAGCGCCGCGATCGTTTCGGGCGACGGCAATTCGTAAGTCCTCCAGACGAGCGCGCCGCGCCGGTCGATCATCTGCACCTGGGTGCCATGATTGTCGAGCCCGGTGCGGCCGCCGCCGAAGAATGCCTGCAACGCATCGACATCCTTCAGCTCGGGCGCGGCGGCGATCCAGCCGGGACGCGCGCCGAAGCGGGCGAGCCACGCGTGCATGCGCTGCGGCGTGTCTTCGAGCGGGCTGATGCTCAGCGACAGCAATTGGATGTCCGGCTTCGGATGCGGGCCGAGCAGCGTCTGCACGCGGTGGAAGACGGCGCCCTGGATCGGGCATGTCGACGAGCAGCCGGTGTAGAACAGCTGCAGCGCGGTGACGCGGCCGGCAAGCAGCGCGCGCAGCCGGGTTGCGCGGCCATACGCGGTGCGCAGCGGCATGTCGGGCACCGGCACGGGCGGCGTGATCAGGCCGCCGTGATAGCCGCTCTGGCCGGCGAGCGGCTGCGCGCGTTGCGTTGCCGCGAGCGCGGGTAGCGCCGGCGCGAGCGCCGCGCCGAGCGCGGCGGCGAGCAGCTTGCGCCGCCGTGTGCGGATTTCATCGGCGCTCATGCGGGGCCTCGTTCAGAAAGCGCCAGAGCGCGGTGCAATCGCGCTCGCCGATGCGGTAGCGCGGCATCTCGACATTGATCAAGACATAGGTCGGATCGAGGCCGGTGCGCAACAGCGCGCAGAACGCGTTGCGATCGTAGCGGCTGGGCGGGCCGCCGCGCCGGCTCTGCAGATCGCCGAGCCACGCGCGCGTGAGGCGCGGCGCGATCGAATTCGGCACCGCGGCGCCCGCGCCCGCCGCGTGACAATTCGCGCAGCGCACGAGCGGCGCGGGCAGATCGCCGGGATGCATCGGCAGGCGCCCCTGCAACGGCGCGTCGCCGCGGAACAACGCGCGGCCGCGCGCGGCGGAATCGTCCGCGCGCGCCGCGTGGCCCGGCCACGCGAGCGCAAACGCAAACCCAAACCCAAACGCGAGCTTCAGCGCGAGTCCCGTCAACGAGGCGCGGCGCGCGTTCGGTTCGCCGGGCATCGTCATGAGATCCGGATCGATGCCGACACGCTCGGCACGCCTTGCGCGTTGAGCGCGAACAGCATGTAGTAGCCGGGCAGGACCACGCCGGGATCGGCGGGAATCGCGAGCTGGTAGCTCGTGCCGCCGGACGACGCGATCGCGAGCGGAATGCGCCGCTGATCGTTGTTCGTCGTATGCGTGACGGACGACAGGCGCATCAGCACGAACGACGCGACGGGGCCTTGCGTCGACACGGCGATCGTCGCGCCGAGCTTCGCCGTGGCCGGCGCGTTCGTGATCACCGGCCGCGGCGCCGGCGTGCCGTCCGCGTTGAGCAGGTAAGGCGGCGTGAGGATCTCCGCGTTCAGATGGTTCATTGCGCAGCCGGTGCCGCACTGGCCGCCGCCGCCCGCGAACACGCGGCCGTCCGCCATCAGGATCGCCGTGCTGTGATAGGTGCGCGGCGTCTGCATCGGCTTGAGCAGGTTGAAGCGTTGCGTCGCCGGATCCCAGATTTCGGGGACCATGATCGCGGTCGTGTCGGTGAACGGCATCGGCACGCTCTGGCCGCCGATCATCACGATGCTGCCGTTCGGCAGGATCACGCTGTTGGCGAACGCGCGCTGGTACGTCATGCCGTTCAGGCGCTGCACCGATGCCGGCTGGTTCGGCCCGCGCGTGATGTCGATCTGGTACACCGAGTTCGACGCATAGGTCGTGACGCTGCCGTTCTGCTGGTACGATTTCGCGCCGCCCGCCTTCAGGATCTTGCCGACGTCGTATAGCGACGCGGTGCCGTTGATGCTGAACGGATCGACGCCGCGCATGCCCGCCGACTGGATCGAGCCGCCGCCCGCCGTCGAGATCCAGTTCATCTGCGAGCTCGGCCCCGCATGGAAAACCGTGCCGTTGCCTTGCGCGAACAGCCACAGATGATTGTCGCCGCGATAGATGCCCTGCGGATCGGGGCCGACGATGTTCGTCTCGGGCACGCCGGGCAGCAGCGTCCACGCGCCGCCGTTCGTCCACACTTCGGCGGTCTTGCCGCCCTGACCGCCGCTCCACGAGCCGCCGAGCGTGAGCACCGAGCCGTTCGACAGCAGCGTGTCGCCCTGATAGCCGCGCGCAATGTTCATCGTCGCCGCGGCGCTCCACGTATTGGTCGTCCAGTCGTACAGCGTCGTCTTCGGGCTGCTGTCGCCGCCGTTCACGAGCAGGCGGCCGTCGGGCAGCATCGCGGTGCCGGTGCAGAACATGTCCGAGCCCGCCGAGGTTTCGAGATACTGCGTCGCGGTGTTCGTCGCCGGGTCGAACACCGCGGTCTGCGTCTGCGTCGCCTTGCTGCCGACGTCGTTCTGGAAGCTCAATTGCTGATCAGCGGACCACATCACGAGCTTGCCGTTCGGCGCGTTCGCGATGCCGATCGGATTGACGGGCAGCGGAATCACGGGGCTCCATGCGGACGGCAGCGTGACCGGGAAAGTCTGCGGCAGGCTGAGCGAGAACTGGTCGTTGAGCGCGTTCGCGCCCTGGCACGGGTACTGGATCAGCGGCGCGCCCGGCGACAGCGAGCCGCCGCTCACGTTCAGGCACATGCCGCTCGACACCGAAATCAGCCGGTACTTCGAGCCGACGGGCACGAGCGTCCATTGATCGTTCGTCTGCGCGTCGCCCTGACACGGATACTGGATGATCGGCGCGCCGCTCGTCGTGTATCCGCCATATACGTTCAGGCATTGCCCGGTGCCTTGCGAGACGACGTGATAGCCGCTGCCGGCGGGCAGCAGCGACCAGCCCGTGGCGCCCTGATTCGAGCATGTTCCCTGGACGATCGATGCGCCGGCGGCCGTCGATCCGCCATTGACGCTCACGCAGAGGTTGCTGTTCGCCGCCGTGACGTTGGTGGCCGCGACGACGGGCAGATACAGATTGAATTGATCGTTGAGCGCGCTCGCGCCCTGGCACGGATACTGGATCAGCGCCGCGCCGCTCGCGTGCGATGCGCCGCTCACGTTCACGCACATGCCGCTCGACGCGGACACGATCCGGTAGCTCGAGCCGACCGCGACGACCGTCCATTGGTCATTGGTCTGGCCGTTGCCCTGGCATGCGTACTGGATCAATTGCGTGCCGCTGTTCAGCGAGCCCCCGGGCACGTTCAGGCACAGGCCGCTGCCTTGCAGCACGATGTGATAGCGGTTGCCGACGGGAACGAACGACCATGTCGTGTTGCTCAGGCCCGCGCACGAGGTCTGCACGACGCCCGCGCCCGATGCGCTTGAGTTGCCGGCCGTCGAGACGCACAGCCCGCTGTCCGCGCCGACGATGTCCGTGTAGGACGCCGTGACGGCCGCCGCCGCGCCTTGCGGCAGCAATACGCTCGCAATCAGCAGGCAAAGCCAATATCGGCCGTGCCGCCACGCGAATCGAAAGAAATGCATATACGCCTCATCGTCTGTTTTCCCGCGCCGTATTAAAAGTGGCCGAATCCGATTCGACTGTTCGGCGCATGACCGAATGACGAACCGGACGACGGTCGGCGTGCGGGCCGTGCGGGAAAATCACGGAAGTCGTGCACGAACGACGAGTGACGAAAGACTGTTCCAGTCACGGATGAAAACGAATGCCGGAAAAGGCGCGTTAAATAGTTATTTAATGAATCGAGCGAGGCGGGAGCCGAATCGGCCCAATATTCGGGATGACTGAACTTGCGCGCACGCATGCGGCATTTCTCATGTTTTTCGCGTTTCCCACGTTTTCCCTAGTGCGCCCGAGCGCGCGGGCTGCCGATATCCCAAAAAAAGAGAAATCGGCAATGAGGGCACCATGAGCAAACGAGCGAAAGCGAGCAGTCCTTCGATATCGATACATAGCAACGGGTCCGCCGGGGAGGACGACGCGCGGCCGGCGCATGCGGCGGGCGACGCGCCCGCCGATGCGCCGGTCGTGCTGCTCGTCGACGACGAGCCGAGCGTGCTGTCGGCGCTCAAGCGCGTGTTTCGCCCGAAGCATTACCGGACGCTGTGCGCCGACAGCGGCGAAGCGGCGCTCGATCTGCTGGCCGCGGGCGAAGTCGACCTGATCGTGTCCGATATGCGGATGCCGCGGATGAGCGGCGCGGAACTGCTCACGCGCGTGGGCGAACGACAGCCGGACACGATGCGCATTCTGCTGACCGGTTATTCCGAAATCGATTCGGCGGTGCGCGCGATCAACGAAGCGGGCATCTACCGGTACCTGACGAAGCCGTGGGACGATCACGACCTGCTGCTGACCGTCGAGCAGGCGCTCGAGCAGCAGCGCCTGCGCCGCGAGACCGCGCGGCTCGACGCGCTCACGCGCAAGCAGAACGATGCGTTGCGCGCGTTCAACGCGGGGCTCGAAGCGCAGGTGCAGGCGCGCGTCGAAGAGATCCGCCAGACGATGCTGTTCCTCGAAGACGCGCAACGCGACCTGACGCACAATTTCGCCGCGATGGCGCAGGTGTGCGCGAACATGATCGAGCTGCGTTGCGGCGCGCCGGGCGGCGAGTCGCAACGCGTCGGCGAGGCGGCGCGCGATCTGGCGCTCGCGCTCGGCATGAGCGGCTGGCAAGTGCTGGAGCTGTTCTTCGCGGGCCTGCTGCACGGAATCGGCAAGCTGTCGCTGCCGGACGAGCTGCTGCACCGGCCGCTCGACCGGCTGACGCCGGACGAGAGCCGCCTCTACTACCAGCACCCGCTGCGCGCGCAGATGGTGCTCACGCCGGTCCAGCAGCTCGGCCGCGTCGCGCACGTGATTCATCACCAATACGAGCGGTTCGACGGGCGCGGCACGCCCGACGGGCTTGCCGCCAACGCGATTCCGCTCGGCTCGCGCATTCTCGCCGTCGCGCGCGATTTCGACGCGCTCTGTAGCGGCAGCATGTTCACACGGCCGTACACGGTGCAGCAGGCGATGGCGGTGCTCGTCTCGCAGTCCGGCCTGCGCTACGACGCACGCGTCGTCGACCGATTCGTCGCGCTGTCGAAGGAAGCGGCGGCGGTCGACCGGCGCGCGAGCGTATCGCGCATCAACGCTTCGCAACTCGCCGAAGGCATGCGGCTTGCCGACGACCTGCGCAACGGCCGCGGCATCCTGCTGATGACGAAGGGCAGCGTCGTGTCGTCGCATCAGGCCGCGCAGGTGCGCCGCTTCGAGGCGAGCGAAACGGCGCCGTTCGTCATTTTCGTCGATGCGGCGGGCGGCGAGCCGCCGCGCGGCATGTTGGACTGATACATCACGGCCGGCGACGGCGAACCGCCCCGTGCCCGGCCACGAAGACATCGGCTCGTTCGAAGCCGACTGATGAAGGGGAGATCTGTCGTGACCATGTTGTCTTCCACGATTCCCGCCGTGCACTCGACGTGCGCGCACGCGCGCGACGCCGTGCGGGAAGTGCATGCTGCGCTCGCGAACTGCGACGCCGAACTGGTGTTGTTCTTCTGCTCGAGCCGCTTCGATCTCGACGCGCTCGCGGACGAGATGCGCGAGCGGTTTCGCGGCACGCGCGTGATCGGCTGCACGACAGCCGGCGAGATCGGGCCGGCCGGCTACCGCAACGACAGTCTCGTCGCGGTTGCGCTGCCGCGCGCGCTGTTTACCGTCGAAACCGCGCTGCTCGAGGATCTGCAGACGTTTACGATCGCAAGCGGGCATGCCTGCGCGCTCGACGCGCTGCACGATCTGGAGCGACGCGCGCCGCGCGCGAGCGGCGCGAATTCGTTCGCGCTGCTGTTGATCGACGGATTGTCGGTGCGCGAGGAGCCCGTCACGCGCACGCTGCAGGGCGCGCTCGGCGACATCGCGCTCGTCGGCGGCTCGGCGGCCGACGATCTGCGTTTCGAGCGAACCGCGATCTTCTACGACGGGCGGTTCCGCGACGATTGCGCGGCGCTGATCGTCGCGTCGACCGCGCTGCCGTTTCGCACGTTCAAGACCCAGCATTTCCGCTGCGGCGCCGAGCGGCTCGTCGTCACGCAGGCGGATGCGGAACGCCGCACCGTCAGCGAGATCAACGGGCTGCCCGCCGCGGAGGAATACGCGCGCCTCATCGGCGCGCGCGTCGAGGATCTCAGCCCCGGCCACTTCGCGGCGGCGCCCGTCGTCGTGCTGATCGACGGCACCGATTACGTGCGATCGATCCAGAAGCTCAACCCGGACGGCAGCCTCACGTTCTACTGCGCGATCGAGGAGGGCCTCGTGCTGCGCGTGGCGCGCGCGCTCGATCTCGTCGACAACCTGCAGGCGACGTTCGGCGATTTGCGCGACTCGTTCGGCGAGCCGCAGCTCGTGCTCGCGTGGGATTGCATCCTGCGCCATCTCGAGATGATGCAGCGGGGCACGCGCGATACCGCGGCGGAGGTGCTGAAGGCGAACCATGCCGTCGGCTTCAGCACCTACGGCGAACAGTACGGCGGCGTTCACGTGAACCAGACGCTCACCGGCATCGTCTTCAGTCGCGCGCCGGAGCCCGACCGTGGCTGAATCGAGTCTCGTCGACGACGCGTCGGCCGACATCCCCTCCCTGAAGAAGGAGATCGTGCGGTTGAACAAGATCGTGCGCTCGCTGATGGATCGCGCGGAGCGCAGCACGATCGTCTGCGGATCGGATTTCAGCCTGTTTCAGATGGCCGTCACGCTCGAGGATCAGGTGCGGCATCGCACGCGCGAGCTGGAGGCGGCGCTGCACGAGAACCAGAAGATCATGCACGCGCTGCAGCGCACGCAGACGCTGATGGCGCAGGAGATCGAGGAGCGCAAGAGGACGCAGGCGGAGCTCGAGACCGAGCGCGAGGCGCAGCGCCATTTGATCGAGCAGCTCGCGCAGGCGCACGGGCAACTGCTGCAATCGGAGAAGCTCGCATCGATCGGCCAGCTCGCGGCGGGCGTCGCGCACGAGATCAACAATCCGATCGGCTTCGTCGATTCGAACCTGCGCACGCTGAAGACATGGGTGCGGCAATTGCTCGACGTGATGGCGATCGAGGACGCGCTGATCGCCGATTGCGGCGACGCCGCGCTCGCGCGCCTGCGTGCCGCGCACGCTGAGGTCGATCTCGACTATCTGCGCGGCGACATCGGAACGCTGATCGACGAATCGATCGAAGGCGCGTCGCGCGTGCGGCGGATCGTGCAGGACCTGCGCGACTTCTCGCGGGCGGGCAGCGAGGAATGGAACTTCGCCGACGTCCACGAGGGGCTGGAGGCGACGTTGAACGTGTTGCGCAACGAACTGAAGTACAAGGCGGAGGTCGTCAAGGATTACGGCGAGCTGCCGGCCGTCGAATGCATGCCGTCGCAGTTGAACCAGGTCGTGATGAATCTGCTGATGAACGCCGCGCAGGCGATCGTCGAGCACGGCACCATCACGATCCGCACGCGCCGCGAAGGCGACGGCGTGACGATCGCGATCGAGGATACGGGCGTCGGCATTCCGGCGGACCGGCTCGCGAAGATCTTCGATCCGTTCTACACGACGAAGCCGGTCGGCAAGGGCACCGGGCTCGGGCTATCGGTTTCGTACGGCATCGTCGAAAAGCACGGCGGCCGGATCACGGTCGACAGCGAGCCGGGCAACGGATCGCGCTTCACGATCTGGCTGCCGATCGTCCGGCAGCGCTCGTTGCAGGACGTGGCGGCCGGCTAATCCGCGCGCCCGTTCGGCGGCCGTGGCGCGGCTCGACGCGAGGCGAGCCGCTGCGATGCACGGCGGCGCGCGCCGGATGGCTCGACCGCGCGAAGGGCGGCGAACGGGTTGCGCCGCCTCGGCCGGCGCGGTCGAGCCGGGCCGCCTTCGCTTGCGCGAACTTCATGCGCCGAGCAACGTTTCGTGCAGATGCCGCCAGACGATGCGCGAGGCCGCGTCGCGTTCGAACACGACCGTCGAGCGTCTCGTGTTCGAGCGGCCTTCGCCGTCGGTCTGCGTCTCCCGGTAACCGATCACCGCGCCGTCGCGCCAGGCGCCGATCTGTTGCAGTTCGTCGATCTCGATGCGCAGCCCCGAACGTTGGCCGTGCCCCTGGCGAAACAGCGCGTCGAGGCCGGCGCGATCGAGCGCTGCGCCGCGCGCGGCGACCATCGAGAAATGCGGCGAGAAACGCTCGAGCAACGCGGGCAGCCGGCCGTGTTCGGCCCGGCCTGACAGCCATCGTTCGATGTCGACGTGCGCGTCGACGACTTCCTGAAAATACGGGTTCGGTTCGTTCATGTTCGATTCGATTGGGCGTCCACGGAAACGGCCGGCGAGACCGCGGCGCGACGCGAGCCGAGCCGTGCGACGAGCGGCAGCGGCAGCAGGGTCAGCAGCGCGCCGAACGCGAAGCAGCGGCGATACGCGAGCGGCGCGTCGCCGCCGCCGGCTGCCAGCAGGAAATTGAGCATGCCGCCGAGCACGGCGACGCCCAGGCAGAAGCTCAATTGGCGATTGATGTTCCATAGCGCGCTCGCTTCGCCCATCCGGTCGGCAGGCACATCGAGAAACGCGGCGGTTTGCGACGTGCTCGTGCAGAGGCTCGCGCCGAAACCCATCGCGACGTAGGCGAGCACGCGGCCTGCCTCGTGCGCCGCGAGCGGCGTCGCGAGCAGCGCGATGCCGATGCAGTCGGCTACAACGCCGCATGCGAGCAGCGGCCGCGCGCCGACCGCGGGGAACGCGCGCCGCGTCGTCGCGATCGCGGCGAACGACGCGGCGGCCCACGGCACCATCAGCGCGCCGACCTGCGTCGCGCCGAGCCCCAGCGCGTTTTGCAGAAAGAGCGACGCGATCAGATTCACGCCGGTGAAAATGCCGGGCACGCACAGATAAATAACGACGCCGGCACGCAGGAGCGGCTGCGAGAGCAGCGCGAGATCGAGCAATGGCGCGCTCGAGCGGCGCGCGTGCCGGACATACGCGACGCCGGCGGTGCATGCGAGCGCGAGCATCGCGATCGCCGGCGCGCCCGCGCCGCGCCGGCTCGCGAACGCGAGGCCGAGCAGCAACGCGACGAGCGCGGCCGCGCTCAGGCCGAGGCCCGCCGCGTCGAGCGTGCGAGGCGCGTCGCGCGCGACGTCGGCGGGCAGCCATGCGAGCGCGAGCGTGCACGTCGACGCGGCGAGCGCGAGCATGCTCCAGAACACCACGCGCCACGATGCATGGTCGACGATCACGCCGCCGAGCGCGGGCGAGGCCGCGGGAACGAGCAGCGCGACCATCATCACGATCGACGTGAGGCGGGCGCGCGCTTCGCGCGGATAGGCGCGATAGGTCATCGCTTGGCCGACGGGAATCAGCAAACCGCCGCCGAGCCCCTGCACGAGCCGCGACGCGAGCAGCGCGCCGATCGACGGCGCGCTCGCCGCGCCGGCGCTGCCGAGCGCGAACACGAGCAGCGACGCCGTGAGCAGCCTGCGCTCGCCGAACCGGTGCGCAAGCCAAGCGCCGAGCGGAATCACGACCGTGAGCCCGAGCATGTAGATGTTGCCGACCCACGCGAGCTGCGCGACCGACGCGCGCAGCGCGCGCTGCAGCGCCGGATACGCGGCGTTGATCGCGAACATGTTCGCGAGGTCGATCGAGAAGCCGAGCAGATAGACAGCGGCGATGCGTGAGCGAGCGGACATGGCGGCCAACGGTGACATCGGGTGACGTAGTGTAAAGTCCGCGATCCGGGGCCGTCAGCCCGATTGCCCGGATAGACTGATCGAAAAATTTTGACAATCGAGGGCGCGATGGTGAGTTTGGATCGTTTCGACGTGTTTCGCGCGGTCGTGGAGGCCGGCTCGTTTACGGGCGCGGCGAACGTGCTGAACCAGGCGCGCGCGGCGGTGAGCTTCCACGTCAAGCAGCTCGAGGCCGAGCTCGGCGTGACGCTGCTCACGCGGACGACGCGGCGCGTCGAGCTGACCGAAGCGGGCGAGCGCTTCTACGAGCGTTGCCTGCGTGTGCTTGCCGAAGCCGAAGAGGCGATCGACGATGCGCGCGCCGAGCACGGCGGCATGCAGGGCAGCTTGCGCGTGACGTCGACGGTCGAATACGCGCTGCGGATCGTCGCGCCCGCCTTGAGCGAATTCATGAGCGCGCATCCGGCGTTGCGCGTGCGGCTCGAGACGCATACGTCGCAGGCGGATCTCGTGCGCGATCGCTTCGACGTTGCGATCCGGCTCGGTCGCCTTGAGCAGTTTCGGGATCTGCCGTACCGGGGCGTATGTATCGACACGTACGACGTGCGGCCGGTGGCGTCGCCCGCACTGCTGGCCGCGCACGGTGTTGCGCGAATCGACTCGCCGGAGGCGCTCGCGCGCCTGCCGCAGCTCGGGCACAGTCGGCTGTCGCAGGTCGCGTCGTGGCTGCTGCACGATCGCGACGGGCGCGAACACGTGTATCGGCCCGCGGCGAAGCCGCATCTGATCGCGGACAACGCGTCGGTGCTGCGCGCGTTCGCGCAGCAGGGCGGTGGCGTCGCGCTGCTGCCCGAGTGGCTCGTGCGCGATGATTTGGCCAGCGGAACGTTGATCGACGCGCTACCGGGTTACCGGTTTGCGCAACAGGGCGTCTACGCATTGTATCCGTCGGCGCGGCACGTGCCGCAGAAGATTCGCGCCTGGATCGATTTCATCAAGCGCTACGTTCGGCGGCGCGCGGAGGGTTGACGCTCGGCGCGCCGCCGGCGGGAGGCGGTGCGCAGGCCGGCACGAGCCGGCGCGATCGGGCACACGGCTTCCCGCGTACCCGAACCGATCCCGCTTCACGCCAACACGCGATACGCGGCGTGCACGCCCCGGTAAGACGCCTCCTCGAACAGCGACAGCCCCGACAGGCCAGCCTGCGCGAACACGATGGGCTCGTCGACGTCGCGCAGCGCGTTCAGTTCGGGGCGAGCGAGGAAGCCGACGTCCGGCGTCGCCATCGCATGGCCGCGCACGGTGATAGCGGGCGCGCCCGCGTGTTTTCAGAGCTCGCGCCCGTAGACGGCGAGCCAATCGGGCGCGGCCTGTTCGTGCAGTTCGTCCGGCTTCGCGGCCGCGCGCCAGCGGCGCGCGTCGTGCGGTGTGACGCACACGGCGGCCCCGGTTCGCGCCCGCGCGGCCGGCCACGCGCCGCGCCGCGCAGCTCGTTCGGCACGTTGTGAAAACCCCCGGTGTCGTTCACAATGCCCGACAGCCGACGCGAGCCTTCGATCCGGCCGTAGGCTCGTCGATCCGGGAGGGCGCATGCGTTTCGATATCACCGATCTGCGTCTGTTCGTCTCCGTCATCGAGGCGGGCAGCATCACGCACGGCGCGAGCCGGGTCAATCTGGCGCTCGGCTCCGCAAGCGGGCGCATCAAGCAGATGGAGGAGACTGCCGGAGTGGCGCTCCTCGTGCGCGAACGGCTCGGCGTGAAGCCGACCGAGGCGGGGCACACGTTGCTGCGCCATGCGCGCGCGACGCTTGCGTCGATGCAGCGCCTCACCGACGATCTCGGCGAATTCGCAAACGGGCTGCGCGGCACGGTGCGGCTGTTGACCAACACCAACGCGCTGACCGAATTCCTGCCCGGCCCCATCGCGCGCTTTCTCGCGCAGCATCGCAACGTGAGCGTCGAACTGGAGGAAATGCTGAGCCACGAGATCGTCGCGGCGCTCGTCGAAGGCGTCGCGGACATCGGCATCGTCGCGGCGCGCGAGGACATAAGCGGGCTGCAGAGCTTTCCGTTCGCGACCGACCGCCTGTGCGCGGTCGTGCTCGCGTCGCAGCCGGAGTTCGCGAACGCGCGCGACGTATCGTTCGCGTCGCTGCTCGACTACGATTTCGTCGGCTACGCGGCCGGCGCGGCGATCCAGACGTATCTGGAAGCGCATGCGCGCGAGTTGCATCGGCGGCTCCGGCCGCGCATTCATCTGCGCAGCTTCGATGCGATCTGCCGCCTCGTCGAGAACGGCGTCGGCGTATCGGTGGTGCCCGAATCCGCCGCGCGGCGCTGCAGGCGCACGATGTCGATCAAGACGCTCGCGCTGCGCGAGAACTGGGCGCTGCGCGAAATGAGGGTGTGCGTGGCTGATGTCGACGCGTTGCCGATGTACGCGCGGCAGTTGCTCGGCCATCTCGTCGAAAGCGGCCGGGCGTTCGCGCGCCGCCGTTAGCCTTCCGATTCGCCGAAGGCTGCCCCCGAAAATGCCGCATTGTCCGGCGCGCGACGGGTGGCGACAATGCACTCGTCGTTTCGCTCAACGAGGAGTGCCGGTTCATGTCGATATCGATTCCGCACGACGCAGCCGCTCCGGCGGCGTGCGATCGGCTCCACAGTGCGTTGCGCAGCTGGCTCTTCACGCCGGCCACGCGCGCCGATCGCTTTTCAAACGCCTCCGAGTGCGGCGCTGACGTGCTCATCGTCGATCTGGAGGATTCGGTCGCCCCGGCCGACAAGGCGTACGCCCGAGACCACGCGCGCGCGTGGCTCTCGAGCGGGCAGGCGCACGCGCGGCCGGCTTCGGCCGTCCGCATCAACGCGCCCGATACGGTGGCGGGCCACGCGGACCTCGGGATGCTGATCGACGCGCCGCGCGCGCCCGATTTCATCGTTGTGCCGAAAGTCGAAGCGCAGCAGCGCATCGCGCATCTCGATGCGCTGTTGCGCGACGCGGGCCGCCTGCCCCGATACGGCTTCGTCGCGATGATCGAATCCGCGGCGGGCGCCGATGCGGCCGACGCGATCGTGCGCGCGTGCGGCTCGATCGGGGCGCTGATGTTCGGCGCGGCCGACTACGCGTCCGATGTCGCCGCACAACCCGATGCGCTCGCGCTGCAGATCGCGCGCGTGCGGCTCGCCGCGGCCTGCGCGCGTGGCCGCATCGCCGCGATCGATGCGCCCTGCTTTGCATTGCGCGACGCGGCGGCCCTCGATACCGAGCTTGCGTTTGCCGTGCGCAACGGCCTTCGCGGCAAGGCGGCGATTCACCCGGCGCACGTCGCACCGATCAATGCGGCATTCGCGCCTTCGCCGCAGCGGATCGCATGGGCGCGCCGCGTGATCGGCGCGGCGTCGCAAGGCGCGGCCGTCGTCGACGGCCGCATGGTCGACGAAGCCGTCGCGCGCGAGGCGAGGGACGTTCTCGCCGCGGCGCGATGACGGATACCCCGTTCTTTCTTCAACCAGGAGGCGAGCATGAGCACGACGATTTCCGCGTACCGACAGATCGGCGACAAGCGGTTTCGCGAGATATCCGGCCTGTATTTCGAGGATTTCGAGCCGGGCAACGTCTACGAGCACCGGCCGGGCCGCACGATCACGGACGTCGACAACATCTGGATGACGCTGTTGACGATGAACACGCAGCAGGTGCATTTCGACGCCGAATACGCGGCGAAGACCGAGTGGAAGAAACTGCTCGTCGACAGTACGTTCACGCTCGCGCTGCTGACCGGCATGAGCGTGCGCACGGTCAGCGCGAAGGTGGTCGCGAATCTCGGCTGGGACAAGGTGAGGGCGAGCGCGCCGGTGTTCGCGGGTGACACGCTGTACGCGGAATCGACGGTGTTGTCGCGCCGCGAATCGAAGAGCCGGCCGACGCAGGGGATCGTGACCGTCGAGACGAAGGGCGTCAATCAGCACGGTGTCATCGTGATGTCTTTCGAACGCACGATGCTGATCTATAAGCGCGGGCATTCGCCGGAAGCCGGCGCCAATTACTGAGACCGAACGACGGGGAGGTTGGGGATGCGAAACGATCGGGATGCGCGGGAGATCTACGCGGGAAAACTGACGTCGCCGCAGCGGGCGGTGTCGCAAGTGCGCAGCGGTTCGGCGATCGCGCTCGGCATGGCGATGTCGCAGCCGCCCGCGCTGCTCGCCGCGCTCGCCGAGCGCGCGCAGGCCGGCGACGTCGACGCGCTGCGTGTGTATTACTTTCATGCGGAGGCGTTTCTGCGCGAGACGCTGCTGCGCTATTCGCTGATGGGGCGAATCCTGCCGCACTGCATGTTCATGGGGCCGCCCGAGCGCGAGCTCGTGAAGCTCGGCGAAGCGGACGGCGGGCGCAAGGTCGTGTTCTTCGTGCCGAACTCGTTCAGCCAGTCGCCGCGGCTGTTCGCCGAACACGTCGACGTCGACACGATGCTCGTGATGGTCTCGCCGATGGATCGCAACGGCTACTTCACGTTCGGCACGAACAACGATTACACGAGCTCGGTCGCGCGCGCCGCGCGCCGGCTGCTCGTCGAGGTGAACCCGAACATGCCGCGCGTGTTCGGCAACTCGCTGCTGCACGTGTCCGAAGTGGACGCGATCGTCGAATCGGACCAACCGTTGCCGGAACTGATCCCGAAGCCCGGCGGCGAGCTCGATCGCGTGATCGGCGAACAGATCGCGGAACTCGTGACGGAGGGCGCGTGTCTGCAAATGGGGATCGGCGCGTTGCCCAATGCGGTATGCGGCGCGCTCGTCGGCCATCGGCATCTCGGCATCCATACCGAGCTGCTGACGCCGGGGCTCGTCGAGCTGATTCGCCGCGGGGCTGTCGACAACAGCCGCAAGACGCTCGATCGCGGCAAGTCGGTATTCACGTTCGCGATGGGCGATCGCGCGATGTACGATTTCATTCACGACAACCCGGCGCTCGAGAGCCATCCTGTCGACTACGTGAACGATCCGTGCAACATCGCGCGCAACGACAACATGATCTCCGTGAACTCGACGATCGAGATGGATCTGACGGGCGCATGCAATTCGGAGCATGTCAATGGGCACCAATACAGCGCGTCCGGCGGGCAGCTCGACTTCGTGCGCGGCGCGTATGCATCGCGCGGCGGCAAGTCGATCCTCGCGTTCCATTCGACCGCGGCGGGCGCAACGGTGTCGAAGATCGTTCCGCAATTGACGGGCCCCGTCACGACGCCGCGCACCGATACGCATCTCGTCGTGACCGAATACGGTGTCGCGAACCTGAAGGGCCTGTCGTCGACCGAACGGGCGCGCGCGCTGATCCGGCTCGCGCACCCCGATTTTCGCGACGCGCTGAGCGTACACGCACGCCGGCTGCACTTGATCTGAATGGAGGATCGCATGGCGAGCACGATTGCCGACTACCTCGCGCGGACGCTGGCCGCCGCCGGCGTCACGAAGATCTGGGGCGTGACGGGCGACAGCCTGAACGGATTGTCCGACAGCCTGCGCCGCGACGGCGGCATTCGCTGGATGCATACCCGGCATGAAGAGGTGGCGGCGTTCGCCGCGGGCGCCGAAGCGGCGCAGACCGGCCGGCTGGCCGTATGCGCGGGCAGTTGCGGGCCGGGCAATCTGCATCTGATCAACGGCTTGTTCGATTGCCATCGCAATCATGTGCCGGTGCTTGCGATCGCCGCGCAGATTTCGTCGACCGAAATCGGGCTCGGCTATTTTCAGGAAACGCATCCGCAGGAACTGTTCCGCGAATGCAGCCATTACGTCGAGTTCGTGACGAACGCATCGCAATTTCCGCGCGTGCTCGAGCGCGCGATGCGCGCCGCGATCGGCGAGCACGGCGTCGCGGTGATCGTGCTCCCGGGCGATGTCGCGCTGAGCGCGGCGCCCGCGCGGACACCGTCGTGGTTCGATTTCGCCTCGCCGGTGACGACGCCCGCCGACGCCGATCTGGAGCGGCTCGCGGCGTTGCTCGACGGCTCCGATGCAGTCACGCTGCTGTGCGGCAGCGGTTGCGCGGGCGCGCACGACGAAGTCGTCGCGTTGGCCGATGCGCTCGCGGCACCCGTCGTGCATGCGCTGCGCGGCAAGCAGCACATTGAATACGACAATCCGAACAGCGTCGGCATGACGGGGCTGATCGGCTTCAGCTCCGGCTATCACGCGATGCAATCGTGCGACACGCTGCTGATGCTCGGCACCGATTTCCCCTATCGCAATTTCTATCCGACGCGCGCCCGGATCGCGCAGATCGACCGCCGCGCGTCGGCGCTCGGCCGTCGCGCGCCGCTCGACGTCGGCCTCGTCGGCGACGTGCGCGCCACGCTGTCCGCGCTGTTGCCGCGCATCCGGCGCAAGACGCGGCGCGGTTTCGTCGAGCGTGCGCTTGCGCATTATGCCGCCGCGCGCAAGGGGCTCGACGAACTGGCGAGACCGTCGCCGGCCGGGCGGCCGATTCATCCGCAGTACTTGACGCGCGTCGTCGACGAGCTCGCCGCCGCCGATGCGATCTTCGCCGCGGACGTCGGCACGCCGACGCTGTGGGCGGCGCGCTATCTGACGATGAACGGCCGCAGGCGGCTGCACGGATCGTTCAATCACGGCTCGATGGCGAACGCGTTGCCGCAGGCGCTGGGCGCGCAGGCCGCGCATCCCGGGCGGCAAGTCGTGTCGCTGTCGGGCGACGGCGGGCTGTCGATGCTCCTCGGCGATCTGCTGAGCGCGCGGCAACTCGATTTGCCGATCAAGGTGATCGTCTACAACAACAGCTCGCTGGGCTTCGTCGCGATGGAGATGAAGGCGGGCGGTTATCTGGATACGGGCACCGATCTGCACGAGACCGATTTCGCGGCGATCGCGAAGGGGGCGGGCCTCTACAGCCTGCGCGTGACCGAATCGGAAGCGTTGCCCGATGCGCTCGGCAAGCTGCTCGCGCACCCGGGGCCCGCGCTGCTCGACGTCGTCACCGACAAGCACGAGCTCGCGATGCCGCCGAAGATCGAATGGGCGCAGGCGAAGGGATTCAGCCTCTACATGTTGCGCGCGGTGCTGAGCGGGCGCGGCGACGAAGTGCTCGAGCTCGCGCAGACGAATCTGCGGTGAAGGCAGGGGGGTGGCTGCGCGATGCGCCGCCCCATTGAACGTGGGCATCGCGAATGGCTACCGGCGTGCGCCGCGCCTCGTCGACCCAGCCCGCCCGCGTCGATGGGGGGCCCGGGCATCGCTCGCGGCAAGCAGCGGCCCCAAGAAGAAACAATGCAAAACGAACCGGGCGCCGCGCCGTCGACGAGCCACTGGGCAGGCTCGGCATCCGGCCCGGTTCGCGATCGGCGTAGGAGTTTTGCCGCGCCACGCGAACTTATCGCGCTTCGCTACGAGACGCCGATATCCGCCTATTACGCAGGCGATGTCTAATAACGGGCAATTTCGGCGATTTTTGCCCGCCGAAATCGAACCGTGCGGAAAGGTTGCCGAGTCAATATTTCGGAAGACGCCAAGCGATTTTTATATCAATTCCGTCATGCCGCTGCCATCGAAGTGGCGTACGGATTCGCTGCTTTTTCTATGGCGGATCAATATCGGCGTCCGGGGAGGGCCGCATCGTATTTTCCGTTGGTTGCAAAAACAATCGATGCGAAATGGCAGATCGATCACATCGCTCGACATGCCCATCCCAGGCCCATGCCCGACCCTGCGGGGCAGGGGGCGATCCTTTGTCGACACGATTTGGAATTCGATTTGGAATCCAAATTATTTCAATGCAAGACCATGTGAATATTCCGGTTTTTCCGTCGGAATGCCGCATGGGCATTGACCGTTACAAATGGTTACAGTTGTGGTATTTGAGACAAGACGAATCAGCGGCTACGATTACGTCTGAAGATTCATTCGATCCATAAGTATTTCTTAATAATTGCTTCATTTTTCGAACCACTGAAGATTCAATTTGACGAGTCGCGAGTCATTCCCCATGCGGATTATGTTCTCAGTGTGTCACCCCGGAGTCCGTCCGTTCGCGTTTGGCCCGCGGCGTGGCGGCTTCGAGATCGCAATGCAAAAACAATTACAGCACGCGGCATACGAGTGCCACGTGCCCTCTTGACGCGCTTCGTTCACGCCGCACGCTCGAATGCGGCGTGGCGTCACGGCGCGCACACCTGATCCTCAGTCAAGCAGCCATCCGAGATCGGTCGGCACGGCTCCTCGCCGGGAGCCGGATCGGCTTTTGACGTGCTCGCCTCGACGGGCGCCGACCGGCTTTTTCGATGAACCGCGTGCTAATAACGGCGCAAGCAAGTGTGAGCAACGCGACATGAATATTGAGTCCTCATTCGAAGCAAACGTGCGGGCCGCCGAGGCCGGTGCGTCGCCGTGCCGTATGGCCGGCCGCAAGAAGGCGACGGCCGGTTCTACGGCTTTCGCCGCAGGCGCGAACGGCGAAAGCCGCTGCAACGGGCCGCTCGGCTTGCTCATGTCGCTCGCGAGCGGCCTCGGCACGGATTCCTCATCGATGAGAACCGGCGCAAATGGATGGGTGCGCGCTTCGTTTGCCGGCCGGCCGAGCGCCGCATACGGAACGAACCCGGTTCGTGCCCGCCGCTTTCGCCATCGCCGAATACCGGGATAGATCGTCACTGGCGTGAACTGTCTCGCCGTCTCGCCTTTGCCGATGAATACCTTGATTAGGAAAGCTAATTCATTGGATTGCCTGACGGATCGCGAAGAGCGCGTACGTTCACGTTGAAATGGGACGGCATTCGAGAAGCTGTCCTCGCACTGTCAAATTGCGTCGGCAGTGTGGGCAGTTGTATACGCGGCTGGTCAATACATGGAGAGCACGCATGCATCGCTTCGAAACGATCAGGCAGCTTGAATCCAGTGCACGGACGTATGCTTCGAGCTTCGAGGCCGTTTTCGAGTCCGGCGCGGGTGCGCTGCTGCGCGATCAATCAGGCCGGGAAATCATCGATTGTCTGTCGTGCGCGGGGGCATTGCCGCTCGGGCACAACCATCCCGAAGTCAACGATGCGATCCGGCGCTTCTTCCAGTCCGGCCACGTGCAGCAGGCGCTCGATCTGTCCACGCCGGCCAAATTCGAATTCGTGAAGACGTTGTTCGAAACACTTCCGGACGATTGGGCGCGGCGCGCGAAGATTCAGTTCTGCAGTCCGAGCGGATCGGACGCGGTCGAGGCCGCGATGAAGTTGACGCGCTTCGCGACGGGCCGACAGACGATCGTCGCGTTCTCCGGCGCTTATCACGGTATGACGCGCGGCGCGCTTGCCGCGATGGGCAACCTGGGGGTGAAGTCGGGGCTTGGGCTGGGCGCGGGCGATGTGCACTTCGCGCCTTACCCGTATCGCTTCCGCTGTCCGTTCGGCACGGACGGCACGGAGACGGACGCGTTATCGATTCAATACTTGCGCAATCTGCTCGCGGACCCCGAAAGCGGCGTTTCGAAGCCGGCCGCCGTGGTCGTCGAGGTCGTGCAGGGCGAGGGCGGCTGCATTCCGGTATCGGACGCTTGGCTTCGCGCGCTGCGCCAGTTGACGCGGGCGCACGAGATTGCGCTCATCATCGACGAAGTTCAAACGGGTTTCGGCCGTACCGGCTCGATGTTCGCATTCGAGCGCGCGGGCATTCGTCCGGACGTCCTGGTGTTGTCGAAGGCGATCGGCGGCGGTTTTCCGCTGGCCGTCGTGGTGTACGACGAGGTGCTCGACGTCTGGCCGCGCGGCAAGCACGCCGGCACGTTTCGCGGCAACCAGATCGCGATGGTGGCGGGCAAGGCGACGATCGAGATCCTGCGGCGCGATCGCCTCGACGCACATGCGGCGCAGATGGGGGCGCTGCTCGTCGATGGCTTGCGGGAGATCGCACGTGCGCATCCGGAGTTCGGCGACGTCAGGGGGCGCGGGTTGATGGTCGGCGTCGAGATCGTCGATCCGTCGAGCGACGGCGCGCCGCAGGACGGCGAACTCGCTCGCGCGATCAAGCTCGAGGCGTTCAGGAACGGCTTGCTGGTTGAAACGGGCGGGCGCCACGGTGCGGTGCTGCGTTTGCTGCCGCCGCTCATCGTGAATCGCGCCGACATCTCGGCCATTCTCGAGCGGCTCGATGCGTCGATCGCGCAAGCCAAGCGCGGGCGCGGGCCGCGGGGCGGCGCGAACCATCGCTCGGACGAGCGCGACGGCGAAGCGGCGCGGCCGGTTGCGCAAGGCCAATCGGCACTGCCGCAAGCGGAGCCGGTCAAGCGGGAAGCCGAGCGCCGTCGTGGCCTGCTGAAGCCGGCGTTCCTGCTGCTCTGGCTCGGCGAGACGGCGCTCGATTTCGGCTCCGCGCTGATGAGCTTTGCGCTGGCTGCATGGATTTTCCAGAAGACCGGCTCGGCCGAGCGCTTCTCGTTCGCGGTGCTTTCCGCGGCGATTCCCGCACTGCTGTTGACGCCCGTGGCGGGCGCGCTCGCCGATCGCTTCGATCGACGCTGGGTGATCGCCGGTTGCGATGTCGCGATGGCGATCATGATCGGCGCGCTCGCGTGGTTGCTGTTCAGGGGCGCGCTAGCCCCCGGACATCTCTATTTTTTCAATGCGACGAGCGCGGCGATCGGCTGCATCCGGATGCCCGCGTATCGCGCGGCGGTGACCGCGATCGTGCCGAGGGAACGCCTCACGCAGGCGAGCGGCTTCACCGGCACGAGCCAGGCGCTGTTGCGGATCGCCGCGCCGCTGATCGCCGGCTACGTGCTCGCCGACTACGGGCTGAAAGGCATCGTCGGCCTCGACATGCTGATGATCGCGGCCGGCTCGGCGGCCATCTTCGCGGCGCTACTGCGTGCCGCGCACGCGATTCGCGGCGTGGTCGGCGCGGTCGACGCTTCGCTCATTGAGGGCGTGTCGGCGAGCTTCGCGGCCGCCGTCCGGTACTTCAAGTCCGTGCCGATGTTCCAGGGGCTCGCCGCCTACAACATGCTGCAGGAAAGCCTTCTGCTGCTGAGCTCGGTGATGCTCACGCCGCTCGTGCTGTCGACCCATTCCAGCAGCACGCTCGGCCTGATCCTCACATACGGCGCGCTCGGTGGGCTGGCGGGTTCCTTGCTGCTGCTGGTGTTGCGCATCGAAGCAAGGCTGATGTCGCTCGCGCTGTTCGCCGATGCGGTGTTGGCGATGCTCATCGCGCTCGTCGGCTTCAGCCGCTCGCCGGCTGCGTGGTGCGCATTCGTGTTCCTCGCGTATTTCGCGAGCAGCGCGTCGAGCGCATGCACGAGTGCGCTGTGGGCGCGCAAGACGCCACGGGAAATGCGCGGCAGCATTTTCGCGTTGAACACGTCGATGAATCTGGCCGCGATGTCGATCGTGGTGCTGGTGGGCGGCGTGCTGTGTCAACGGCTTTTCGAGCCGGCGCTCGCGGACGGCGGTGCATGGGCGCCGACCGTCGGTGCGTGGCTCGGCACCGGCAAGGGGCGCGGCATCGGGCTGTTGCTGGTGCTGTGCGGCGCCGCCGGATGCGTTGCGTCGCTGCTCGCGTTGACCTGCACGCGCTTGCGTCATCTCGATGCGCTGGTCCCCGATCAGACGCACGACGATGCTCGCGATTTGCTGCGCAACGGCGTCGCCGTGACGTGATCGGCGCGTCGTACCGCCCGGCGCCGGTTCGCTTCGTCGAACGCGCCGGCGTGAATGGGCGAGAGCAGCTTCGCTTCCGGCCGAGAACGTGAGCCGCCGGCTTGGCGCGGCCGATGCGGCACGCCGTCGAAAGCGGGCTGGAGCGCGATGCTTCGCGGCGATAGCCGCGCATGAGAGCAAGCGCAGCGCTGCGCATGCGTGCGCGGGCGTTTCATTCGGTGATATCGCCGTATCACATTCGCCTTCCGTTGCGGCGCATTCGAATCATTCGTGAATACGTGAACACGACTCAGGAGTATGGCGTCATGACTGACATGCTCGATTCTTCGGAAATTTCGGTCCGCGACGATATCGATCCCGTTCCGGGCGCCGCGCCCGAACGCGTCCTTGCGCTGACGGCCGGCCAGTACGGCATCTGGCTCGATCAAATGCTCAATCCGGATCTGCCGTGTTACATCCTCGGCGCGATTCTTCGAATCGACGGTACGTTCGACGAGGCGTTGCTGACGTCGGTCGTCAACGAAGTCGTCAATGCGAACGATTCCCTGCGCGCGGTGCTGGTGAGCGAAGGCGGTTCGGTGCGGCAGCGTGTCCTGTCCGACGTGGAGCTGGAGATTGCGCATATCGATTTTTCCGGCTCCGCGCACCCGCACGACAGCGCGTGGCGATACATGCGAACGGCGTTCGATACGGCGTTCGCGCTCGACGGACTGCTGTGCGATTTCCGCATCGTACGCGAGAGCCCGTCTCGCACGTACTGGATGTATCGCTGCCATCATCTGGTTGCGGACGGTCAGAGCGTGTCGATGATCTGCCGGATGATCGTCGATCTCTATAACCGCCGTGCGAGCGCGGACATGGCGCGCATCGAGCCTACGCCCTCCTATTTCGATTCGCTCGACGACGACCGCAAGTATGCCGAGTCGTCCCGTTACGAGCGCGACGCGCAGTTCTGGCAGGACAAATTTTCGTCGCTTCCGCCGCCGTTGCTTTCGTCGCGCTCGAGCGAGGCGGCCGCACGCCCCGCGTCGTTTCCCGACGGCCAGGTGAATCTGACGATCGAGCGCGCGAAGTACGATCGGCTCGGGCGGATCGCCGAGGCGAGCGGATGTACGATCGTCCACGTGATGTTCGGCGTGCTCGCGCTCTACTTCTCGCGAGCGTTTCAGGTCGACGAGGTGGTGATCGGCATGCCGGTGCACAACCGAAGCACCGCACAGCAGAAGCGCGCGATCGGCATGTTCGCTTCGGTGGTGCCGATTCGCATCCCGGTCGACGGGAACGAGCGTTTCGTATCATTGCTGAACGGCGTGTCGGCCGAGTTGCGGCATTGCTATCGCCATCAGCGTTTTCCGATCGCGGAGTTGAACCGGCGTCTGGGGCTCGTGCGAACCGGTCGCAGGCAGCTTTTCGATCTCACGCTGTCGTTCGAGAAGTTCCCGCTCGATTTCTACATCGGCGACGTCAAGCTAGGGCTGACATCGATGCGGCACCGTTTCGAGCAGACGCCGATCACGGTCAACGTCCAGGATTATCACGAGGACCAAGACCTCGTCATGCAGTTCAATTACGACGTCAATGCGTTCTCTCATGCGGAGGTCGACAACATTGGCACGCGCATCGGCGGGTTGCTCGATGCATTGATCGAGCATCACGACGATATGCCGGTGGGCATGCTGCCGTTGCTAGACGAAGCCGAACGCAAGCAGGTGGTGTACGAGTGGAACGCAACGGAGCGTGACTATCCGATCGAGCAATGCATTCATCAGTTGTTCGAAGCGCAGGTGGATCGGAAGCCGGAGGCGATTGCGCTGACGTTCGACGGGCGGCGACTGAGCTACGCGGAACTCAACGCCCGAGCGAACCGGCTTGCGCACTATCTGCAGGGGCGCGGCGTGGGCCCGGACCGACTGGTTGCGCTTTGCGCCGAACGCGGAATCGAGATGGTGGTGGGGCTGCTGGCGATCCTGAAGGCGGGCGGCGCGTATGTGCCGCTGGATCCGAGCCATCCGCCCGAGCGTTTGCGCCGGATGCTGGACGATACGAACCCGGTGGCGGTGCTCGTCGACGACATCGGCGCGGACGCGCTCGCATCGTTCGAATCACATGTCGCGGCCCGTTCGCCCCGTGTGCACCTGTCGCGCGACATCGCGCAATGGCGGGCATGCAGCCCAGCGAATCCGCCTACCCCGCGGGAGCGCGCCGCGCGGCGTCTCGCATACGTGATCTACACGTCGGGCTCGAGCGGCGAGCCGAAGGGAGTGATGAACGAGCATCGCGGGGTGGTGAACCGGCTGTGGTGGATGCAACAGACGTACGCGCTGGACGAGCGCGACGCGGTATTGCAAAAGACGCCGTTCAGCTTCGACGTATCGGTGTGGGAGTTCTTCTGGCCGCTGATGTCGGGCGCGCGGCTGGTGATCGCGAAGCCGGAGGGGCACAAGGATCCGGCGTACCTGTCGGAGTTGATCGATCGCGAACGCGTGACGACGCTGCACTTCGTACCGTCGATGCTGCAGGCGTTCCTGGAGGATGAGGGCGCGGCTCGGGGCTGCGGGAGCGTGAAGCGGGTGATGTGCAGCGGAGAGGCGCTGCCGCCGTCGCTGGTGAAGCGCTTCTATCGTTGCTTGCCGGATGCGCGCTTGCACAATCTGTACGGTCCGACGGAAGCGGCGGTGGACGTGACGGCGTGGGCGTGCGATGCGGAAGAAGGGGGCGCGTCGGTGCCGATCGGTCGGCCGATCGCGAACACGCGGATCTACGTATTGGACGAGTATGGCCAGCCGGTGCCGCGAGGGGTGGCGGGGGAACTGTATATCGGCGGCGTGCAGGTGGCGCGAGGGTATCTGAACCGGCCGGAGCTGACGCGGGAGCGGTTCGTCGACGATCCGTTCGTGGCGGGCGGTCGACTCTATAAGACGGGAGATTTGGCGCGTTGGCGCACGGACGGGAGTCTGGAGTATCTGGGTCGAAACGATTTCCAGGTGAAGATACGCGGTTTCCGGATCGAGTTGGGGGAGATCGAGGCGCAACTGGCGAAGGTGGCGGGCGTGCGCGAGACGGTGGTGTTGGCGCGCGACTCGGGTTCGCCTGTCGGCGAGAAACGCCTCGTCGCGTACTACACGGGGAATGCCGATGTTGCGGCGTTGAGGGAACAGGCAACACGACATCTGCCGGCCTACATGGTGCCATCGGCGTACGTGCGGCTGGACGCGTGGCCGCTGACGCCGAACGGCAAGCTGGACCGGCGCGCACTGCCCGCGCCGGCGGACGACGCGTACGCCCGCGCCGAATACGAAGCGCCGCAGGGCGCAAAGGAAGAAGCACTGGCCGCGATCTGGAAGGACCTGCTGCCCGTGGAGCGCATCAGCCGCCATGACAATTTCTTCGAACTCGGCGGGCATTCACTGCTCGTGATCGGCTTGAGCGAGAAGCTTCGGGCGGCGGGCTTGCATGCCGACGTGCGTGTCGTCTACCGGGCGTCGACGCTGGCCGATCTCGCCGCGCATCTGGGGACCGACAATCAGGACATCCGGATACCGCCGAATCTGATTGCCGACGGCGACGAGCACATTACGCCGGCCCAACTGACGCTGGTGGCGCTGAGCCAGGAGTCGATCGACGCGTTGGTGGCGAAGGTGGAAGGCGGTGCGGCGAACGTGCAGGACATCTATCCGTTGGCGCCGTTGCAGGAAGGCATTCTGTTTCATCACCTGATGTCGGGGGAAAGCGATCCGTACGTGCTGTCGGGCGTGCTGGCGTTCCGCAGCCGCGAGGTGATGGAGCGGTTTGTGTCGGCATTGCAGCAGGTGATCGATCGGCACGACATCCTGCGCACCGGCTTCTTCTGGGAGGGACTCGAGCAACCGGTGCAGGTCGTGCAGCGCCGGGCGACGTTGCCGGTTAGCGTCGTCGAGCTCGATGCACGCGAAGGCGACATCGTGCGGCAACTGGAGACCCGCTTCGATTCGCGCGGCTATCGGATGGACGTGAGCCGCGCGCCGTTGATGCACGTTCACGCGGCTTGCGACGGCGAGCACGAACGCTGGGTGGCGCGCGTGCTGTTTCACCATCTGTCGATCGATCATACGACGCTCGAGCGTGTGATCGAGGAGGCGCGCGCGATCGGGCAGGGCCGAGCGGAGGACTTGCCGCAGCCGGTGCCGTTCCGGAATTTCGTCGCGCAGGCGAGGCTGGGGGTGAGCGAGGCGGACCACGAGGCGTACTTCAGGGCGAAGCTGGGGGACATCGATGAGCCGACGGCGCCGTTCGGTCTGCTGAGCGTTCAGGGAGACGGGCGTGAGATAGCGGAGGCGGCGCGGACGTTGAAGCCGGAGCTGTCGGGGGCGCTTCGCGGACATGCGCGCCGGCTGGGGGTGAGCGCGGCGAGCATGATGCATGTGGCGTGGGGGCTGGTGCTGTCGCGCACGACGGGGCGGCAGGACGTGGTGTTCGGCACGGTGCTGTTCGGGCGGATGCAGGGAGGCGCGCAATCGGATCGAGCGCTGGGCTTGTTCATCAACACGTTGCCGGTGCGGATGAGGGTAGCGCAGACGGGCGTGGAGGCGAGCGTGAAGGGGGCGCATGCGCAGCTGGCGGAATTGATGCGTCACGAGCATGCGCCGCTGGTGCTGGCGCAGCGTTGCAGCGGGGTGCCGGCGCAGACGCCGTTGTTCACGTCGCTGCTGAACTATCGGTACAGCAAGCCGAAGGTCGCGGCCGCGCATATTGCCGACGGCATCGAATTGCTCGACTGACCTGCCCCCTACAAACAGGGCCAGCCGGAGTCTAGTAAAGTTCGTTTTCGGAGAAGAAGACGAACATGAAGAAGCGCTTTACGGAACAGCAAATCATCGGGTTTCTGAAGGAAGCCGAGGCCGGTATGCCGGTCAAGGAACTGTGCAGGAAGCATGGGTTCAGTGACGCGTCGTTCTACACCTGGCGCGCGAAGTTCGGCGGCATGGAAGTCTCGGAAGCCCGCCGGCTCAAGGGCCTCGAGGTGGAGAATGCCCGACTGAAGAAACTGCTGGCCGAAGCAATGCTCGATATGGAAGCGTTGAAGGTTGTCGTCAAGGGAAAGCCCTGAGCCCGCAAGCCAAACGCGAAGCAGTGTTGGCGATTCGGGAGAAGGTCAACATCTCCGAGCGCCGCGCCTGCCGGCTTGTCGGGCTTTCTCGCAGCGTGCTGCATTACGACGCGAAGCCGGACCACGAGAATGAGGTGCTCGCGGCGCGTCTGGTGAAGTTGGCGCACGAACGTCGTCGATTCGGCTACCGCCGACTGCACGCCCTGGTGGAACGCGAAGGCACGCACGCCAATCACAAGCGCATCTATCGCCTGTACCGTGAGGCAGGGCTGGCTGTGCGGCGCCGTCGCAAGCGCCACGGCGTCATGATTGAGCGCGAGCAACTGGCATTGCCGGGCGCACCCAACGAGGTATGGTCAATCGATTTCGTGATGGATGCGCTTTCCAACGGCCGGCGCGTGAAGTGCCTGACCGTCGTCGACGATTTCACGAAAGAGGCTGTCGACATCGTCGTCGACCATGGCATCTCAGGTTTGTATGTCGCTCGGGCATTGGACCGTGCAGCTCGCTTCCGTGGCTATCCCAAGGCGGTGCGAACAGACCAGGGACCCGAATTTACGAGCCGCGCGCTTGACCAGTGGGCGTATGCGAACGGCGTCACGCTGAAGTTGATTCAGGCGGGCAAGCCCACGCAGAATGCGTACATCGAATCGTTCAACGGCAAGTTCCGCGACGAATGCCTTAACGAGCACTGGTTCACGACGCTCGCGCACGCTCGGGCAGTCATCGCGGCATGGCGTCAGGACTACAACGAGCAAAGGCCGCACAGCGCACTGAACTACCTTGCGCCGTCAGAGTTTGCGGCGAAACATCGGGCAACCGCGGACGCTCCTGCCGCTTTCCAGGAGTTGGTTTAAAGGGACTTTGCTAGAAGCCCATTGGCCCTATCGAAGGGGGCAGGTCAATCCGGGCGGTGAATTGGCTGAGCTTGACGTATTGCCGGCCGCCGAACGCACACAGGTACTGCACGGCTGGAACGAAACAGGCCGCGCGTATGCGCGGGATGCCTGCCTCCATCAGTTGTTCGAAGCCCAGGTATCGCGAACGCCGGAAGCGGCGGCGGTGATCTGCGGCGACGAGACGCTGAGCTATACGGACCTCGACGCGCGTGCGAATCGCCTCGCGCACTACCTGCGCGGACAAGGCGTCGGGCCGGACACGCGCGTGGGGCTGGCGCTCGGGCGCGGCGTCGAGATGATGACGGGATTGTTGGCGATCCTGAAGGCGGGCGGCGCATATGTGCCGCTGGACCTAGGCTATGCGTCGGAGCGCTTGCGCGCGATCCTGGACGACAGCCGGCCGGCGATCGTGCTGGCGGACGCGGCGGGGCGTGCGGCGCTGGATGCGCTGGCCGGTGCGCCGCCGATTGCGGACCTGCACGCGGATGCGTCGCGCTGGAGCGCGTTGCCTTCGACGCCGCCGCGTGTCGAAGGCCTGACGCCGCGCCACCTTGCCTATGTGATCTACACGTCGGGCTCGACGGGACAGCCGAAGGGGGTGATGGTCGAGCACGCAAGCGTGGTGAATCTGTGGCGTGCGCTGGACGAGGCGATCTACCGCACGCACCCGAGCGCACGGCGCGTGAGCCTGAACGCATCGATCGCGTTCGATTCGCTGGTCAAGCAGTGGGTGCAGTTGCTGTCGGGGCGGACGCTGGTGGTGGTGCCGGAGCCGGTGCGCTTCGACGGGAGGCGTCTGCTCGATGCGATCGGGCGAGACCGGATCGACGTCTTCGATTGCACGCCGTCGCAACTGGCGTTGATCGAGGGGGCGCGAGGGCCGGAGGACGAAGCCTATCCGCAAGTGACGCTGGTGGGGGGCGAGGCGATCGGCGAAGGGATGTGGTCGGAGTTGGCGAGCGCATCGAGCCGGACGTACTACAACGTGTATGGTCCGACGGAATGCACGGTGGATGCGACGCTCGCGCGGATCACGGCGGAGCATGCGCCGCACATCGGCGGGCCGCTGGCGAACGTGCGGGCCTATGTGTTGAACGAGCGGTTGAGCCCGGCGCCGGTGGGCGTGCGCGGGGAGCTCTACATCGGCGGGGCGGGTGTTGCGCGCGGGTACTTGAACCGGCCGGAGCTGACGCGGGAGCGGTTCATCGACGATCCGTTCGTGGCGGGTGGGCGGCTGTATAAGACGGGGGATCTGGCGCGTTGGCGTACGGACGGGAGCCTGGAGTATCTGGGGCGAAACGACTTCCAGGTGAAGATACGCGGTTTCCGGATCGAGTTGGGGGAGATCGAGGCGCAGTTGGCGAAGGTGACGGGGGTGCGCGAAGTGGTCGTGCTTGCGCGAGATTCGGCAGCGGCGGTGCACGATAGCGCGACGGAACACGCAACTCCGAATGCGCTTTCGCCCTCGCCCGAGACCTCAACCGCGACCGCGACGGCAACAGCAACGGCAACAGCGACAGAGAAACGCCTCGTCGCGTACTACACGGGTGACGCCGATGTCGCGGCATTGAGAGCGCAAGCCGCGCAGCACTTGCCGAGCTACATGGTGCCGTCGGCGTATGTGCGGCTGGACGCGTGGCCGCTGACACCGAACGGCAAGCTGGACCGGCGCGCATTGCCCGAGCCGGCAGACGACGCATACGCCCGCGCCGAATACGAAGCGCCGCAGGGCGCAAAAGAAGAAGCACTGGCCGCGATCTGGCGGGACTTGCTGCAAGTCGATCGAATCAGCCGCCACGACAACTTCTTCCAGTTGGGCGGTCATTCGCTGCAGGCGATCAGCCTGGGCGACATGATGCGCGAGCGCGGCTTGCACGCCGACGTGCGCACGCTGTTCAACGCCGAGACGCTGGCCGCGCTCGCCGCGCAATCGGGCACGGACAGCATCGATGTCGACGTCCCGCCGAACCTGATCCCCGTCGGCGCCGCGCGAATCACGCCCGACATGCTGCCGCTCGTCGCGCTGACCCAGCCGCAGATCGACGCGATCGCGCAGCAGGTAGACGGCGGCGCGACGAACGTGCAGGACATCTATCCGCTCGCGCCGCTGCAGGAAGGCATGCTGTTCCATCATCTGCTGCACACGCAGGGCGACCTCTATCTGGAACCGCATCTGCTCGCGTTCCGCACGCGCGAGCGGCTCGAGCGGTTCCTGTCCGCGCTGCAATGCGTGATCGACCGCCACGACGTGCTGCGCACCGGCTTCTTCTGGGAAGGCGTCCCCCAGCCGGTGCAGGTGGTGTGGCGGCGCGCGCGGCTGCCGGTCGAATACGTCGAGCTGCCGGACGGCCACGGCGATGTCGCGAGCCAGCTCGAAGCCCGCTGCGATCCGCGCCGCCATCGCATCGACATCGGCCGCGCGCCGCTCGTGCACTGCCACGTCGCGCACGATGCGCGCAACGACCGCTGGGTGCTCGGCGTGCTGACGCACCATCTGGTCAGCGACCATACGACGCTCGCGCTCCTCGCCGAAGAAGCGCAGGCGTTCGAGCAGGGCCGCGGCGATGCGCTGCCGCCTGCGGTGCCGTTTCGCAACTTCGTCGCGCACGCGCGCCTCGGCACGAGCGAGCGCGAGCACGAAGCGTTCTTCCGCGAGATGCTGGGCGACGTCGACGAGCCGACCGCGCCGTTCGGCCTGCTCGACGTGCAGGGCGACGGCAGCGCGATCGTCGAGCACCGGCGCGCGCTCGCGCCCGGGTTGTCCCGCTCGGTGCGCGCGCACGCGCGGCGTCTCGGCGTGAGCGCGGCGAGCGTGATGCACGTCGCATGGAGCCTCGTGCTCGCGCGGACGGCGAACCGGCGCGACGTGGTGTTCGGCACGGTGCTGTTCGGCCGCATGCAAGGCGGCGCGCACGCGCATAGAACGATGGGCCTCTTCATGAACACGCTGCCCGTGCGGATCGCGCTCGACGAGTCGGATGTCGAGACGAGCCTGATCGCGACGCACGATCGCCTCGCGCGGCTGCTGCGCCACGAGCACGCGCCCCTCGCGCTCGCGCAGCGCTGCAGCGCGGTACCCGCGCAGGCGCCGCTGTTCACGTCGCTGCTGAACTACCGCTATTCGCCGCACGAAGAGCAGGGCGACGCAACGGACGACGACGTTCAGTTCATCGCCGCGCGCGAGCGCAACAACTACCCGCTGACGATGATCGTCGACGACACGGGCGAGGGCTTCGCGCTCACGGCGCAGGTGGACGCCTCGATCGACGCGGCGCGCGTCTGCGCGTTCATGCATACGGCGCTCGAGCAGCTCGTGCGCGCGCTCGACGACGCGCGCGGCGCGGTGCTCGCCGAGCTCGACGTCCTGCCCGCCGACGAGCATCGGTGCGTGGTGTCGGCCTGCAACGATACGGATGCCGAACTGCCGGGCGTCGACTTCGTCGATCGCCGGTTCGAGGCGCAGGCGGCGCGCACGCCCGAGGCGATCGCCGTCGCGTGCGGCGCGCACGCGCTCAGCTACGCGGCGCTGAACCGGCGTGCGAATCGCCTCGCGCACTATCTGCGCGCGCACGGCGCGGGCCCGGAGCGCGTCGTCGCGCTCGCGCTCGAGCGCTCGGTCGACATGATGGTCGGGCTGCTCGGCATCCTGAAATCGGGCAGCGCCTATCTGCCGCTCGATCCCGCGTATCCGGCCGAGCGGCTCGCGTACATCGTCGACGACGCGCGCCCCGCGCTGCTGTTGACTGAAGCCGCGCTGCGGGACGACTGGCGAGACGCCGGCGCACCCGTCGTGCTGCTCGACGCGGACGGGCCGGCGATCGACGCGTGTCCGGATCACAACCCGGACGCCGCCGCCGGCCGGGATGCGCGCACACTGTCGTCGCTCGCGTACGTGATCTACACATCGGGTTCGACGGGGCGCCCGAAGGGCGTGATGATCGAGCATCGAAATCTCGCGAACTTGCTCGGCGCGATGGGCGAGCAGCCCGGCATCGGCGCGCACGACGTGCTGCTCGCGGTGACCTCGCTGTCGTTCGACATCGCCGCGCTGGAGCTCTTCCTGCCGCTGCTGCACGGCGCGCGCGCGGTGATCGCGGCGCGCGACGACGCGGCCGATCCGGCGCGGCTCGCGCATCTGATCGAAAGCAGCGGGGCGAGCCTGATGCAGGCGACGCCTTCGACGTGGCGCATGCTGGCGCAGCACGGCTGGCCGCGATCGGCGCGGCCGCTGACGCTGCTGTGCGGCGGCGAGGCGCTGCCGCCCGCGCTCGCCGAGCGGCTGCTCGCGCATGTCCCCGCGATTTGGAACCTGTACGGGCCGACGGAGACCACGGTATGGTCGACCGTGCGGCGCGTGACGACGCCCGTCGTCGACATCGGAGGGCCGATCGCCAACACGCAGGTCTACGTGCTCGACGAGCGGCTGCGCCCCGCGCCGATCGGCGTCTCGGGCGAGCTGTACATCGGCGGCGCGGGCGTCGCGCGCGGCTATCTGAACCGCCCCGAGCTCACGCGCGAGCGCTTCGTCGACGATCCGTTCCGGCGCGGCGGGCGGCTGTACCGCACCGGCGATCTGGCGCGGCGGCGCGCGGACGGCAACCTCGAGTACCTCGGCCGCAACGATTTCCAGGTGAAGATTCGCGGCTTCCGGATCGAGCTCGGCGAAATCGAGGCGCAGCTCGCGAAGGCGCACGGCGTGCAAGGCGTGGCGCTTGCCGCGCGCGACACGCCCACGGCAGACAAGCGGCTCGTCGCGTACTACGTCGGCGACGCGAGCGCCGCGGCGCTGCGCGAGCACGCGGCCGCGCGATTGCCGGCGTACATGGTGCCGGCGGCCTATGTGCGGCTCGCCGCGTGGCCGCTGACGCCGAACGGCAAGCTCGACCGCGCGGCGCTGCCCGCGCCGGACGACGAAGCGTACGCGCGCGCCGAATACGAAGCGCCGCGGGGCGAGCACGAGTGCAAGCTCGCGGCGATCTGGCGGGCCGTGCTGCAGGTCGAACGGATCGGCCGTCACGACGATTTCTTCGAGCTGGGCGGCCATTCGCTGCTCGCGGTGCGCGCGATCACGGCGATGCGCGATGCGTTCGGCAGCGACACGAGCCTGCGCGACCTGTTCGCGCGGCCCGTGCTGAAAGATCTCGCCGAACACGCGAGCACGGCCGCGCGTGCGCGCGACGCGGCGATCCCGAAGGCCGCGCGCGGCGAGCCCGCGCCGATGTCGTTCGCGCAGCAGCGGCTGTGGTTCCTCGCGCGGATGGGCGGGCTCGGCGATGCGTATCACATGCCGATCGCCGTGAGGCTGCGCGGCGCGCTCGACGTCGACGCGCTGCAGCGCGCGCTGAGCCGAATCGTGTCGCGCCACGATGCGCTGCGCACGACGTTCGCGCTCGAAGGCGAGCAACCGGTTCAGCGCGTGCACGCGGATGATGGCGCGGGGCTGCGCTTGCGCATCGACGATCTGCGCGGGTGCGCCGACGCCGGCGCGCGGCGCGCGCGGATCCTGGCCGGGCAGGCGAGCGAGCCGTTCGATCTGGCGCGCGGGCCGCTGGTTCGCGGCGCGCTCGTGCGCGAGGCCGACGACGTGCACACGCTATGCGTGACGATCCATCACATCGTGTCGGACGGCTGGTCGATCGACGTGTTCTGCCGCGAGCTGAGCGAGTTGTATCGCGCATTCGCCGGCGGGCAGCCCGACCCGTTGCCGCCGCTGCCGGTGCAGTACGCCGATTACGCGGCATGGCAGCAACGCGGCATCGGCGGTGCGGCGCTGCACGCGCAGGCCGAATACTGGCGCGATGCGCTCGCGGGCGCGCCGACGCTGCTCGAACTGCCGACGGACCGGCCGCGTCCGCCGCAGCCCGACTATGCGGGCGCGACGGTCGGGCTCGCGCTCGACGCGCCGCTGACGGCGGGCTTGCGCGCGCTCGCGCGGCGTCACGGCGCGACGCTCTTCATGACCGTGTTCGCCGCGTGGAGCGTGCTGCTGTCGCGCCTGTCGCGGCAAACCGACGTGGTGATCGGCACGCCGAGCGCGAACCGCGGCCATGCGCAGATCGAGGGCTTGATCGGCTTTTTCGTCAACACGATCGCGCTGCGCGTGGACCTCGACGGCGCGCCGACCGTGGCCGAGCTGCTCGCGCGCGTGAAGGCGCGCACGCTCGCCGCGCAGCAGCATCAGGACATTCCGTTCGAGCATGTGGTCGAGCGGGTGCAGCCGGCGCGCAGTCTCTCGCATAGCCCGGTGTTTCAGGCGATGTTCGCGTGGCAGCACGCGTCGCGCGGCGAGATGCGGCTCGAAGGGCTGCGCGCGGAGCCGCTCGACGACGCGGCGCGCACGATCGCGAAGTTCGATCTGACGCTGTCGCTGCGCGAGAGCGGCGATGCGATCGACGGCGGTCTCGAATACGCGAGCGCGCTGTTCGAGCGCGCGACGATCGAGCGCTTCGCCGGCTACCTGCGGCGTTTGCTGGAAGGGATGGTCGCCGATGACACGCAGCGCGTCGATGCATTGCCGATGCTGTCGCGCGACGAACGGCGCGATCTGATCGAGCGCCGGAACGCGACCGCGCGGCCGTATCCGGCGAACAGCGGCGTGCATCGGCTGTTCGAGGCGCAGGCGGCGCGCACGCCCGATGCGACCGCGATCGTCGACGGGGCGACGACGCTCGACTATCGCGCGCTCGATGCGCGCGCGAACCGCATCGCACACGCGCTCGCGCACGCCGGCGTGCGCGCGGGCGATCGCGTCGCGCTGCATCTCGAGCCGTCGATCGGGCTCGTCGCGGCGCAGCTCGCGGTGCTCAAGCTCGGCGCCGCCTACGTGCCCGTCGATGTCGGCAATCCGCCCGCGCGCAAGGCGTTCGTCGCGCAAGACAGCGGCGCGCGGCTCGTGCTCGGCGACGCGGCGCTCGACTGGCCGGCGGCGGCCGGCGTGCCGCAGCGCGATCTGGCGGCGCTGCTTGCCGGGCCGTGGCCGTCGGACGCGCCCGCTCGCGCGCCGCAGTGCGGCGGCGACACACCGGCATACGTGATGTACACGTCGGGCTCGAGCGGGCAGCCGAAGGGCGTGCTCGTCACGCATCGCGGCATCGCGCGGCTGGCGGTGAACAGCGGTTATGCGACGTTCGACGCGTCGGACCGGTTCGCGTTCGCATCGAACCCGGCGTTCGACGCGTCGACGTTCGAAGTGTGGACGGCGCTTCTCAACGGCGCGAGCATCGGCATCGTGAAGCGCGACGATCTGCTCGATCTCGGCGCGCTCGCCGGCAAGCTGTCGTCGATCGGCGTCACCTGCCTGTTCCTCACGACGGCGCTGTTCAACCGGTGCGTGTCGTTCGATCCGGCGATGTTCGCGCGGCTGCGCTGCGTGATCTCGGGCGGCGAGCGCGCCGATCCGGCGGTCTACCGGAAGGTGATGGAAGCGGGCCCGCCGCGCCATCTGCTGAACGCGTACGGCCCGACCGAGACCACCACGTTCGCCGCGGTCTGGGAAGCCGAGCCGCGCACGCTCGCCGCGCAGGCCGCGCCGATCGGGCGGCCGATCGGCAATACGTCGGTCTACGTGCTCGACGCGTACGGCGCGCCGGTGCCCGTCGGCGTGACGGGCGAGATCCACATCGGCGGCCCGGGTGTCGCGCAAGGCTACCTGAACCGACCGGCGCTTTCGGCCGAGCGCTTCGTGCGCGATCCGTTCGTCGGCGGCGACGCGCGGATGTACCGCACGGGCGACCTCGGCCGATGGCGGCCCGATGGCATGCTCGACTGCATCGGCCGCGCCGACTTCCAGGTGAAGATTCGCGGCTTTCGGATCGAGCTCGGCGAAATCGAAGCGTGCCTGCTCGAACACGGCGCGCTCGCGCAGGCGGCGGTGCTCGCGCGCGACGACGGCGGCGACGGCGGCAAGACGCTCGTCGCGTATTACGTGCCGCGCGCGGGGCACGAGGATGGCGCGCCCGCGCTGCGCGCGCATCTGGCCGCACGCCTGCCCGAATACATGGTGCCCGCCGCGTACGTGCGGCTGCCGGCGATGCCGCTCACGCCCAACGGCAAGCTCGAGCGCCGCGCGCTGCCCGCCCCCGACGAGCGATCGTACGTGCGGCGCGACTACGCGGCGCCGCAGGGCGAGATCGAGACGACACTCGCGCGGATCTGGGCGGAGCTGTTCGGCATCGAGCGCGTCGGCCGGCACGACGGCTTCTTCGAACTCGGCGGGCATTCGCTGCTCGCGGTGCGGATGGTCGCGCGCGTGCACGATGTGCTGGGCGTCGAGGTGCCGCTGCGCGCGCTGTTCGCCGATCCGGTGCTGCACGTGTTCGCGTCGGCGGTCGCGCGCGCGTCGACGCGCCAGGCGTCGTCGAATCTCGTCGCGTTCCGCAGCGCGGGCACGGCCGCGCCGCTCTTCTTCATTCATTCGGGGCTCGGCGAGATCGGCTTCGTCGGCGATCTGCTGCCCGGCATCGCGCCGGAGATTCCGGTGTACGGCTTCGCGGCGGTCGGTTTCCTCGCGGGCGAGACGCCGCACGCGACGATCGAGGAGATGGCCGCGCAATATGTCGACGCGATGCGGCGCGTGCAGCCGCATGGGCCGTATCGGCTCGCCGGGTGGTGCGCGGGCGGCAACATCGCGTTCGAAATGGCCCATCAGCTGATCGCGGCCGACGAGACGGTCGAGTTCCTCTGCATGATCGATTCGCCGACATCCGCGCCGATCGACCGCTCGGTCACCGCGTGCGTGCTCGCGCGCATTCCCGACGACATTCCGGAGGCGTTGCGCACGCGGCTTCATGCGCTCGGCGATGCCTTCGACGTGCGCGGCATGCTGCACGCGTGCCAGGCGGCGGGCATGCTGCCGATCGATCTGCCGACCGGGCTGATGGAGCGGCACGTCGCGGTGCAATACGCGATCAAGCATGCGAAGCTGAACTACGTGCCGCCGCGTCTGCCCGTCGACGTGATTCACTTCGTCGCGCAGGACGAGCCGATGTGGCGCAACGGCTGGGCGATGGACGGCTGGCACGACGTCGCGGACCGGGTGATCTGCCTGCCCGCGAGCGGCGACCACATGACGATGGTGGCGGCGCCGCACGCGGAGCAACTGGGGCGGCGCATCACGGATGCGCTCGCCGTGCACGGCGGGCCGCGCGCGGATGGCGCGGAGCGCGGCTACGCGCCGCGCATCGCGATCCAGACGGCCCCGCGCGACGCGCGCGCGCCGACGCTCTTCTGCATTCCGGGCGCCGGCGCGAGCGTGACGACGTTCTCGACGCTCGCGCGGCATCTGCCGGCGACGTTCTCCGTGGACGGGCTGCAGCCGCGCGGCCTGTGCGGGACGATGGTGCCGTATCTCGACGTCGAGACGGCCGCGCGCGCGTACCTGAGAAGCATCCGGAAAGCCGCGCCGCGCGGGCCGTACCACCTCGTCGGCCATTCGTTCGGCGGCTGGGTGGCCTACGAGATCGCGTGCCGGCTGCAGGAGCAGGGCGAGCGCGTCGCGACGCTGATGCTGCTCGACACCGAGCGGCCCGGCGCGACCGACATCGTGCGCGGGCGCAAGACGCGCGTGGACGCGCTCGCGAAGCTCGTCGAGCTGTACGAGATGCATCTGGGCCGCCCGCTCGGTGTGAGCCGCGACGATCTGGCCGCGCTCGCGCACGATGCGCAGATCGAGCATCTGCGCGCGGCGCTCGTGCGCGCGAAGATCCTGCCGCCGTCCGTGCATCCGAACGTGCTGCTTGGCGTCGTGCGGGTGCTCGAGATGAACGTGAACACGCCGTATCGGCCCGCGGGTCTCTACGCGGGGACGATGCACGTCGTGCTGATTGCGAACGCGAAAGCGGACGCGGACCTCGACGCGTGGCGCGACGAGCAGGCCGAGCAGTGGCGCGGCCTCGCGGACGACGTGCGGATCGTGCGCGCGGGCGGCAATCACATGACGATGCTGCAGCCGCCGCACGCGGCGTCGATCGCGGCGCTGCTCGAGCGCACGGCCGGCGCGCCCGCGCGGCTCGCGCAGGTGCACTAGACGAACCGAACCGCGCCGGCGGCGCGCGCGCCGCGCCGCCGACGCCCTGTCAAAGGTGAGGATCAACATGAACGTACAACCGCTGTTTGGGCAGGCGCAGCATCATCCGGTCGTCGTCACGCCGCGCGGCGACGCGAGCCTTCACGCGCTGCGCGACTATCTGGCCGACGACGCCGAGGGCGTCGCGCGGCTGCTGCGCGAGCACGGCGGCGTGCTGTTTCGCGGCTTCGGGTTGAACGGCGCCGACGATTTCCGCGCGATCACCGAATGCCTCGGCGCGAAGCCGTTCGGCTACGTCGGCGGCGATTCGCCGCGCAGCCGCGTCGCGCCCGGCGTCTATACGTCCACCGATCATCCGGCGAGCGAGAGGATCTCGCTGCACAACGAGATGTCGTATCTGCCCGCGTATCCGCGGCGGCTGTTCTTCTATTGCCTCGTGCCGGCCGCCTCCGGCGGGCAGACGCCGCTCGCGCACGGCGGCGACGTGCTGCGCGCGGTGCCCGCCGACATCGTCGAGCGGTTGAGCCGCAACCGGATCAACTACGTGCGCAATTTCCCGGCGGTGCGGCTCGGCAAGAGCTGGCAGGACACGTATCAGACGAACGATCGAGCGGAGGTGGAGCGGATCGCGGCCGAGCAGGGCTCGACGTGCGCGTGGCTGCCGCAGGGGCTGCGCGTCACGACGCCGTGCGACGCGATCGTCACGCACCCTCGGACGGGCGACGCGCTGTGGTTCAATCAGGCCGAGCTGTGGCATCCGTCGGCGCTCGCGCCGCGGCTGCGCAGCACGTTCGAGCAACTGGTCGGCAAGGGCAATCTGCCGCACGAGTGCGAATACGGCAACGGCGAGCCGATCGGCGCGGACGTGCTCGCCGAGATCCGGCGCGCGTTGCAGGCGAACAAGCTGATGTTCGACTGGCGGCGCGGCGATTTGCTGATGATCGACAACCTCACGATGATGCACGGCCGCGAGGCGTTCCGCGGCGAGCGCAAGACGCTGGCCTATCTGTCCGGCACCTAGCGCGGCGCACGCGCACGCATGGCGCCGCGCGGTACGGGCGGCGCGCGTGGGGCGCGGCATGCGCCGCGGCCGGGCGGACGCGACTGCGCCGCGCCGCTGCGAGAGCGTGTGTGCGCGCATGCGCGGATCGTTCGTCGAGCGCCGGGCGCCGAGCGCTGGGCACTGAATGTCGGGCATGGGGGGCCGAGCACCGCGCAACGAGCGACGAACGCCAAGCACCTGGCGCCAAGCACCGAGCGCCGGCTCACCGCCGCTGCAACACGGTGCGCATCGCGGTGACGTCGTCGGGCGCGCGCTCGCCCGATCGTTGCTGCTCCGCGTGCTTGCGGCCCGCGTCCGTCGCGCGGGCGCGCGACGTCGCCGGATCGTTCGCGAGCCCGATCTCGATGCGCCGCGCGATCAGGCCGTCGATCGCGATGCGCGCCTCGCCGCCGCGCATGCCGAGGTCGCGCATCAGGTTGTATGCGTCGACGAGGTGCGCGTCGCGCTCGATCGCATCGCGCAGCGCGCGCTTTTGCTGCGACGTCGACGCATTGCGCGGATGAACGCGCGCATGGAACGCATGCAGATTCGCATCGCCTTCGCCGGCGAAGCGGGCGATGCTGCGCTCGACGAGCGTCAACGCGTGCCTGGCCGTCAGGTCGGCCATGTCGTTCTTGTTCGTCGTCGATTTCTTCTCATCGATCCAGCGTCCCGGAAAGAGCTTGCCGAAGCGCTTGCGATCGGCCTCGATCCGGCCGTTGTCCTTCAGCACCGCGTGGACGCCCTTGATCGCTTCGTCGGGCGTTTCGTCGTCGATGCCGCGCGTATCGAGCGTCATGCGGCTGCGCAGCGCGCTGCGATCGATGTCGCGCGCCTTGTCGTTGCGCATCCGTTGTTTGAGGCCGCGCACGCCCTTGCCGACGTCGAGCGCGTTGAGCAGCGCGAGCGCGAAGCCCGCCTGTTTCGCCGCCACCGCGGCCGCGCTCGCCGGCGCGGCCGCGAGCCCCTGCGTGCCGGCGATCAGCGCCGCGCCCGACGCGATGCCGAGCGCGTTGCGCGCGAGTTCGTACGCGGCGCGGCTCATCCGCTTGCCGGCGACTTCGTGGCGGATATACAGCGTCAGCAGCACGTCCTTCGCGTGCGCGCTTTGCGCCGCGAGCAGCGGATCGTCGTTGGCCGCGAGCTTCATCACCTTGTCGAGGTCGTAGTCGAGCTTGCCGTTGCGATCGCGCGTGAGGATCAGCCGGTCGAGCCGGCGCGCGTCGCCGCCGATGGCGGCGACGCTGAACGCCGCGACGTCGCGCTCGCGCATCGCCGACAGTTGCCGGTCGTAGCGCCGGCGCTTGCGCCACGATGCGAACAGCGCGTGGCTGTTCATGCCGGCGCCGGCCGTCTCGTGCGCGAGGCCCGACGCGAGCCCGCCGATCGCGAGGCCGGCCGCGACTTCGCCGTGATGATGGGCCGCGGTCGCGTTGAACAGCGGCGCGAGCGGGCGGATGCCGTTCGCCTCGGCGAGCGTGAAGCCCGGCTTGCTGCGGTCGTAGGCCTGGCCGGGCTGGCGTTCGGGGAGCGGTGCGCGAAAATCGTCCGCGGCGGGTGGAAGGGGCGGGGCGATCGGCGGCGGCGCGGCCGAGGAGGGCCGTGAAGGAGGCCGTGAAGGAGGCGGCGAAGAAGGCGGAGAAGACTGGGAGGACGGAGAAGGCACGGAGCGCGCATCGGCGGGTTCGATGACGTCCGGCGCCGCGAGCGCGGCGCCGTTCGTCGAAGCCGACGTACCGGTGATCGGCGGCCGCGCGACGATCTGGTCGAGCGACAGCGGCTCGCCGAACGAGAGCGGCGGCAAGCGGGGCGTTTCGTCGTGGCGCGTCCGGTTCGCCGTTTCGCGCGCGCTGCGCAACTGGCCTTGCGAGAACGCGCCGAGCGAGCGCCTCGGCCGCTGCTGCGGGCTGCCCGTCGCTTGGGTCGACGCGCTTCGATTCGGACCGCTGACGGTTGACGGCTGCGTTGGATGCTGAACCGATTTCAACATGGCGACGTGCCTCCTGAACGGATCGGTGCGGACAAAACGACGTGGGCAGCGCTACGCGCATCGTGCGCGCCGGCCGGGCCGGCGACCGAACGGCTCGCGGCTTTTCGCCGCCGGCCGGGGCGGATTCGCGCCGGCGCCGCGCACGTCGACGCGCGCGGTTTCGTCGATCGAACGATCGGCAATCCGATCGATATCGCCGGGATAGCGTACGGCGCGCGAAGCCGAAGGCCGGCCGGGCTCGCGAAGACGCCGAATGTCATGCGAAGCGCATCGCGGCGGCTCGCGTGCCCGCTCGGCCGCGGGTTTCGCGAGCACGATGCCGATCGCGCGCCCGACAAGGCGATGCGCACCGGCATGATTCGGCGAATCAGCGGACGGTTGTGACGCTGGTGGCGTCCCAAGTGCTCGAAGTGCTTGACGTACCCGAAGCGCCCGAAGCGCCCGAAGCACCCGAAGCGCCCGAAGCGCCCGAAGCGCCCGAAGCACCCGAAGCACCCGAAGCACCCGAAACCCCCGAAACCCCCGAAACCCCCGAAACCCCCGAAACCCCCGAAACCCCACCCGCCGGCTGCCGCGCGAGTCGCCCGATCTGCTGCGCCAGTCCCGAGAGCGAAATCTGCCCGCGCATCTCGCTCACGAAATTCCCCGCCAGCACCGCGACGATCAGCACCGCGATCGCGCCTTTCAGCGGCTGGCTGACCGACATCAGATCGAGTTTCTGCGCCGATCGCGCGACGAACGCGAGGCCCAGGTCGACGAGCAACAGCATCGCCATCATCGGCGTCGCGATCCGCGCGATCATGTTCATCAGCATGTCGATGCGCGCCTGCGCGAACATCTCGAGCAGCGGCGCGGGCACCGGATCGAACGATCCGAACGGCCACCAGGCGAACGATTCGTACAGCGCGCCGAGCAGGAACGTCATGCCGCCCAGCAGCCAGAACGACGCGATCGTCAGTTGCCCGAACAGCGTCGCCATCAGCGAGGTCTGCGCGCCCGAGCTCGGGTTCTGCATCTGCACGTTGTTGAAGCCGGCGACGTCGTCGAGATACGTGCCGATCGCCTCGGCGGCCCAGAATACCGTCGATGCCGCGATGCCGAGCACGAGCCCGATCACGGCCTCCTTCACGCAGGCGATCATCAGGAACGCGCCGTGGAGCTGCGGAATCAGCGCCTGCTGTCCGCCCGCGACGAACAGGCACCACACCGCCGCCGCGCCGCTGCGCATCGGGCCTTTCATCACGTTGTCGGCGGTCGCCGGCAGGATCGCCATCAGCACGAGCAGCCGCTCGCTCGACAGCGCGAGCAGCACGATGAAGCGGATGAATTCGTCGCCCAGGTGCTGCAGCGCAAAGATGTCGTAGGTCGTCATGCGTGCGTCTCGTTCGATGCGTTCGATGCCCGCGCCGCCGCGAGCCGGCGGGCGAGCACGCCTTCCTCGATTTCCTCGTCCTGCGCGTCCTCGGCGGCCGCCTCGGCCGCGCGTGCGAGCCGCCGGATCCGCTCGCGTACGACGTCGATCTGCGCGTCGTTGCGCGCGATCCGGCGCGCGGTCGCGGCAAGCCGGTCGACTTTCGCCTGCAGCGCCGCGCGCAGCCGCGCGCATTGCGCGCTCGCGAGCGCGTGCTCGTCGAGCAGCGCGTCGCGATAGCGGCGGCACGCCGCGTAATCGCCGATCGTGAACGGCGCGCGGCCGGCCGCCATCGCGTCGACCCGCTCGGCGTACCGGTTCGCCGCGTCGCGCTTCGCGTGCGCGTGCGCTTCGCCCTGCGCGAGCTCGGCCGCCGCGGCGTCGCGCTCGGCGCGCAGCACGCGCTGCTCGGCGCGCAGCCGCTCGCCGCGCTGCGCGCGCCGCGCGAGCAGCGTCTCGAACGCGCGCTGTTGGCGGCCGCTCATCGGACGAGCTCGTGTAGCGCGGCGAGCGTCGCGTCGGGCGGCGAGTATTCGTCGGTGCGCTGGTTGAGGAACGCACGGATCCGGTCGATCTTCGCGACCGCCTCGTCGGCGGCCGGATCGCTGCCCGCCTGGTATTCGCCGAGCTGCAACAGCGTCTCGATCTCGCGGTGCTTCGCGAGCAACTGGCGCAGCCGGCCGGCCGCGCCGACATGCTCGCGCGTCGCGACCTGCGGCATGATCCGCGACAGGCTGCCGAGCACGTCGATCGCCGGATACTGGTTGCGCGCGGCGATCTCGCGCGACAGGATGATGTGGCCGTCGAGAATGCCGCGCACTTCCTCGGCGATCGGATCGCTGCCGGAGTCATCCTCGGCGAGCACCGTGTAGAGCGCGGTGATCGAGCCGTGCTCGCCCATCCCGGTGCGCTCGAGCAGGCGCGGCAGCTCGGCGAACACGGAAGGCGGGAAGCCGCGCCGCGCGGGCGGCTCGCCGGCCGCGAGGCCGATCTCGCGGCCGGCGCGCGCGAAGCGCGTGAGCGAATCCATCATCAGCAGCACGCGCTTGCCCTGGTCGCGGAAGTACTCGGCGATCGCGGTCGCCGCGTACGCGGCCTTCGCGCGTTCGATCGACGAGCGGTCGGACGTCGCGCACACGACGACCGAGCGCGCCATCCCGTCCTCGCCCATGATCAGCTCGACGAACTCGCGCACCTCGCGGCCGCGCTCGCCGATCAGCGCGATCACGTTGACGTCGCACGACGCGCCGCGCGCGAACATGCCGAGCAGCGTGCTCTTGCCGACGCCGGCGGGCGCGAAGATCCCCATGCGCTGGCCTTCGCCGAGCGTGATCAGGCCGTCGACGATGCGCACGCCGGTCGCGAGCGAGGCGTCGACCATGCGCCGCGACATCGGGTTCGGCGGCGCCGCGATCACGGGGCGCAGCGCGTCGTAGTCGAGCTCGCCGCGCCCGTCGATCGGCTCGCCGAAGCTGTCGATCACGCGCCCGAGGATGCCGTTGCCGACCTTCACCGACAGCGGCCGCCGCAGGCCGATCACGCGCGTGCCGCGATTGATCTCGCCGAGCGTGCCGAACGGCGACAGCAGCGCGACGTTGCGCGTGAAGCCGACGACTTCCGCATGCTGGATCAGCGCGCCCGACGCGCCGCGCAGCTCGCAGAGCTCGCCGAGCGTCGCTTCGAGGCCGACCACGCGCACGAGCGTGCCGATCACTTCGAGCACCTTGCCGGTCATGCCGACGGCGGGCTCGATCGCGAGTCGGGCGGCCATCGCGTCGGCGACGCGGGACAGATCGGCCAGCGCGTTCATGCGCGCCCCGCGTCGTCGAGCGCGCGGGCGAGCGCCGCGCGGATCGCGTTCAGCTGGGTATCGAGGCTCGCGTCGACGGTGCCGAAATCGGATTCGCACACGCAGGTGCCGCGCGCGACGCGCGGCTCGACGACGACATCGACGGGCACGTTGCGCCCTTGCCGGCGCCATGCGTCGGCAAGCAGGCCGAACTGCTCGCGCGCCGCGTCGTAATCGGCGTCGCACACGCGCACCGTCAGATAGCTCGCGCCGGCGACGACGCGCTCGATCGTCTGCGCCGCGCGCGCGAAGAGGCCGCGCGCATCCTCCGTGTGCACCATCTGCTGGACGGCCGCGGCGACGAGCTCCGCGAGCCGCTCGCGCATCCGGTCGCGCACGCGCCGCTCCTGCTCGAACGAATCGGCCGCCCGCGCGTGCCAGTCGGCGATCGCCTGCGCGCGGCCCGCGTCGTAGCCGCGCGCGTAGGCGCTGTCGTGCTCGCGCCGCGCGGCTTCGACGAGCGCGTCGGCTTGCGCGCGCGCGCCGGCGGCGATTCGCTCGGCATCGTCGCGCGCCGCGCGCAGCACCGCGTCGCGCTCCGCCGCGAGCGCGTCGAGCGCGGCGCCGAGCGCCTGAACCGTCTCGAACGCGTCGCGGCGCAGCACGCCGTGCGGCGCGTCGATGCGCAGATCGTCGACGAGCGGAATCTGCCGGTTTTTCAGCCAAAAAGCCATGTCCACTCCGGAAACAGCGACGGCACGCGCGCGAGCAGCATCGCGCCGTCCGCGTCCGCCGCCGCGCGCTCGAGCCACGGCGCGCGCGCGGGCTCGCGCGGCAGCGCGAGACGCACGATGCGCATCGGGCCCGCCGGCGACCACACCCGCTCGCGCTCGAACAGGCACCAGCCTTCCCACGCGACATCGTCGGCGGACAGTTGCGTGAGCGGCGCGAGCGGCTCGCGGCGCTCGCGCTCGCGCCGCGCGTCGGGCTGCGCGCAGAGCGCGGCGAGCGCGCGGCCGCCGTCGGCGCCGACCCAGCCGGCAAGCCGCTCGCGGCTCGCGCGGTCGATCCAGTGGCGCAGCTCGGTGCGCCGGAACAGCAGAGCGCGCATGCGCAACAGCCGCAGCGTATCGGCGATGGGCAGCGCGGCGAGACGGTCGGCGCGCGAGTCGAATCCGCCGAGCGTCGGCGCGGAGCCCCCGAGCGTGCGCAGCAGCAGCAGCGAGCATGCGGCGCGCAGCGCGGGCGCATGCTCATGCATCGCCGCGACGAGCGGCGCGAGCGCGCCGTGCCAGCTCGCGTGGACCCAGTCCGCCGCGCGTCGCGCGTTCGCGTCGTAGCCCGCGAGCCACGCGGCCCGGGCCTCGACGCTCGCCACCGGCGCGCCGCCCGTCATTGCGCGTCGGCCTGCCGGGGCGCGGCGGCCTTCGCGTCGCGGGCGCCGCCGCGCGGCCGCGCGGCGATTCCGTGCGCGCCCGCGCCGCCGCCGCGCTTGCGCGCGCGCCACCACAGCGCGCCGCCCGCGGCCGCGAGCGCGCCGCCCACGGCGAGCGCGATCAGCACGCCGACGAGCGTCGCGCCGCGGGAGTTCTGCGCGGCGGGCTGCGCGGCCGACACGAGATCGACCGGATCGGCCGCGACGGAGGTGACGCTCACTTCGTCGTACGTCAGCCCTTCGACGCTATGAACGACGAGGTTCTTGATCTGCGGCGTGAGCGTCGCGAGATTCGCGTTCGGCCGGTACTTGATGAACACCGAGGCCGACGAGGGCTTCGCGACCTGCGCGAGCGGATCGTTGTTCGGCAGCACGATGTGCACGCGCGCGACGACGACGCCGTCGATTTTCGACAGCGTGTCCGACAGCTCCTGCGACACGCCGTAGATGAAGCGCACGCGCTCCTCGGTCGGCGTCGACACGAGGCCGTCCTTCTTGAACAGCGCGCCGAGATCGTCGTAGCGCGTCGCGGGCAGCCCGCGCGCGCAGCACTTCCATCGCCTTGACGATCTGCTTGTCGTCGACGGCGAGCGTCCATGTCTTGCCGCCGTCGGGCGTCTTCTTCTGCGCGTCGACGCCGTTTTGCAGCAGCGCGGCCATCATCTCGTTGCAGTCGCGCTCGGCGAGGCCGCCGTACAGCTCCTGCCGGCAGCCGGCGAAGAGCGCCACGCACGCGACGAGCGCGGCGAGGCGGGCGGCGCGGCGCGCGCCGGCGGCGGAAATCGGGAGACGGAGTGGTTTCATGATCACTGGTTCTTCATCAGCGAGCCGATCGCGTCCTTCGTCGACGTGACGACGCCCATCTTCGCCTGCATGTCGATCTGCATCGCGGTCGCTTCGGCCGAAGCCTGCAGCGACGCGGCGAACATCTGGTTCATCGTCATTTCGTTCGCGTGCAGGTTCAGGTATTCGACGTTGTCGAGCACCTTCCTGATCTCGGCGTCCGAGGTTTCGACGAGTTTGGCGATCGCGCTGGTTTCCTGCGCGTGCGCGAGAGGCGGCGTCGGCACCGCGTTGGACATCAGCGCCTGGAAGCGGCCGGCGACTTCCGCGGGCACCGGCGCCGCCGCCGGGGCGCCCGCGCCTGCCGGCGCGGCGGCCGCGTCGGAGAACGCGACGTCGAGCGCGCGGCTCAGATCGCTCGCGGAGAGAGGCGTGTTCATGCGGAGCTCCTCGTCAGAGACGCAGATATTGCTGATGCGCGAACGCGGCCTGCGGATCGAAGCCGCCCGACGGATTCGCGCCCGGCGCCTCGCCTGCCGTGCCTGCCGCGTCGCCGCTGGCCGCCGCGACCGACGCCGGCAGCTCCCAGACGCCCGTGCGTTGCGCGTGCTCCTTCGCGAGCAGCACGTCGTGCTGCCGCTCGAGCGCGCGCACGAGCGCGATCGCCTGCGCGGGGCCGCCGGCGGCCAGCACTTCGTCGGCGGCGAGCCGCCATTCGGGATCGCGCTTGACCTGCAGCGCGAGCAGCGCCTTGCCGTAGACCGCGTTCGACGTGCCGTTCGAGATCTCCGCGAACGCGCGCGCCGCGTCGTCCCAGTTGCCGAGCGCGATCTGCAGCATGCCGTCGAACATGTCGGCGGCGGGCAGTTGCGGCGCGAGCACGCGCAGCGCGTCGATCAGCAGGCCGATGTCGTAGGGATCGGCGGCCGGGCCGTCGAGCGCGCCGCCGAGCGCGAGGTTGGTGGCGTCGATCAGTCCGTTCAGCGCCGCGTGGCTGCATCGCAGGTAGGTCGGCCGGGATTCGTCCATGGTGTGCGCTCCGTGTCGCCGCGTCGGCGGCGCATGACGTTGAGGGAAAAGGCGTATGGGCCGCAAGGTAGCAGCGCGCCGGGCGCGGGGGCGCGGCGATGCGAAGCGCGCGCGCCGGATGCGAAGCACGGCGCGCGCTTCGCATCCGGCGGCGCGGCTTCGGCTCGGCGCGCGCGCGGCGCGCGGCGCGCCGCTAACGTACGCGGCATCTCCGACTCCCGAAGGAAACGCGGCGATGGCCGAAGAGAAAACCGAAGAGCCCACCGAGAAGAAGCTGAAGAAGGTGCGCGAGAAGGGCCAGGTCGCCAAGAGCAAGGACATCGCCGACGCGATGACGCTCGCGGCCGCGATCGGCGTGCTCACGGCGTGCGAATCGATGCTCACGGGCGGCCTCTCGCGCGCGGTTCGCACCGCGCTCGACTTCGTGCGCGGCGAGCGCACCCCGCAGGCGACGCTCGCCGCGCTGCACGATCTCGCCGCGAGCGCCGCGCTGACGATGCTGCCGTTCGTCGCCGCCGCGATCGTCGCGGGCATCGTGTCGCAGGCGCCGCAGGCGGGCTTCCTGATCACGCTCGAGCCCGTGATGCCGAAGTTCGACGCGATCAATCCGATGGCGGGCATCAAGCGGATCTTCTCGCTGAAGTCGCTGCTCGAGCTCGTGAAGATGATCGTCAAGGCGCTCGTGCTCGCGTGCGTGGCATGGAAGATGATGACCTCGCTGTTTCCGCTCGTCGTCGCGAGCGTGTACGAAGCGACGCCGCAGCTCGCGCGCGTGCTGTGGACGGTGCTGATGAAGCTGCTCGGCACCGTGTCGGTCGTCGTCGCGGTGCTCGCGGCGGCCGATTACAAGATCGCACGCGTGATGTTCGTTCGCGAGAACCGGATGACGAAGGAGGAAGTCAAGCGCGAGCACAAGGAGAGCGACGGCGATCCGCACACGAAGGGCGAGCGCCGCCGGCTCGCGCGCGAGATCGCGACGAGCGCGCCGCCGCGGCAGCGGGTCGGCCAGGCGAACGTGCTCGTCGTCAACCCGACGCACTACGCGGTCGCGATCCGCTATGCGCCCCACGAGCATCCGCTGCCGCGGGTCATCGAGAAGGCCGTCGACGACGGCGCGCTCGCGCTGCGCCGCCACGCGCACGCGCTCGGCGTGCCGATCGTCGGCAATCCGAGCGTCGCGCGCGCGCTGTACCGCGTCGAGCGCGACGCGTCGATTCCCGAAGAGCTGTTCGAGACGGTGGCCGCGATCCTGCGCTGGGTCGAGTCCCTCTCGGGCGCGCGCGCGGTCGCCGCCGTTTCCTCCGCGAGGTCGTCATGACGCTGAAATCCCTCAAACTTCCCGCCGGCGGCGAGGTCGGCATCACGGTGCTCGTCGTCGCGATCGTCTCGCTGATGATCCTGCCGCTGCCGCCCGAGGTGATCGACGTGCTGCTCGGCGTGAACATCGCGATCAGCGTCACGCTGCTGATGGTGACGATGTACGTCGGCAGCATCGTGTCGCTGTCGGTGTTCCCGTCGATCCTGCTGTTCACGACGCTGTACCGGCTGTCGCTGAACATCGCGTCGACGAAATCGATCCTGCTGCACGCGAACGCGGGCGACATCATCGAGAGCTTCGGCGAGCTCGTCGTCGGCGGCAATCTCGTCGTCGGCCTCGTCGTGTTCCTGATCATCACGATCGTGCAGTTCATCGTGATCGCGAAGGGCTCGGAGCGCGTGGCCGAAGTCGGCGCGCGCTTCACGCTCGACGCGATGCCGGGCAAGCAGATGAGCATCGACGCGGATCTGCGCGCGAACATCCTGACGCCGGACGAGGCGCGCCGCAAGCGCGCGACGCTCGCCAAGGAAAGCCAGTTGCACGGCGGGATGGACGGCGCGATGAAGTTCGTCAAGGGCGACGCGATCGCCGGGCTCATCATCACGCTCGTGAACATCGTCGCGGGCATCGCGATCGGCGTGATGTACCACGGGATGACGGCGGGGGACGCCGCGAACCGCTTCTCGATCCTGTCGGTCGGCGATGCGATGGTGTCGCAGATTCCGTCGCTGCTGATCTCGGTCGCGGCCGGCGTGATGATCACGCGCGTCGCCGACGATCACGACGACGGCGACGGCACGTCGCTCGGCTCGGAGATCGCCAGGCAACTGGGCGGCAGCCATCGCGCGCTGTATTTCGCCGCGGTGCTGCTGATCGGCTTCGCGGCGGTGCCCGGCTTTCCGGCCGCGCTCTTCGTGCTGCTGTCGGGCATGCTCGCGTTCGCCGGCTACCGGCTGCAAAAGGGCGCGCGGCGCACGACCGCGCGCGGCGAGCCGGTGATCGCGCTGCAGCGCGCGGGCGCGAAGAGCAGCACGCCGTCGATTCTGCCGCGCGCGCCGCTATTCACCTGCGCGATCGGCGTGCGCGTCGCGCCCGATCTCGTCGCCCGGCTCGCGCCCGCCGCGCTCGACCGCGCGTTCGACGAGGAGCGCGCGAAGCTGCAGGAAGAACAGGGGCTGCCGTTTCCCGGCATCACGCTGTGGACGAGCGACGCGCTGCCCGCGTCGACGTGCGAGATCCTGATGCGCGACGTGCCGCAGGCGCGGCTCGAGTTGCCGGCCGACCAGACGATGCTGCCCGACGCGGCGTCGGACCCGGCGCTCGCCGGCCGCTGCACGAAGCGCGGGCCCGCGGGCGGCCTCGCCGAGAGCTACTGGATCGACGACAAGGCGGTGCCGGCCGGCGCGCGCGCGTGGCGCGCCGAGCAGGTGGTCGCGCACGAGACGATCGCGCTGCTCAGGCGCAATGCGCACCTGTTCCTGGGTATTCAGGAAGCCCAATGGATACTCGACCAGCTCGGCGTCGATTATCCGGGGCTCGTCGCCGAAGTGCAGAAGGCGCTGCCGACGCAGCGCATCGCCGACGTGCTGCGCCGCCTGCTCGAGGAACACATTCCGATCCGCAACGCGCGCGACATCATGGAGAGCCTCGTCGCATGGGGGCCGAAGGAGAAGGACATGCTGATGCTCGCCGAGTACGTGCGCGGCGACCTGTCGCGCTATCTCGCCTATCGCGCGGCGCGCGGCGCGCGGCAGTTGCCCGCCGTGCTGCTCGACATGGCGGTCGAGCAGCACATCCGGCAGTCGATCAAGCAGACGCCCGCGGGCAACTTTCTCGCGCTGCCGCCCGAGCAGGTGCGCTATCTCGTCGACAGCATCGCGTCGTTCGTCGGCGAAGCGCCGCGCGACGATGTCGCGCTCGTCACGTCGATGGACGTGCGCCGCTACACGCGGCGCATGATCGAGGCGCGGCTCGACTGGCTGCCCGTCTATTCGTATCAGGAGCTCGGCGACCAGGTGCAGTTGCAGCCGGTCGGCCGCGTGACGATGCCGACGGCGGCCCACGCATGAGCGCCGCCGATCTGAGGCCCGTGCGGATCATCGCGGGCGCGCCCGCGGCCGAGCCGGCCGGTGCGCCGGCGCCGCGAGCCGCGCGGCGCGGCTTCGACTACGCGCAGTTGATGCGGCGCTCGCGCGTCGCGCCGGCCGGCGCGCCCGCGCCGCGCGGCGACGGCGAACGCCCGCGCGACGCGGCGATGCCGTGGCGCGACGGCGCCGCGCCGTCGTTCGAGCGCGATCCGGCCGCGCTGCCCGATGCGCTCGGCCGCGAGGCGATGGCGCGCGCGTGCGCGGGCGCCGATGCGTTCGTCAATCAGGTGTTCGCGCAGCGCGAGCGGGTGGTGCGCGTCGCCGAAGCGTTGGCCGCCGAGATCGCCGCGCTCGGCGGCGGCGACGCGTCGGGCCAGTGGGAGCAGCCTGCCGCTCGACGCGGCGTTGCTGCCGGATACGGTGCTGCATCTCGTTCTTTCGCGTTTCGACTTGCGGCTTCGGTTCGAGACGCCGGACGCGGCGACGCGGCACTTACTCTGCACACATGGCGCGACGCTGCACGCGCGACTCGACACGCTGCTCGCGCATCACGGCGCGCCGCGCACGATCGAGATCGACGTCGGCTGAAACGCGCGCAATCGAACCCGACCGCGACGATGAACACCGAGCCGATCGAACTGGAACCCGCTACCGCCGAGCCGCCCGGCATCGACACCGCGCTGCCGCTGCCCGCGTGCAGCGCGTTCGACGCGGCGCTCGCGCGCATCGTCTGCGACGCGCGGCTCGCCGCCTGGCTCGCGCGCTTTCCGGGGCTGTCCGACTGGCGCGCGTCGGCGGGCGAGCGGCCGTGCTTCGAGCGCCCCGGCGTGCTCGAGCTGCGGCGCGGCGGCGCGGCCGCGCACGTCGCGATCGATCTCGCGGCGTTTCCGGCGCTCGAGGTCGTCGCCGCGCCCGCGCTCGACGCGCGCGGCGACGCGAGCCTCTCGCTGCGCGCGGCGCTCGCGGCGACGCTGCTCGCGCCGCTCGTCGCCGCGTTCGCGGCGGCGGGGCTCGACGGCGTGACGGTCGGCGCGCTGCGCGCGGTGCCCGCCGCGGCGCTCGACGCGACGCGCTGCATGCTGTCGTTCGCGCTCGACGGCGCGCCGCTGCGCTGCGCGCTGCTCGATGCGCAAGCGCCGTGGCTCGACGCGCTCGCGGCCCGGCTGCGCGACGAGCGGCGCCGCGATGCGTCAAGCGGGCTCGCCCGCGTGCGCTTGCCGGGGCGCGTGCGGCTCGGCACGCGCGCGCTGCCGCTCGCGGTGCTGCGCAGCCTGCGGCCGGGCGACGTGCTGCTCGACATGGTGCCCGCCGCACTGGGCGCCGCGCGGGCGGGCCCGCTGCATGCGTGGTGGGGCGCGCGGCGCGCGGCCCAATGGCACGCAACCGTTCTGATCGAGGGAACCACGATGACGATGACCGAAATGCCAGACACCGCCGACGACCTCGACGAGCCGATCGTCGCGGGCGACTTGCCGGCCGATTCCTTGGCCGATTTTCCGGCCGATTCCCCGGCTGCAGTTCCGGCTGAATTTCCGGCTGAATTTCCGGCCGACCGGGCGGGCGATCTGCCGGCCCCTTCCGCGGCTCATTCGTCGCCCGGTTCGCTCGCCGGGTTGCCGGCCGGGTTGCAGGCCGACGCGCCGCCGCGCGACGCGCGGTACGCCGCGCCCGAGCCGGCCGATCTCGGCGAGGTCGCGCTGCCCGTGCACGTCGAGATCGACACGCTGTCGCTGTCGATCGCCGAGCTCGCCGCGCTGCGCCCGGGCTACGTGCTCGAGTTGCCGCTCGCCGCGCGCGACGTGCCGGTGCGGCTCGTCGCATACGGCCAGGCGATCGGCGGCGGCCGCCTCGTCGCGGTGGGCGCGCATCTCGGCGTGCGGATCGACCGGATGGCGGGCGACGATGGTTCAGTTTAACGACATCACCGGCCTCTTGATCGCCGTGCTCGTGATGAGCATGGTGCCGTTCATCGCGATGGTGGTCACCTCGTACGCGAAGATCGTCGTCGTGCTCGGCCTGCTGCGCAACGCGCTCGGCGTGCAGCAGGTGCCGCCGAACATGGTGCTCAACGGCATCGCGATTCTCGTGTCGCTGTACATCATGGCGCCGATCGGCTTCGCCGCGCAGCAGCAGCTTCAGGGGCAGGCGCTGTCGCCGCAGCCGACGCAGGCGATGCTGCAGGCGTTCGGCGCGGCGAAGGAGCCGTTTCGCCGGTTCCTCGCCGCGCACTCGCGCGAGCGCGAGAAGCGTTTCTTCCTGCGCTCCGCGTCGGTGATCTGGCCGCAGGCCGCGGCCGCGCAACTGCGCGAGGACGACCTGATCGTCCTCGCGCCCGCGTTCACGCTCGCGCAGATGACCGATGCGTTCCGCATCGGCTTCATCCTCTACATCGCGTTCATCATCGTCGATCTCGTGATCGCGAACGTGCTGATGTCGATGGGGATGAACCAGGTGCAGCCGACCAACGTCGCGATCCCGTTCAAGCTGATGCTGTTCGTCGTGATGGACGGCTGGTCGACGCTCGTGCACGGCCTCGTGCTGACCTATTCCTGATGCCCGCTGACCGATTCCCGACTTCGAGGAGGCTCGCCCGATGGAAATCGACGACCTGATCCGGCTCACGTCGCAAGGCATGATGCTGTGTCTCTACATCTCGCTGCCGGTCGTACTCGTCGCGGCCGCCTCCGGCCTGGCGATCTCGTTCCTGCAGGCGATCACGTCGCTGCAGGAGCAGAGCATCTCGTACGGCGTGAAGCTCGTCGCGGTGACGGTGACCGTCGCGATCGCCGGGCCGTGGGCGGCCGCCGAGATCCTGCATTTCGCGCAGCAACTGATGTCCGCGGCGGTGCCGTCGTGAGCCGCATCACGCGCGCGATCGCGCAGCCTCTTCACGCGGCGAAGCCCGATACCCGGCGGCGCCGGCCGGTGCGCGCGCGCACCGCGACGACCTATGGCAAGTACGACACGCGCTTCACGTATTCGAGCGGCTATCAGGCGAACACGGTTGCCGCGCGCAATCAGATGCTGGCCAAGCTGAAGCCGCGCGCGAAGACGGCCGCGGCGAGCGCACGCCGGCGCCGGCGCGTCGACAGCCAGGCAGAGGCGTTCGACGCGGGCGAGGAGCCGACGATGCCGCACGCGCACGTGACGCCGCACGACGAGCGCGACCGGCATGCCGGCGGCCAGGGCGGCGGCCGGCAGCAGCGCGATCAGGACGAGCGCGACGGCGAGCCGGCGAACGTATCGGCGCTGCCGCGCGTGCGCGCGGCGCGCGCGCGGCCGGCCGCCGAGCCCGCGCAGCGTGCGCTGCGCGACGTCGCGCGGACGCTCGCGGACTGCGCGCAGCGCGAGCATGCGCTGCGCCATCTGTGGGCCGACACGCTGCTCCAGCTCGGCCGGCGCATCGACGCCGAACCCGGCGCGCGCATCACGGCCGCGCTGCTGAACCACAACGCGGACCTGCTCGCCGCTCGCCTGCGCACGGGGCCGTGGACGCCGATCGGCTGGAGCGGCGTGAAGCAACTGCTGCTCGACGCGATGCACGGCGCGGGCGGCGCCGTGCGCGACGCGGCCGCCGCGCGCGGCGATCGCGCGAGCACGCATTACCTGCTGCTGCCGCTGCTCGTGTTCAACGCGGAGCGGCCGTCCACGCCCCGCCAGCTCGCGCGCGCGATCGCGAGCGTCGAGACGCTGCGCGGCGGCGCGCGGCGGCCGCGATCGTGAGCGTCGCGGCGCTTCGCAAACGCGGCGGCGAATTCGCACGATGAACGAGGCATGCGGCGGTATCGAACTATTCTGACCACATGGAAGAGCGATGCGGCGCGATCGACGCGGCGCATCGCGGCGGGATCGATTCGCACGATTCGAGCGACTCGATCGAGGCAATGAAGCATACGACGCAAGGATGGGGAGCGACCGATGAAGCTGCTGCGGATCCTGACCGGCCTGCACGCCGGCGTGGAAATCGCGCTCGACGCCGGCGAGCACCGGATCGGCGCGGGCGAGGACGCCGAGATTCGCATCACCGATTGGCGCGACGGCGATCTGCTGCTGTCGATCGACGCGCAGGGCGTGACGCGCGCGCGGCGCGCGGCGGGCATGCAGCCCGAGACGGCGGCGGACCGGTTCGACGCGGACGGCTCGCCGCTGCTGATGCTCGATTTCGTGCCGGTGCCGTTCGGCGAGACCGCGCTTTGCGTCGGGCCCGAGCAGGGCGCGTGGCCGAGCGATCTCGAGCTGCTCGCGACGCTGTGGGCGCCGCCGCCCGGCGCCGATGCGGCGCGGCGCGCAGCGCAAGCTTGCCGCGTGCGCGGCGGCGGGCGGCGCGCTCGTCGCCGGGCTGCTCGCGATGGGCGCGATGCTGGCGAGCGCGCACCCGAGCGCGCCGCCCGCGGTCGAGACCGTCGATGCGCTCGCGAGCCGCCTGGGCGGCGAGCTCGAGCGCGCCGGCTACGCGGAGCTGCATGCGGCGCCGCGCGGCGCGATGGTCGCCGTCAGCGGAATGGTCGCGACGAGCGCGGACGATCTTGCCGCGCGCAGGCTGCTCGACCGGCTCGCCGCGCATCGCGTCGAACGCCGGTACGACGTTGCGCAGGACGATGCGCAGAGCATCGGCGAATCGCTCGGCGTATCGGGCGCGACGGTCGCTTATGCGGGGCACGGGCGTTTCCGGGTGTCGGGCGTCGTGCCGGACCTGTCGCGACTGCGCGCGGCCGTCGAGCGGGTGCGTGCGGATGTCGGACCGAACGTGCGTGCGATCGAAGTGGATGCGCGCCAGTCCGGCGAGGCGCCGGTGCCCGTCGCGTATTCGGGAATGCTCGAGATCGGCGACGTGCGCTACATCGAGACGCCGGACGGCGTGAAGCACGTGTTTGCGGGCGCGCCGGCGCTCAACTGACGGGATTCAACTGACGGGAGAAGCGGCATGTACGAAGCATTGGAAAGGGTCGCGGGCGAGGTCGGCTCGCTCGAGCAGGCGCTCGCGGCGCCCGACGCGGCCGCGCGGATCGGCGCGATTCGCCGCGCGCTCGGCGAGACGGCCGAGCGCGTGAGCGCGGCCACCGCGCACGCGGCGAGCGACTACGATCGCGACGCGATGCAGAAGATCTATCGCGGCCTGCTGGCGGCGCAGCGCATCGTCGCGACGCTGCACGAGGCGAACGCGGCGGCCGCGTAGCGGCCGGGGTTTCGCCGCGCGGCGTGCGGCGGCCGACGGCGCGGCGCGAGCCGCGCCCGACGAGGCCGCACGCCGCGCGGCAAAAAAGCGGCGGGCCGCGAGACGAAGCGGCGACGCCGGGTTTTCATCAATGCGTGTGTGACAGCACGCACTTTTCTGGAGAGTGATCATGGCGGCATTGGCCGGAGCAGGTGAAGCGATCGCGAGCATGACCGCATCGATGAACGCGGGCATCGCGATGTCGAACGCGGCAACCGAGATGCAAATGAAGATGTCGGAGACGAACACGAAGAACGACGTGAAGAAGCAGGCCGTGAAGATGCTGGCCGACGCCGCGAAGCCGCCGCAATAAGCCGGCTGCTGCTCGGCATCGTGTTGGGCAGCCGGCGCGCGAGCGCCGGCTGTCATTTTTGGGGGGACGTCGGATACCGGGGTGGGACTGTCATGAGTTGGGAACGTTATGCGCAGGTCGTCGCGCAGGTGTGCGCGGTCGTCGATTTGCCGGACGTCGATTACGTACTCGAGACGCGCACGATCGACGTCGAGGGCTTCGACGTGCGCATCGAGTATTTCGACGACGACCCGGAATCGATGTACGTGAATTTCCATTACGGCATCGTCAGCGCGGGCCGCACGCTTACCGTGTATCGGCTGCTGCTCGAGGCGAACCTGCTGATCTATGCGCAGGACCAGGCGCAACTCGGGATCGACGCGGACACGGGCAGCATCGTGCTGCTGATGCGCCTGCCGCTCACGCCGGACGTGACGGGCGAGACGGTGGCCGATCTGTTCGCGCACTACGCGGAGCACGGCCGCTACTGGCGGCAGAACATCATCGAATCGGGCGACGAGATGTTCGGCGCAATCGCGTCCGGCGAATATTTCTGGCTGCGGGTGTAGCGGCGCGGCGGGCATTCGCGGATTCCGCCGATTTTCGCCGACGTCGCCAATCGTAACGGAACGTCACAAACTGCTGCGCGGATTCGGCGCGAACGAGACGATAGCGGCACGCATCCATGCGCTGCGCCCCGCGACGAGCGGCGGCGCCCGGCGCACGGGTCGAGCCTGAACCCATCATCGTATTCGAAACCGCCTGCCGAGAGGAGCCGCCATGTTTTCGACACTCTATTTCGCCGCCGCCGCCGCGCTCGCCAATCCGTCGTCGAACGACGCCTACGCCGCGCGCGTGCTCGACGGCCGCTTCGCCGAAGCGGTCGCGCTCGTCGCCGCGCGTTGCGACTCGCAGCCGGGCGATGCGGCCGCCGACGTGCGCGACGTTCATGCGTACGCGGACATCCAGCTCGTGCTCGGGCGCTTCGAGGAAGCCGAGGACACGTTTCGCCGCGCGCAGAAGCTGCTGCGCGAATCGCGCGACCAGACGCGCGTGATGACCTGCCGCAACGCGAGCTGGCAGGCGTTCTTCCAGAACCGCTTCGGCGTGGCGCAGGCCGGGTTCCGGCGGATCGCCGACGATCGCGCGGCGAGCGCCGCGCAGAAGCTCGAGAGCCTCGTCGGCACGTGTGTCGTCATGCACCATCTCGGCCGCGCCGAGGACGCGATGGCGACGCTCGACGTGCTCGACGCGGCCGCGCGCGGCGACGCCGATGGGCGCTGGGTGCGGCTCGCGGCCGCGCTGCGCGCGGATCTGCTGCTGCAATACCAGATCGGCCGCGCCGACGCGCTCGGCGATCACGTGTACTGGCGCTCGGCGCTCGCCGAGCTGCCGCCGGCGGCGTTCGCGGAAACGGGCGCGCCGCACGCCGCTTGCGCGGCCGATGCGCCGCCGTTGCTGCGCATGCGCGTCGCCTACATGCGCGAGACGCGCGCGCTCGCCGCGGGCGACCACGCGGCGCTGGGGCGAATCGACACGCACGTGAGCTGGTGCGCGAAGGCGGGCCTGGCCGACTATCAGCGCAGCGTGCGCCTGGAGGTCGCGCTTGCCGCGCTCGCGGGCCAGGCGCCGAACGTCGCCGACGCGATGATCGCGCCGTACCGCGAGGCCGCGGGGCGTTGCGGCTCGCACGCGCGCTGGACGCTCGACTACCTGTACTGCGCGGCGAAGGTGCGCGAGCAACAGGGGCGGATTCGCGAATCGTCGTCGCTGTACGCGCACTATGCGCTCGCGTCGGTGCGGCACGTGCGCTCCGACGGCGCGGCGCTCGCGATCGCGCGCTGCGGCACGCAGGCGGCCGCGCCGAGCGACGACGTGAGCGCGAGGCTGCCCGGCAAGTACCGGCGCGCGTATCGCTATCTGATGGAGCGGCTCGACCAGCGCGAGCTGTCGGTGCGCGAGATCGCCGCGCACATCGACGTGACCGAGCGCGCGCTGCAGGCGGCGTTCAAGGCCTATCTCGGGCTGTCGCCGAGCGAGCTGATCCGCCGTCAGCGGATGGAGCGGATTCGCGGCGAGCTGCTGTCCGACGCGCCGCGCGCGGCGAGCGTGCTCGAGATCGCGAGCCGCTGGGGAATCCAGCATCGGTCGACGCTCGTGAACGGCTATCGGCGCATGTTCGACGAGGCGCCTTCGCAGACGTTCGACCGATGAGCGGTGAAGCGCCGTCATTCGGTTTCGCGAAATCGTGCGGAACCGAAGGGGGGATGTGCGTGATGCGAGGGAATCGGGCGACATCGGCGCGCTCGGGCGGCGGCGCGCGGCGTGCGGTGTCCGGTATGCGGCGGCGCGCGTCGTCGCGCGTGCCGGCGCGACGGCATCGCGGCGATCCGGCGCGACGCGATGGCAATCCGGCCGTTTCCGATCCTGCGATCGTTCGAGCGCAACCGCGCGGGGCGCGCGCTTCGCGGGTGGACCGTCATGCTAGCCAAGCGCTGACTGGCCGCCGATCGCCTGCCTGGCCGCCGCCGACCTGCGGTTGACTCGCCGCCGGTCCGCCGCTCGCCCATGGCGGACCAATCGTGGACCCACGCCGGCGAACCATCGATCAACCGTTGACCGATTCCCGACCGATCGCCGATCAACCACCGATCCCTGGCACTCGACACAGCGCAGGCGGCTCGCGCGAACGCGAGCCGCCGAAAAGAGCGGACCGGGCCGCGCGACGGCGGCCGGCGCGCGTGCGGGCATCGGTTCGTCACGGTTGCGACGCGGCCTTCTTGATCATGTCGATCACCTTCTGCATGAAGCTGTTGAGCATCTCCGCGATCGCCAGCCGCTGGTTCGCCTGGCCGATCGCGTGCTGCATCGCGATCGCCTGGTCGGTGGTGTGGTGAATGTCCTGCAGGCTCGGCATGCCGGCCGCCGCGAGCGTCTGGGCGAGCGGCTGCGCGCCGTGGGCCGCCGGCGCGGCCGCGGAATGCAGGACGGTGGGCTGGAGCACGGGCGTATGCAGCGCGTGCAGATCGTTCGGCTGCGCGTCGAGCAACGACGGTTGCGCGCCGGCGGGCTTCGTCGTCGGCGGCGGATCGCTCAGGTCGATGAGATCGCCTTCGTGCGCGTTCGCCTGCACCTGGGCGTGCGCCGGCGGCGCGTCCGCCTTCGGCACGCGCCGGCTTGGACGTTGCCGCGCCGGACGAGTTCGCGCCGGGCTGCGCGAGCTTGCCCTTGCGCGGCATGCGGGCGTGCAGCACCTTCTTACCCGAGGACGCGAGCTTCGACAGCGTCGCATGGCCGGCTGGCCGCTTCTGGCGCGTGACGGCGGCGCGCGCGTTCGCGCCGTTCGTCGGCTGATTGGCGGTGATGGATGGGGTGATCGGCGGGGACGACGATTGGATGCGAGGCACGATACGGCTCCTGAAGGAAGGCAAGCCTGGGGGCCGCCCGCCGCGCCGCGCGCGCCGGGCGATGTGGCGGCACTGTACGCCGGCGAGGGCGATCCGGCCGCGAGCGATGCGAAGCGATGCAGCCGCGCACGAACGTCGACGAAGCGGCGCGGTGTGCGTCGAACGCGGTTCGGGCCGGCGGCCGCCGCTTCGCGCGCATGCGGCGGCCATGCGCGGCCGCGCTCGACAATCGGTGCGTTTTCCCATGACCGAGGAGCCGCCGATGAATGCTTTCCGTCCGCCCGAGCTGATCGAAACCGAGCGCCTTCGCATGCGCCCGCTCACCGAAGGCGACGCGCCCGAAGCCTTCGACGCGCTGTTCGGCGATCGGGCGACGACGCTCGATCTGCCGTGGCCGGTCCATCGCAGCGTCGACGAATCGCGCGCGAGCATTCGCCGCCTCGCCGAAGGCTGGCGCAGCGGCGCGTTCTTCAGTTGGGGGCTGTTCGAGAAGCGCGGCGGCCGCCTGATCGGCACGCTGGAGATGCATGGCCGTTTGCCGCGCGTCGAGATCGGACTCCTGACGAGTTTCGCGCCGGGGCGCGTGCGCACGCGCGCGTGGTCGGAGATGCTGCATCGGTTCCTCGGCTGGCTGATCGCGCAGCCCGGCGTATACCGGATCGAGGCGTTCTGCTCGGTGACGGGCAAGGCCGCGCCGCTGATGCCGCATTTCGGCTTCGTTTGCGAGGCGACCGTGCGCAATTACGAGGCGCGGCCGAATCGCGGGATGAGCGCGGGCGACAGCTATCTGTTCGCGATCACGAAGGCGCCGCAAGCGCTGCGCAGGGCGGTGGAGGACGAAGCGCGCGCGCCGTCGCGGCAGGCGGCATGAACGGTGCGAGCGGTAGGGACGGCGAGAGCGGTGGAGAATCCGGCATGGCCGTGGAGGGATATCCGCTATGCGAGCCGGCTTGCATAGCGGCGGGCTCGGCCGGTGCGCGCGAGCGGCGGGCACGGGCTCGCAGGTGCGCACGCCGGCGATCACGGGCGCTCGGGTTCGTGTGTCGCTTGCGGCCCGCGCAGGCGGCATACCGCGTCGCCGATGCCGGATGTCGCGGGGCGCCTTGGCGAGCGCGGCGGGTTTTCGCCCGCCGGCGGGCGGCGAAGCGTGAACCATGCGGGGCGTGAGCGTTGAAGCGGGGCGTAAGGGGTGAGCCGTGAATCGTCAGCTACGACCTCGCATCGCAAGTCACCCACCGGTGGACACCGGGCGAGAGCACGAAACACGAGACACGAGACACGAGACACGAACCGCCACTCGCAGCCAGCAATCGTCGAACCGTGAACCGTGAACTGCAAATCGCGCTCCACGCCCGACCAACACCGAAACCCGCGTGCCGATCCCCCTCGAACCCTCAAGCAATCCCGCTCGCATGCGCATGCCGCGCCCACTGATAGCGGTCGAGCCGCAGCAGTTGCGCGATGCGCGTGGCGACGTCGTCGTCGTGGCCGGCGGCGCCGAGCGCCACGAGCTCGTCGACCTTGAGGAAGCGCCCGACGAGCACCGTCGACGCGTGATCGCCCGTCAGCAACACGGTCTGCGCATAGCGCCGCCAATCGTCGTCCTGCAGCGCATACAGGCACCAGCTTTGCAGCGCCGTGCAGAGCGGCGTGCCGCGCTCCTGTTCCTCGAGCGTGCGCAGGATATGCAGCGCGCCGAGCCAGTCGCGCCGGCCGATCCGCAGCCGCACGTCGCAGAGCTCGGGCGCGGCGTTGCGCGGCTGCAAGATGCGCAGCGCGAGCAGCAGTTCGTCGAGGTCCGCGTGCGCGCCCGCGCGCAGCCCGGCCGAAAAGACCGAGAGCAGCGTGCGCAACGCGGCCTGGTTGCACGATTGGATCGCCATGTCGGTGCGATGTGTCGAGAAGAGATGAGCCGCCGACGATGATCGCCTTCACGCGCGCGCGAGCGAGCGTCGCGTGCGAAGCGAAGGCGTGCGCGGCGAAGCGCGGGCGCGCCGCGCGACGCCGGCGCATGGTCCGCGGTCCGCCGTTTCGGCTGCCGCGACGCCGCTTCGCGCGCTCGGGCGGCGCGCGCGGGCGCGCTGCCTAAGCTTGGCGTCGAACGGCGGGCGCATGCGGGCCGCGCGCGTTCTCTTCTCCTTTCGTCAATCGATTCACATTCATAGCGAGACGGTCATGAGCGTTAACGGCATTTCGAACCAGACTCTCAATCCGGCGCAGTATCAGTCCACCACGTCGAGCAGCCGCGATCAGAAGATCGAGGAACTGCTGCACGAGATCGAGGATCTGCTGCTGCAGGACGATTCGGGCGGCGGCGACGATACGAACGTCGGCGGGGATCCGACGGGCAACACGAACACGCCGGCGGGCGGCCACACGCACGCCGGCAACAGCGGGCCGGGCGGCCACGTGACGGCGGGCGGCAAGCCCGGCGAGGACATGCGCGACGTGAAGCTGAACACCAAGGTGGGCGGCGAGGCGCTGCACCTGAAGATGGACTCGCAGGGCAACCTCTACAACGGCAGCGGCAATTCGGTCGGTGTCATCGACAAGGACGGCAACGTGAAGCTGAACTCCGGCGCGACGAAGGAACTGGAGCGCCTCGAGACGGGCGGCAATCCGTTCAAGTACGGGGTCGCGAACGTCGGCAAGCGCGGCGCGGGCGGCAACATGGAGTTCACGCCGGACGAAGTGACGGTGAGCGCGGGCGACATCGATCAGAAGGCCGATTTCTGAGGGCGCGGGCGGCGCGGTGCGGCGGCACTGGACAAGCGCTTTCGAATCGGGTCACACTGCGCGCTCGCGCCGCCGCGCCGCGGCCTGTCCAATCATTCGCGGATGCCGAGCTCCGCCGGAGTCGAACTTGAGCGTGCCGCAACGGGCCGATGCCCGAATCTTCGAGGTGATGCAGGCGAGGCAGCCGTGGGGCACGCTCGCGCTCGATCGCGACGGCGCGATCGTCGCCGCCACGCGGCGCGCGCACGCGCTGCTCGGCCGCGCGCTGCCGGCCGGGCTGCCGCTCGCCGCCGTGCTCGGCGAAGCGGTGGGGACGGATTTCGCCGCGCTCGTCGAGGCGCTCGAACCAGGATTCGAATTCGAAACCGACGACGCGATCCTGTGGCTCACGCTGCAGCCGGTCGAGCACGATCCGGCGATCGCGGCGACGGTCACGGTGGCCGATGTCACGCCGCTGCGCCGCGCGCTCGACGAACGCGTCGCGTCGCTGCGCTTTCTTGCGCACGATCTGCGTTCGCCGCAGAATTCGATTCTCGCGCTGACCCAGTTGCACGACGCCGATCCCGACGCGTTCGCCGCATGCGGCGGGCTCGAACGGATCGCGCAGCTCGCGCGGCACGCGCTGCTGCTCGGCCAGGACTATCTCGTCGCGTCGGCGGCGGACGATCTGCGGCAGCGCCACTTCGTGCGCTTCGACCTGCGCAAGATGCTGCGCGAGCTCGTGCCGAAGCTCGAGGTGAGCGCGGTCTATCGCGGCGTCGCGCTGCAACTATGGCTCGACGACGCCGCGCCGCTGTGGCTGCGCGGCGCGCGCGTGTTCGTCGCCCGTGCGCTGCAGAATCTGATCGACAATGCGGTGCAGGCGTCGCGGCAGGGCGCGCGCGTCGAGATCCGGCTGCACGTGCGCGACGTGCACGCGGAAGTGGCGATCCGCGATTGGGCGGGCGGCCTGCCGGGCCTCGCGACGGATGCGCGGATGACCGATTTCGCGCCGCTCGCCAAGCGCGGCTCGATGGGCTTCGGCCTCGGGCTGCAGCTCGCCGCGCAGGTGGTGGCCGCGCATGCGGGCACGCTGCACGCCGAATCGAATCGCGGCGTCGGCACGACGTTCGTGATGCGCTTGCCGATGCTCGCGCCGGCGCCGGGCGCCGTGCCGCCGGCCGTGCCGGACGGCATCGCGCGCTGGCGCGCGAGCGTCGCGCCGGACGGCTGAGCGCGCGGGTGCGCGTATTTCCTTTTTCGCTTGACGATTCTTTTCTTACGATGTCCGAACCGAACATGCAGCGCACCGTGCAGCAGCCCAAGCAGATCGTCGTCGTCGAGGACGATCCGGTGCAGCGCACGCTGCTCGTCACGTGGCTGAAAGCCGAGGGCTATCGCGTCGAGGCGTTCGACGACGGGCTCGATGCGCGCCGTTTTCTCGGCGACAGCTGGGCCGATCTGCTGCTGCTCGACTGGGATCTGCCCGGGATGACCGGCGAGCGGCTGCTCGCGTGGGTGCGCGGCCGCGCGCGCTCGATCGTGCCGGTGATTTTCCAGACCGTGCACTCGGACGAAGAGGACATCGTGAAGATTCTCGATGCCGGCGCGGACGATTTCCTCATCAAGCCGCTCGAAAGGCAGACGCTGCTCGCGCGCGTGCGCGCGCTGCTGCGCCGCTTCGCGGCGCTGTCCGCCGATAGCGCTCGCATGCAGCTCGGCGGCTACACGCTGTCGCGCGCGACGCTCACCGTCGCCGACGGCGGCGCGTCGCACGCGTTCAGCGCGAAGGAGTTCGACATTCTCTGGCATCTGGCCGAGCATCCGGGCGCCGTCGTGCAGCGGCAGGACCTGCTGCGGCTCGTGTGGGGCGCGGAAGCGTCCGCGCAGACCCGCACGGTCGACATGTACGTGAGCCGGCTGCGCAGCCGGCTGAAGGCGGCGGGCATCGGCTGGACCGTGCATGCGGCGTACGCGACCGGCTACCGCCTGAACCTCGGCGCGGACGCGGAAACGGCGGACCGCGCGTCGTGACGCGGCGCGCGGCCGCATCGGCTGCCGCCGTCGCGCTCGCGCTCGCGAGCCATGCGGCGGCGCTGCGGGCGGTGCCGCTCGCGTGGCCGCTCGCGCGTTTCGACTATCGCGTCGGCCCGGTGAACGCCGCCGATGCATTGGGCGAGCTGAGCCGCCGCTCGGGCATCGCCATCGACGTCGACGCGCGCGCGCCGTGCCGGCTCGACGTGCGCGAGGCGCTGCCGCCGCGGCGCTTCGTCGAGCGGCTCGCGCGCACCTGCGGGCTCGTGTCGTACTACGACGGCGCGGTGTTGCAGCTCGTCGCGTCCGACGCGTTCGAGCACGCGGCGGTGCGGCTCAATTACGCGACGCTCGCCGAGCTGCGCGCGGCGCTCGCGCGGCAGCGGATCGTCGACGCGCGCTGGCGGCCCGGCTATGACGACGCGGCGCGGATCGCGCGCGTCGCCGGCCCGCCGCGCTATGTCGCGCTCGTGCTTGCCGCCGCGCGCGCGCTCGACGAGGCCGCGCAGACGCGCGTGCGCACCGAGACGCGCGCGTTCCGGCTGCGCGCGCGCGCGGCGGCCGACCGCGTCGTGCGCGGCGATGGCGACGGCGACGATGCGGTGCTGCCCGGGCTCGCGACGCGACTGCGCCGCCGGCTCGAGCAGGACGGCGCCGAGCCGCGCGCGGTGCCGGGCGTGCGCGAATTCACCGCATCGTTGCCGATCGTCGACGCGGACGCACGCTCGAACACCGTGCTGATCCGCGACGTGCCCGCACGGCTCGCGCACGACGCGCGGCTCGTCGCGCAGCTCGATACGCGGCCCGCGTCGATCCGGATCGACGCGTTCGGCGCAACGCTCGCGCCCGCGCAGCTCGACGCGCTCGGGCTGCGATGGCGCGACGGCGCGCCGGCTTCGGGCGCGTCGCGCGATGCGGGCGTCGCGCGCGACGGTTCGCGTGCGTCGGCGGGCGGCCGGCTCGTGGGCGCGTCCCGCCCGTCCGGCGCGCGGAACGAGGCGGCCGCGGCGGGGGCGCGGCGTGCGCCCGCGGTGTCCGCCGCACCCGACGCGTCGGGCGCATCCGCCGCATCCGGCCCATCCGCCGCCTCAGGCGCTCCCGACGCCGTCGACGCATCCGCCGGCTCGGCCGACTCTCCCCGCGCATCCGCGGTGCGCATCGCGATCGTGTCCACGCCTGCCGGCTGCGCGCCGGTGCGCGCGCGCATCGCCGAGCTTGCCGCGCACGGCGACGCGTCGATCGACGCCGACGACTCGACGCTGGCGCTTCCCGATAGCCGCGCGGATTTCGGCCGGCTGCGGCTGTCGTTCGTCGCGTCGGGCGATGGCGACGCGCGCGCGCTCGATGCGCGGCGCAACGGTTTCGCGATGCGGGTCACGCCGCACGAGACCGCGCAGCCGGCGCGCTACGCGCTCGACATACGGATCGTCGAGCGTCGGGCCGACGGCGACGCGGCCGGCGCGTCGTCGCGCGAAACCGTGGCCGGCGTGACGCTCGCGGCGGGCGAGTGCGCGGCGCTCGCGCTGCCGTCGGCCGCGCACGGCGAGCAGCGGCTCGTGCTGGTGATGCCGCGAGCGGTGCCGGCCGATCCGGCGCGCTTGCCGCCGCAGGCCTTGCCGAACGCGCCGGCGGCCGCGGCCGTCGCCGCCAACGCACGGGGGCCCGACGCCGCCGAGCCCGCGGCGCGCGCGCAGGCGGCCGCGCGCGCGCATCCGCCGGCGGCGCCGCTGCCTTCGCCGTCCGCCGGCCTCGGCTTGCGGGCGCAGACCCGCCTGCTCGGCAATTGATGCGAATTCCGCCGTGATTAAACGGCGCTCAATCAACGGTCATCAAATGGCCATCAAACGTCGATCAAACGTCGATCGCGCACGATTTAGGCGCACGATGGCAATCGCCTTTTGAAATTAACGCGTCCAGTCGATTAACGCGGGGGCGCCGCTTGTTTATATGATTTTTTTCAGATTTTAGATCGATGTATAAAAACGCCGGGCCCGCTTCGCGCGGTCGCTATCGATTAACAATCGACTGCATCATTTCATGCAGCTCGAGCCGATTGTAAGTGGCCCGTAACGCATCCTTCGTCGTGATCCGGTTGCGGGCCGCGAGCGCCGCGAGGTCGTCGTTCAGCGAGCGCGACATGTTGTCCTCCCGGCGGCGCAGGAACTCGTTGACGAGGTGCAGCTTGGTCGGGTCCGCGATCAGCTTTGCGACCTGGTTGTTGTTGTTGAACAGCAGCTCGCTCGCGAGCACGAGGCTTTCGCCGTCCGCGCTCGGCACGAGGCTCTGGCAGACGATGCCGATCAGCGATTCGGCGAGCGCGACCGCGTGCCGGTCGCGCTGCTCGACCGGAAAGAACGACAGCAGCTTGTTGAGCGCGCTGACCGCGCTGCCCGTGTGCATCGTCGCGAGCACGAGGTGCCCGGATTCGCCCGCCTGCAGCAGCGTGTCGGCCGTCTGCGCGTCGCGCACCTCGCCCACCATCACGACGTCCGGTTTCTGCCGCAGCGCCTCGCGCAGCCCGTGCGGGAAATTCGGCGTGTCGGTCGGCACTTCGCGCTGCGAGATGATCGACTGGCGGCGCTCCAGATAGTATTCGATCGGTTCCTCGATCGTGACGATATGCGTGTTGCGCGTCGCGTTGACGTGCTCGAGCAGCGAAGCGATCGTCGTCGTCTTGCCGGAGCCCGTCGGGCCGGTGACGAGGATGATGCCCTTCGTGTTGTCGAGCATCGAGCGCACGTAGACGGGCAGGCCGAGCTCCTCGAGCGGCAGCGGCTTGAGCGGCAGCCGCCGCATCGAGATCACGATCTTGCGCCCGCCGCCCGCGCGATACACGTGGCAGCGCAGCCGGCAGCGCGTGAGGACGAACGGGCGGTCGAGCGTGCCCTGGCGCAGCGCGCTCTCCCAGTGCTCGTCGATCGCATCGAGCAGAGGGCGCATGTCGTCGAGGAGCACCGGTTCGTCGCTCGTCTCGACCCAGCCGCGCGGCGTCTTGATCGTGACGGGGCGGTCCTGTTCGATGTGGATGTCGGTAAACATCTGCTTCAGGTCGATCAGGCCGAGCACTTCGCCCGCGAGATCGCGCAGCGGGGCGGCGGCGGCATGCTGGTTCATCTTGGTGGCGATTCCAATGAATGGAGTGGACGGCGCATTTCGCGCGCGGCGAGTGGGAAATTGAATGGTCTATTGAATTTTGCATGCCAACTAGCTTTTGTCAAACTGTTCGGGGTATATTTGCCGCGCAATAATCATTTCAATAATGCGACTGCGTGCGCAGACCTATTATGTAAAGCCGAGGTAATCCCGGGTTCGGAAAGCCATTTCCGGCCGCGAAGGCAGTCCGACGCGTCGGACGCGGCATCGGGATGCGTCGGGCGGCAAAGCGCGGGGGCCAGCGGCGCACGGCAGCAGTCGAGTAACGAGGAAAATCATGATGCACGGCGCCACGGTCGCCGCGGCCGCGTTCATCGCGTTCGCGCTTTTTGCAACCGATTGCGCGGCGAGCGGTCCGCCCGCCGGCACCGATCCGGCACCGGGCGGCGCATTCGCCGAGCGTTTCGATCACGCGCCGTTGACGGCGCCGCGCGTCGACGTGGTTCGCGCGCCGCAGACGGCGGCGCCGGCGGGGGCCAGCCGCGCCGCGGACACGGTGCCCGCGGCGCAGCCGCCGGCCGGCGCGGCGGCGACGGCCGGCCAGCCGCCGGTCGCGGACATGCCGGTCGCGGACGTACCCCTTCGAACCCTGCCCGCATGGGACGTGCGCGTCTCCGACGGCACGATTCGCGGGGTGTTGTCGCGATGGGCGAACACGGCGGGCTGGCAGCTCGTCTGGGACGCGCCCGTCGATTTCAGCATCGATGCGCAGGCGACGCTGCGCGGCTCGTTCGAGGATGCGCTGCAGGCGCTCGTCGCGAGCCTCGGCCGTACGTCGACGCCGATCCAGGCGATTCTCTATCGAGGCAATCACGTGTTGCGCGTCGTCGCGCAAGGAGCGGGCTGATGCGCGTGCTGTTCGCCATTTCATTACTGGCCGTCGCATGGCTCGCCGGCTGCACCGGCCTTCGCGGCGGCATCGAGCGCGACGCGCGGCGCGATTCGAACGAAACCGGCGCGCTGCTCAAGCGCGCATCCGACGGCGACAACAGCGTGCGCTCGCTCGCGCCCGTCGTCGTCGACAACGGGCTGTGGGTGTCCGCGGGCACCGTCAAGCTGCGCAACAGCGAGCAGTTGCCGCCGCTGTTCGACGAGCCGGCGTCGTTCGATCGCTCGGTCGCTTCGTTGTCCGAATTCGCCGAGCAGATCACGCGCCTGACCCAGGTGCCGACGCAGGTCGCCGCGAGCGCGCAGCAGGCGGCCGCGCGTTCGCAGCACGGCGGCGCGGGCGACGCCGCGCGCGGCGCGCCGGCCTTTCTCGACGCATCGGGCGCGCGCGCGGTGCCGCCGCTGCCCCCCGGCCTGCCGGGCGGCGCATCGGCGGGCGGCGGCAAGACGGGCGGCGGCGCGGCGGGCGCGGGCTCGGAGGGCGGCGGCGGCACGTCGTTCGCGCCGGTGCGCGTGCTGTACGCGGGCGGCACGCTGCGCGGCCTGCTCGACGCGGCCTGCGCGCGCTTCGGCGTGTCCTGGAAGTACGAGCAGGGGGCGATCCGCTTCTTCTTCACCGATACCCGCACGTTCCAGGTCAACGCGATTCCGGGCGACTCGTCGCTGAACGCATCGGTCGTGAGCGGCGCGACGAGCGACGGCGCCGCGGGCGGCTCGCAGTCGGGCGGCTCGGGGGGCTCGGGCGGCGGCATCAACGGCGCGGGCTCCGGCACGACGGGCCTCACCGCGAACAACACGGCGAACACCGCGGTGAACTCGCAGCTGTCGGTGTTCAACGGCCTGCAAAGCGCGATCCAATCGATGCTCTCGCGCTACGGCAGCTCGGTCGCCTCGCCCGCGACGGGATCGATCTCGGTGACCGACACGCCCGACGTGCTCGAGCGCGTCGCCGCGTTCATGGCGCAGCAGAACCGCTCGCTGTCGCGGCAGGTGCTGCTCAACGTGACCGTGCTCAGCGTGTCGCTGCAGGCGGGCGACGCGTACGGGATCGACTGGAACCTCGTCTACAAGACGATGTCCGCGGGGTTCGGCATCACCAATCCGTTCCATCCGACGGCGCTGACGGCGCCCGCCGACATGTCCGCGGCGGTGCTCAGCCCGACGAGCCGCTTCAACGGCACGAAGCTGCTGATCCGCGCGCTGTCGCAGCAGGGGACGGTGCGGCGCAAGACGTCGGCGTCGGTCACGACGCTCAACAACCAGCCGGTGCCCGTGCAGGTCGCGACGCAGACGGGCTACCTCGCGTCGGTGTCGACGACGAACACCGCGAACGTCGGCTCGTCGACGGCGCTCACGCCGGGCGTCGTGACGACGGGCTTCAACATGACGCTGCTGCCGCACGTGCTCGACGACGGCACCGTGATGCTGCAGTTCTCGACCAACATCTCGTCGCTGCTCGAGCTGAAGGAGGTGACGAGCAGCACCGGCGGCAGCGGCCTGGCGCGCATCCAGACGCCCGACGTCGACATGCGCAACTTCCTGCAGCGCGTCGCGATGAAATCGGGCGAGACGCTCGTCATCAGCGGCTACGAAGGCGCGAACGATTCGCTCGACGAGCGCGGCGTGGGCACGCCGAAGATGATCGCGCTCGGCGGCGGCTACGAGGCGCAGCGCGCGCGCGAGGTGATCGTGATCCTGATCACGCCCGTCACGCAGCGCGGCGGCGCCTGACGGAGCCGGCGATGAGCGCGCAGGTGATTCAAATCGGCCGCCAGCGTTTCGTCGGCGGCCTGTTCTGGCAATCGTTGTCGAGGCGCAACGAGTTGCGCGCCGAAGCGGTCGAGCTCGCGAAGAAACTGAAGTTCGACCTGATGGTGCTGCGCATCGATCGCGGCGTCGCGGCGGCGGGCTACGCGAACACACGCGACGGCTTCGCGCCCGGGCATCTGTCGCTCGGCGCGATGGTGTCGCGCGCGATCGCGCTGGAGGGCGCGTTCTACAACGGCCGGCGTCAGCCCGCGCCGAACTGGCTCGGCGCGTTTGCGCTGCCCGACGGGCGCTGGGCGTACTTCGCGGTGCGCGACCACGCGTTCATGCCGAACGGCGACTGGGTCGGCAGCCGCGAGGAGGCGCTCGAGCGGCTGCATACCGATTACGCGTGGGGCGGCTGGAACGTCGTGATCGGCGAGCCGGAGCTCGAGCGGCAGGGCTTCCAGAATTTTCAGCCGAAGCGGCTCGACGATCTGCTGCCGCGCCGCGGCGGCCGGCCGCGCACCGAGCGCTGGTGGGCGCTCAGGCCCGTCGAGCGGCGTCTGTCGCCGCGCGCCGCGCTGATCGCCGCGACGGCGGCGTGCGTCGTGCTCGGCGGCGCGTTCGCGTACTGGCATCATCGCGCGAAGGTCGAGGCCGAGGAGCGCGAGGCGGCGCTCGAGCGCGTGCGCGCGGAGCTCGCCGCGCGGCAGGCGAGAAGCGGCCCCGTCGCGCCGCCGTGGGCGGCGCTGCCCGACGCGCTCGCGTTCGCGCGCGCGTGCGCGATGCGCTTCGGGCGGCTCGCGCCGGGCGGCTGGCGGCTCGAACGCTACGAGTGTACGCCGGGCACCGCGCACTACGCGTGGGCGCGCAACGGCTCGAACGTGCGCTACCTGCTCGTGGTGGAACCCGGCGCGACGCTCGATACCGACGGCGAGCGCGCGACGCTCGACGTGCCGCTCACCGCGCCGACGGCGAACGATACGCCGCTCGCCGACGATTCGGTTGTCAGGACACAACTTCTCGCGCGTCTCCAATGGCTCGACGCGGCCGCTAAACTGGAGCGGCTGCTTCCCGAACAGGGGCCGCGCGCGCCGCTCGCGAATCTCGCGCAACAGGCGGCCGCCTTGCCCGCTTCGCCCACGTGGCGCGCGTACCGGCTGAACGCGAATCTCGGCGGCATCGCGCCGCCGGAGTTCGTGCGCGCGATCGACGTGCCGGGGTTGCGCGTCGAGCGCATCGCTTACCAGAACAATCAGTGGACCCTCGAAGGAGTGCTCTATGCGAAATAGTCGCGTCCGTTTGATGTGCGCGCTGGGCGTGGCGCTCTTCGCCGGCGCCGCGCGCGCGGCGGGGCCCGCGCCGTCCGACGACGGCGGCGCGACCGCCGCGCGGCTCACGCAGCTGCAAAGCGAAACCGTGCTGCTGCAGGCGCAGTTGAAGAAGCTCGAGACCCAGCAGCAGGTCATCGAGCGCGCCGCGCAGCTCGCGCGCGCGCTCGGCGGCGGCGCGCCGGCCGGGCAGTTCGCGGTGACGGCGATCGAAGGCGTCGGCAAGCGCGCGTTCGCGACGCTGCGGATGAACGGCGGCGCGGAATTCGAGGTGCAGCGCGGCGACGCGCTGCCCGACGGCGCACGCGTGGTCGCGATCGAGCCGCGCGCGGTCGTCGTGTCGAATCGCGGGCGCACGTACCGGTTGTCGACGGGCGCGCCGCCGTCGCCTGCCTATGCGGGCAATCCGCCGCTGCCGGCCGACGCGGCCGCGCCGCTGCCGACGTTGCCCGCGCGGCCGGCGAGCGGATCATGAGCCACGACGCGCAACGACCCGACACGGCCGCCGCGCGCGCGACGCCGAGCGCCGCCGACGCCGCCGCGCCGCCGCGCGGCCCGCGCGCGGTCAGCGAGGCCGGCGATTTCGCCGCGAGCGTCGAGGAGCGCAAGTTCGTCTGCCTGTTCGACGACGGGCGGCTGCTGATCGCCGAAGGCCACGAGATGAATCCGTTCGTGCTGTCGTATCGCGCGCGCCTCGACCGGATGGGCCGGCCGTACCGGCCGACGCCGGCGACGCTGATGCAGGTGCGCGAGGCGTACCGCCAGCACGTGGCGGGCGGCGGCGAGCGGCTCGACCACACGGTGATGCAGGTGCTCGCGAAGGAGCTGATCGGCCGCGCGTGCCGCGAGCGCGCATCCGACGTGCACATTCGGGTGCGCCGCTTCAGCACGGAGGTCTACTTCCGGATCCACAACGAACTCATGCGCGTGAACGAGCACACGCGCGAGCACGGCGAGCGGCTGCTCGCGACGCTGTATGGCGCGATGACGACCGTCTCGGACAACAGCTACCGGCCGAGCGAGCGGCAGGACGCGAGCATCGGCGACCGCGACAAGCTGCCGGACGACCTGTACGGCGTGCGGATCGCGACGACGCCGACGAGCGAGGGCAGCCTGATGGTGCTGCGGCTGCTGTACAACGATGCGGGCGACGCGACCGATCTCGCGGCGCTCGGCTTCGCGCCCGAGCACGTCGCCGCGTTCCGCATGCTGCGCGCGCAGCCGCACGGGATGAACATCATCAGCGGCCCGACGGGCTCCGGCAAGTCGACGACGCTGCAGCGCATGCTCGCCGCGCAGATCGACGAATCGCACGGCAGCCTGCACGTGATCACCGTCGAGGATCCGATCGAATATCCGATCGACGGCGCGGTGCAGACGCCGGTGGCGAACGCGCCGACGGAGGACGCCCGCGCGCTCGCGTTCGCGGCGGCGATCACCAACGCGATGCGGCTCGATCCGGACACGATCATGATCGGCGAGATCCGCGATCGCGTGTCCGGGCAGACGGCGCTGCGCGCGTCGATGACGGGCCATCAGGTGTGGACGACCGTGCACGCGAACAGTGCGCTCGCGATCGCCGATCGCCTGATCGATCTCGGCCTGCACGCGCGGATGATCACCGATCACACGGTGATCTCCGGGCTCATCAGCCAGCGCCTCGTGAAGCTGCTGTGCCCGCACTGCAAGGTGCGGCTCCTCGATCATGCGGAGCGGATCGAGCCGGGCCTGCTCGCGCGGCTGCGGCTCGCGCTCGACACCCGGATGAGCGAGGTCTGCATCACGGGCGACGGCTGCGAGCAGTGCGGCATGGCCGGCACGATCGGCCGCACGGTGGTGGCCGAGGTGATCCTGCCCGACGCGCGGCTCTTCGAGTTCCTGCGCGACGGCGACAAGGTCGGCGCGCTCGAGTACTGCACCCGCACGCTCGGCGCGATGACGCTCGCCGAGCACGCACTGCGCAAGGTCGCGGCGGGGCTCGTCGATCCGCGCGGCGTCGAGCGCGTGGTCGGCGCGCTCGCGCCGGTGACGGGCGACGCGCGACAGCAGCTGTCGCTCGTCGGATTCAGCTATGGCACTTGAGCTGAACCGCCGCTGGGCGAAGCTCTGCCTGAACGCCGACGAGCGGCTGCGCGTCTACCGGAAGATCGCGAAGATGCTCGGCAACGGGCTGCCGTTGCTGAAGGTGCTCGAGGAGCTCGAGTGGCGTGCGTCGCGCGAAGGCCGCAAGCCGCGCGAGCCGCTCGCGATCGTGCTGTCCGACTGGCGCCTCGCGGTGCAGAACGGCGGGATGCTGTCCGAGGCGATGGACGCGTGGGTGCCCGCCACCGAGCAGATGATCGTCGCGGCGGGCGAGCAGGCCGGGCGCATCGAGGACGCGCTCGCGTCGGTGGCCGACATCGTGCAGTCGAGCCGCAAGATCCGCCGCGCCGTCACGGGCGGCGTCGCGTATCCGGTCGGGCTCGTCGTGATGGTGATCGGCTATCTGTACCTGTTCGGCACGCACGTGATCCCGAAATTCGCGCTGATCGCCGATCCGGCGCACTGGCGCGGCGCCGCGCGCTCGCTGTATCTGATGTCGCTGTTCGTGCAGGGCTGGATGCTCGTCGTCGTCGCGGCGCTCGCGGCGGCGCTCGTCGCGCTCGCGTGGTCGCTGCCGCGCTGGCGCGGGCCGCTGCGCATCTACGCGGACCGCGTGCCGCCTTATTCGATCTACCGGCTCATCGCGGGCAGCGGCTTTCTGATCGCGTTCTCGGCGCTGCAGGCGTCGGGCGTCACCGTCGAGAAGGCGCTGCTGAAGATCGGCTCGGTCGCGGGGCCGTGGCTGCGCGAGCGAATCGACGACACGCTCGTCGGCGTGAAGTCGGGCCTGAACGCCGGCGAGGCGCTGCTCAACGCCGGCTATCAGTTTCCGTCGCGCGAGATCGTCGAGGATCTGTGCATCTATGCCGAATACGGCGGCTTCGACGCCGCGCTCAAGATGCTCGCCGACGAATGGCTCGAGGAGGGCGTCGCGCGGATCACCGCGCAGATGCGCGTGCTCAACGGCGTCGCGATCGTCGTGCTCGCGCTGCTGATCGGCTGGCTCGTGACGGGCTTCTTCGGCATCCAGCAGGAAATCGCCGCAATGACGCGCGCGATGCATTGACGTCGCGCATTTTCAATTCAGGAGAAACCAGCATGAAACCACTCGCCGCCCATCCCGCCTATCGACACGAGCCGGCGTTCTGCCGGCGCCACCGCCGCGAGCGCGGCGCGTCGCTGCTCGAGAGCATCGCGTATCTCGGCGTCGCGGCGATCGTGATCGTCGGCGCGATCGCGCTGCTCGGCTCGGCGTTCTCGAGCGCGAACACGAACCGGCTCGCCGAGGAGCTGAACGCGATCCAGACGGGGACGAAAAAGCTGTATATGGGGCAGGTGAACAACTATGGGAACGCCGACCTGAACGCGAATCTCATCGCGGCGCGGGTGTTTCCGAGCACGCTGCCCACCGGCAACAACAACACGGTATCGAATGCTTGGGGAGGCAACGTCACGGTGACGGGGGCCGGCCGGACCTTCACGGTCCAGTACACGAACGTTCCGCGCGACGTCTGCATCAATACGCTGACCGCCGGCGGCAACTGGCAGACCGTTGCGATCGGCGGAAATGCGCCGATCAACTACCCGGTTTCGCCCACCAATGCGACCGCGAACTGCGCGGACGCCGCCACGATCGTCTGGACGTCGAACTGACGCCGCCCGAATCGTTTTCCACCGTTCGCACCGCCGCACATGTACGCGTTAGCCGCCGCACTGGCCTTCGCCTCGCTCGCCGCCGTCTACGCGGCGCTGCAGGGCCCGGCCGCCGTTCCCGCGCTGCAACCGGCGCGCGCCGCGCAGGCGCTCGCCGACAATCTCGCCGTCTATCGCCAGGCGGCGCTCGACTACGCGCGCGCGCATCCGGGCACGCGCGGCGCGGTGCCGAACGCGCGGCTCGCGTTTCCCGCGTGGTATCCGGGCGCGGACCCGCTCTGGCGCAACTACGTCGAGAACGGCACCGTCGTCGCGTATGCGGCGTCCGCGCCGCCCGTGAACATCGCGGGCGAGGTCGCGACGCTCGCCGAAGGCTCGCTGCTCGCGGGCGTCGCGTATCGCGGCGCGGTCGTGCGCCCCGGTCGGGCGGATCCGAACGCGCCCGCGAGCGGCGTGCCGCTGCCCGCGGGGCTCGCGATCGCCGACGGCCTGCCGGTCTGGATGGGGCAGGCGTACTGATGCGTTTCGTGCTTTCGCACCGCCGCGCGCGCGGCTTCGCGCTGATCGAGATGCTCGGCGCGCTCGCGATCGCCGCGCTGCTGCTTGCCGGCATCGCGGCGATGATGGACAGCTCGCTCGACGACGTGCGCGCGCAGCAGGCCGCGCAATACCAGGCGCAGGTGACGGCCGCGGCCACGCGTGCGCTCAAGCGTGACTACGACGCATGGCTGCAGCGCGCGAACGCGCAGACGCCCGTCGTGATGACGCTTGCCGATTTGCAGGCGACGAACGATCTGCCCGCCGCGCTACAGACACGCAACGCGTACGGCCAGCACACGTGCGTGCTCGTCAAGCGCACCGCGAACGGCGTCGGACTCGACGCGCTCGTCGTGACGACGGGCGGCGAGGCGATCGGCGACAAGGAGCTCGGGCTCGTCGCCGCGAGCGCGGGGCCGGGCGGCGGCTCGATCGCCACGAGCGCGCCCGCGCTCGCGCGCGGCGCGTTCGACGCGTGGCGCATGCCGCTCGGCGCCTACCTCGGCGGCAGCTCGCCGACGTGCGATCCGGCCGACGCCGCGCCGCCGAACGCCGGCCATCTCGCCAACGAGATCTTCTTCAACGGGCCGAGCCAGCAGATCAACAGCGATTACCTGTACCGCGTCGGCGTCGGCGGCCATCCGGAGGCGAACGCGATGCAGGTGCCGATCTGGCTCACGCACACGTTCGTCGAAGGCGCCGCCGACGCGGCGAACTGCGGCGCGGCCGGCAGCTATGCGAACGGCAAGCTCGGCGCGGACGCGGCCGGACAGTTGCTGAGCTGCAGGAACGGCGTGTGGCGCGGCGCCGGCGGTCACTGGAAGGACCCGGTCAGGACGGCCGACGATCTGCCCACCGACGCATCGAACGAAACCGGCGACGTGCGCCTCACGCTCGACACGTTCCGCGCGTTCGCGTGGACGGGCAACGCGTGGCAGGCGCTCGCCGTGGACCAGAACGGCAACATGATCGTGCCGGGCGTCGTCTCCGCGAACCAGTACGAGATCACCGGGCGCGTCGTCGTCAACACGCCGTGCGCGCCGGAGCCGAGCCGGCCGAACGCGGGGCTCGTGTCGATGGGCCAGGACGGGCAGGTGCTGTCCTGCCAGGGCGGCAAGTGGCTGCCGCAATCGGGGATCAAGATCGGCGGCACCGAAACGGCGTGCGAGATCCTGATGGAGACGCCCGGCGCGACGGATTTCTCGTGCGGGTACACCTACCGCGGCCCCTATCCGAATCCGCCGCTCATCACCTACGAGCCCGACGGCACGTACACGTACACGATCAACCGGCCGGTGAAGCTCGACAACAACGGGCTCATCGCGGTGAGCGCGTACATGCACATGAGCTACGCGACGTGCGCGCTGAAAGGGCGGGAAGGACAGATGCGTCTCGTCGTCGACGTGATCGACGTTCAGAGCAACCAGGTGATCGCGCACAGCGAGGCGCAGTCGACGAAGCTGATCGAGGACGCCGCGACGATCAACGTCACGCTGAATCAGGCCGCCGAGCCGCGCAGCGGCTACACGGTCAGGCTGTCGAGCAAGTGGGCGACATACGACAGCTATGCGGGCACGCCGTGGACGTCGAGCTATTGCAGCGGCGGCAAGACGTTTCTCCAGACGCCGCTCGTGACCGGCTGGACGATCTTCGTTCTATTGAACGGCGCTTCGCCGCGCGTGGCCGCCGCCGCGCGGCGCTGCGGTTAACTGCAGGGGTCTCCCATTCGCGGCGCGCGCCCGTCCGAGCGACGGCGCGCGCCCCCACCGGACGGACCCATGAAGGCCAAGATTCCCGTTTTGCTGTCCCTGCTGTGCTCGCTCGCGAGCCTTTCCGTCGACGCCGCGCCGATCCGCTGGCGCAGCGCCGACATCCAGTACGCGGCCGAGGGCAAGGACGTGAAGGACGTGCTGCGCGATCTCGCCGCGAGCCAGAACATCGCGGCGAACGTCGCGCCCGGCGTGAGCGGCGCGGTGAGCGGCAAGATGAAGATGTCGCCGCAGCGCTTTCTCGACACGCTCGCCGCGTCGTTCGGCTTTGTCTGGTATTACGACGGCACCGTGCTGTACGTGACGCCCGCGAGCGACATGAAGAGCACGCTCGTCAAGCTCGATCACGCGAACACGGGCGACCTGCGCGACCTGCTCGAGCAGATGAAGGTCGCCGATTCGCGCTATCCGATCACCTACAACGCGCAGCAGCGCACCGCGCTCGTCGCGGGGCCGGCGCGCTACGTCGAGCTCGTGACGAGCGTCGCCGCGCGGCTCGACGAGAATTCCGCGCGCACGGGCGGCACGCAGATCCGCGTGTTCTCGCTGAAGCACGCATGGGCCGCGGATCGCGACGTGAACGTCGACGGCACGGCGGTATCGATGCCGGGCGTGGCTTCGCTGCTGAACCGGATGTATCACCCGGGCGAAGGCAAGCGCGCATCGCAGACGACGCTCGGCAAGCCGATCAGCCGCGCCGCGCCGATGACGGATCTCGGCGGCGGGCGCAGCGGCGTGCCGCCGCTGCCGCCGTACATGCAGGCCGCGCAGTCGGGCGACGGCGCGGCCATGCCGGCGGGCGTGCCCGGCGTGCCCGGCGGCGATCCGCGCCCGAGCGGCATGGTCGCCGCCGCGATCGCGAATCCGGGCGCGGCGCGCGCGCCGGGCGGCGGGATGCCCGATGCGAACGGCGTGCCCGCCGGCGCGGGCGACGCGGCGGATCTGCCGGTGATCCAGGCCGATCCGCGCACGAACTCGATCCTCGTGCGCGACGTGCCCGAGCACATGGCGCAGTATCCGGACCTGATCGCGCTCCTCGACGTGAAGCCGCGCCTGATCGAGATCGAGGCGCGCATCATCGAGATCGACGAAGGCGCGCTCAAGCAGCTCGGCGTCGACTGGCGCGCGCACAACAGCCATTTCGACCTGCAGACGGGCACGGGGCTCACGTCGCAGAACGGCTATGCGAACGGCACGCTGAACCCCACGTTCGGCTCGATCACGCTCTCCGGCAACGATTCGGTCGGCGTGCCGGCGAGCCCGCTCGGGCTGTCGCTGACGGCTGTGCTCGGCGACGCCGGCCGCTATCTGCTCGCGCGGATCAACGCGCTCGAATCGTCGAACCAGGCGCGCACCGACGCGAGCCCGAAGGTCACGACGCTCGACAACGTCGAGGCGGTGATGGACAACAAGAAGCAGTTCTTCGTGCGCGTGGCGGGCTACACGTCGGCCGACCTGTACAGCATCTCGACGGGCGTGTCGCTGCGCGTGCTGCCGATGGTCGTCGACGAAGGCGGGTGCACGCAGATCAAGCTCGACGTGCGGATCGTCGACGGCGAGCTGTCGCAGCAGACGGTCGACAACATTCCGGTGATCGTGTCGAACGAGATCAACACGCAGGCGTTCATCGAGCAGGGGCAGGCGTTGCTGATTGCGGGCTACAAGGTGGATGCGCGCTCGAGCACGCAATCGGGGGTGCCGGTGCTGTCGAAGCTGCCGCTCGTCGGCGCGCTGTTTCGTTCGACCGACAAGCAGAACAGCCACAGCGAGCGGCTCTTTCTCGTGACGCCGAGAGTGATCGAGCCTTGAGCGGGCCGCGCGCTCGCCGCGCCGCGCCGATCGGGCGGCGTGCGCGCGCGGGCGGTGCGTGATGCGTTCATCGGCCGAGATAGAGATAGAGCGACGCGAGCGCCGCCGTCACGATCGTCGCGGCGAGCGGCACGCGAAACTGCGGCGCGCACTGCGCGATCTTCAGCATGAAGCCGGTATGCAGGCGCTTGGGCGACGCGAGAAACGCGACGTACCAGACAGCGAGGTTCAGCCCGAAGGCGATCGAGAACAGCGCGCCGATCCCGGCCGCGCGCAGCGACGCATGAAGGAGGCCGGACGCCGGCGGCGCGCCGATGCAGATCCATTGTCCGAGCAGCAGGCCCAGCATCAGCGCGCCGAGCGAATAGGCGTTGAGCATCACCTGATGCGCGGCGAGCGCGAGCCATCTCTGCGTTGGCGCGGCGACGAGCAGACCGAAGAGAACCGCGCCGAGCGTTCCGAACACGTTCCAGATGTGCGGGCCGATGCCTTCCTGGATCGCTGCCTGAAGATACGTGACCGAGCGGTGGCCGCCGAGCCAGCCGGTCGCGACGACGCCCGCGATCGCGGGCAGCACCCAGGCGGCGAGGACCGTGAACGCTTCGAGGAACGCGCGGCCGGGCCAGAAATCCGAGCGCGAGAAGCCGCGCGTGTGACGACGGAGCCAGTGGCCGGTTCGGAGCAGCAGCGTATGCAGGACGGGAGCGGCGATCATGTTCGGGCGTGGGCCGTGCGCGCCGGGCGCATGCGCGAAGCGCGCCGCGCGGCGGCGGTTGACGGCGCGTTGACGATGGACGGTTCGAGGTCGACGGCGGTGCGCGGCGATGCGGGCGGGCCGCCGCGCTCGCGCACGCACCGGATCATCGCCGAAAACGCGCGCCGGCGGGTTCGGGCGGGATGCCGACCGTGCGGAGCTATCGTGATTGAAGCGGGCATGCGCCGGCTTTCGCATGCGGGCTTGCGCGTCTTTGCGGGGCTTGTGCGCGGAGCGAACGCAGCGACCGCCGGGGCTCGACACACCGTGGCTTCGCCGCCGCATCGTCGAGGCGGCGATCGGCGTGCAGGCGGGCCGTGCGCGGCGAAGGCCGAAGGCGCGGCCGCTTCAGTTGCGCTTGCGCGCGCGCATCCGGACCGCCGAATCGAACCACGCCTGAGCGCGGGCGAGCTCGTCGAGCGCGCGATCGAGCCGCGACACCGCCGCCGCGTACTCGATGCTCGGCGCGGGTGCTTCGGCGTCGCCGCGAAAGGCGAGCTCGACGTTGCGCGTCGCCTCGAAAAAACGTTGTGCGGCTTCGGCTTCCCGGGAATGCGGGATGGACGGCATGGACGTTTCTCCTCTGTGGCCGGACATGCGCCGGACATGACAAGCCGACCGCAAGCGCTCGCGTCGCGCGATGCGCATCGGCGTGAACCGCGGTAGGCCACCGCACCGGCCGCCGCGCGCGGCGCCGCATGCCGATTTTCGCTTCGTCCCGATCGAGCCGCCGCGACCGGGGGGCAACAGATGCCCGGCGCGCGATGGCGATGCGCACGCGAGGCGCGCGCCGTGCGTCGGGCCGCGCTTAGGCGCGCGGCGCGTCACCACGCATGATTCGCATGCGCGGGCGCGGCGTTGCCGAACGGCGCGGCGGATTCGGCCGGCGACAGATCGAACAGGTCCCGCGTGAAGCCGCGCGTCTGCTCGGCGGCCGGCCGGCTGCGCAGGCGCGTGACCTGCTCGACGAACGTATCGAAATCGCCGTCGCGCGTCGCCTTCGTGATGTCCGCGAGATCGCGCGCCTTCAGCAGGCTCGGTTGCGTGAGCCGCACGAAGTACGGCGCTTCGAGCTCGACCGATAGCGCGAGCGGGTAGCTCCTGCCGCTTTGCTCCGCGTCGCGGCCGACGCAATCGACGACCGCCGCGCTTTGCGCGGCGCCGAGCACCTTGCCCGTGCTCACGCTGCGCAGGTGATCGGGGTACACGCGCAGGCGCGTGCCGATGCTGAGCTCCGTCGGCGATGCGCACACGAGCGCGTAGTAGTGCTCGCGCCGGCGGCCCGACGGCAGCGTCGCGCGGCTCGTGATGAACGTATGCAGCGGCAGTTGACGCACTTGGCCGCTCGCGTCGATCCACGCATTCCACAGCAGCACGTCTTCCGTTTTTCTTTCCGGCTGTCTCGCCCTGCTCGACGCGGGCGAGAACAGCGCGATCAGCGAGCCCGTGCGGTGCGCGGCGATCTGCGCGCTGTTGCCGAGCGGCTGGCCGATGCCCCACAGAAACCGCCCGCCTCCGAGCCGGCGCTCCCATTCCTTTCTCAGCACGACAGTCGGGAGTTCCTCTCCGGACTCGTGACCGATCTTGGTCCAGCAAAACGTCGGGGGCAGGTGTTTCAGTGTCATCAACTTTCTCGGAATACGGCCGACCGCCAGCTTCGACGATCAATTCATTAGGCGTTAATGTATAGGTATAATGCATGCTATGGAAGCCCCCAAGAGACATTTTTCCGTTCAGGACCTGTTGAGCCGACTATTGGCGGATACCCGCTCGTCCAGCGAAATTGCGAGGCTTTCGGGCGTCAGCCAGCCGACCGTCTCGCGACTCAGGTCGTCGAGCGGGCGTCGGCTGCGCAGGAGCGCGTCATTCAATAAGCTATGCAGTTTCTATGGCGTCGAGGCGCGGCAGGCGGCCCGGCTGTCGGCGCCGTACAACGATTTGCTGCGCGAGGCGATCGTCGAGGCGTGGGACGGCTCCGAAGAGCACGGCCGCGCGCTGCTCGGCGTGATCCAGGGATTGAAGGCATTGAGCAGCAAGCCGGGATGACGGCTCGCGCGATGCGGGGGGGGGGGCGATCGCGCGCGCATTCGCGGCGCGCCGCGCGGGGCGTCGCGATCGCGCGCGTTCGGCGTTGAGCGTTCGTTGTCTGCGCGCTCGTCGACGGAGCGCCGATGGAGTGCCGATGGAACGCCGGTGGCCGAGTGCGTATGCGGCTGCGTCGCTTGCCGAGTGAGGACGAGCGGTTTCGCCGGGCGGCGGCAGTGGCGGCAGTGCGGCATGTCGGCATGTCGGCATGTCGGCATGTCGGCGGCGCGACCGGTGGCGCATTGCGCTGCCCAGTCTTGCGCGGAGCCGCGCGCGATCGCGGTTCTGGAGATGCCGCGCGGCCAGCGTCGGCGGCGCGAATCGAATCGCGCGCAACGGGCGGGTCGTGTGCTATCGCGCCCAATCGGGGCGACATTCGCGATGCGGATCGTGAAGGAGCGTGGCGAAAGAAGAGAGGTGGCGCGCGTCTATCATCCTGGAAGGCTGGAAGGCTGGAAGGCTGGAAGGCTGGAAGGCGGGAAGGCGGGAAGGCGGGAAGGCGTGGGACGGAGTGCGTCCGTTTGCGCCGTCGTACGTCGTGGTGCATCGTGACGAGGGGCGCGGCGCGCATTATCGTCGCGGGCGATGGCAGCGGCCCGGCTCGTCGCGCGTGAATCGGCGTCGCGCGCTTGGCGGCTTCGGCTTCGGCTGCGTCGGCACGGCATGCGTGCGCCTTAAGCGCGTGACGTGCCCGCATCCGGCGGCGTGCCGAGCACGCTCGCCGATGCGATGGCGCCGTCGAGCGCCGAGCGCCGCGTGGATCCTGCTCGAACCCCGCTCGAACCCGGATCTCATCCCGCGCGAGCGGCGCGCGCCGCGCCGGCCGGTCTCGCCCGCGATGCGATGCGGCCCGCCGAATGCGGGCCGCATGTTCCGCGCCGCCCTTTACTTGCGGCCGAGGTACTGCTCGGTGCAGATGTGCGTGAAGTGCTTGATCGACGTCTGCGCCCGGATTTGCGCGTTGTCGAGATACGCGACCACGAACGCATACGGGTTATAGGTGATCCGCCAGCGATCCGAAGGCACCGACATCGTATTGAAGTCGCCCGTCATCGTTCCGCCGCCCTGGCACACGCCGACATTCAGATTGACGAGCAGGTTGCCGTTCGCGTCGGTGTAGCCCGAGGTTTCCGACAGCAGCGTGTTGGGGCCGTTCGGGCCCGCGCTATCGTACGCGCGCAGCCAGATGCGCTCGCCCGGCGGCAGGCGCACGTTGCCCGTCGAGTCCCACGCAATCGTGCCCGCCGACACGACCCGCGCGACGTTCTCGTTGCCGCGCACGAGGTGCGTGATGTTCTCTTCGTCGAGGAAGCGATAGAAGCCCGCGGTGCCCGCGCCGTCCGATATGCGCAGCGTGTATGCCTGCGCGGCGGGCGCGGTCGTGCCCTTGTCGTAGACGCGGAACATCAGCGTCGCGCCCGCGGGCGACGTGATGTTGTACGACGTGCCCGACGCGAGCGTCGCCCACGTGTTCGGCGCGGTCTCGAGCTCGGCCGTTTGCGTGCCCGCGCCCTTGAACGTCACGTAGTTCGCCGTCTGCGTCGACGGCACCTGCACCGCGTAGTAGTCGAAATCCGCGACCGTATCGAGGTTCGCGCTGATCAACTGGTTGCCCGTGAGCTTCGTCGGATGCAGGATCGAATCGTTCGGCTCGTAGCTGTCGTAGCCCGTCGTGCCGAGCACCTGGAACTGGAACGGCGCATTGCCCGCGCCCTGCTGCGCGCTGACGAGCAGCAGCAGGCGCACCGGGCCGTTCGGCACCGCCTCGACGATCTTGTTTGGCGACAGGTCGGCCTGGCTGTCGAGCACCGTCCACGAGCCGTCTTCGTTGACCTGCACCAGATGCGCGTCGTGCTGCTCGTTCGCGGGCAGGTTCACGACGTATGCGACGATCTTCGTCGCGCTCGGCGCGACGAACTGGAAGCAGTCGGCCTGGCCGGCGGGCGCGGTGGCCGCGTTGTACGCGGCGCCGATCGTCACGTCGGTGCAGTTCGCGACGGGCGGCGCGACGGTCGCGGCGGCCGGCGCGGCGAGCGTCGCCTGGCGCTTCGCGAGCGGCGCGCGCAGGCCGGCTTGGCGAATCGCGCCGGCGGACAGCGTGGGCAGCGGGCGCGGCAGAGTGGGCAGCGACGCGCGGCGCGCGGCGAGCTGCTCGCCGATTTTCGCCGGCTCGGCGCGGCTCACGCCGTCCACGTGCGATTGCGCGACGAGGGTCGAGGCTTGCGACCACGACGGGCTCATCGCGACCGCGGTCAGCAGCGCTGCCGCGTATTTCAGTTTTTTCATAGGGTCTCCGTATGTGGATGCGCTGGATGCGCGGCAATCATCATACGTTTGCCGAGGAAAAAAAGGGCGGGAAAGTTTCGGGTCGATGGGCGGGCGAACGGGACGGCGCGCATCGCCGCGCCGACGGGGCGCAACGCGCCGAGATCCCGGCGGCGCGGCGCTCGCCGGGTTCGTGCCGGCTTGTCCCGGCTCGAGTCGGCGCAAGCCGGCATGCGCTCGCTCGCGGCGGCCGCCGCGGCGCAACGGCCGGCGGCGGCGATCGAGTTCTTCGATAAGCTTGCGCCGACGCCGGGCGCGCTGTTTGGACGCGGGCGCGTGGCCGGATGCGCGCGCATGAGTACTCGAAAGAGCGACGATGCGCGAGCGCGATGCGGGCTCGCGCGCGGACGCCGAACGATCGGAGCATCCCGCCGCACCGTTGGTCGAAAGTCCCGGCGGGCGATGACGGCCGACATGAACGAGGCGGGGCTCGTCCGTTGGCGAGCATGCGCCGTTTCGAGCCCGAGTCGGCCGAGGTTCGCGCACGCGAGCGGGTGCGTCCGTCCGCGTGGCGCTACGCCTGCTTCACGCGCGGCCCGTTACGGCCGGGGCGATGGGGCGCCCGCGCGCGTCACGCGCGCCGCGCCACGCCGGGCAGCACGCAGAGCATCTCGTAAGCGAGGTTCGCGCCGAGCAGCGCGGTGGTGCCGAACGGATCGTACGGCGGCGCGACCTCGACGAGATCGGCGCCGACGATGTCGAGCCCCCACGCGCCGCGCACGATCTCGAGGCCCTGCGGCACCGTGAGGCCGGCGATCTCCGGCGTGCCGGTGCCCGGCGCGTACGCCGGATCGATGCCGTCGATGTCGAAGCTCAGATAGACCGGGCCGCCTTGCACGCGCGCGCGCACTTCGTCCATCAGCGGCGCGAGCGAGCGGTTCCAGCACGCCTCGGCTTGGACGACGCGAAAGCCCTGATCGCGGCACCAGTCGAAATCCTCGGCCGCATAGCCGGTGCCGCGCAAGCCGATCTGCACGACGCGGTCGCCGTCGAGCAGCCCTTCCTCGAGCGCGCGGCGAAACGGCGTGCCGTGCGCGATCTTCTCGCCGAACATCGTGTCGTTGACGTCCGCGTGCGCGTCGACGTGGATGAGCCCGACGCGCCCGTGCCGGCGATGCATCGCACGCAGGATCGGCAGCGTGATCGTGTGGTCGCCGCCGAGCGTGACCGGGCGGCAGCCGTGCGCGAGGATCGCGTGGTACGCGGCCTCGATCCGCGCGATCGAATCGGCGAGGTTGTACGGGTTCGTCGCGACGTCGCCGAGATCGGCGACGCGCAGCGAATCGAACGGCGCCGCGCGCGTGGCCATGTTGTACGGGCGCAGCAGCACGGATTCGCTGCGGATCTGGCGCGGGCCGAACCGCGCGCCGGTGCGGTTCGACGTGCCGAGATCGAACGGCACGCCGACAAAGCACGCGTCGAGCCCCGCGGCGCTCGCCGCCTGCGGCAGCCGCATCATCGTCGCGATGCCGGCGAAGCGCGGCATCGCGTTGCCGCTTTGCGGCTGGAAGTAGTCATCCGACATCGTTTTTCCCCTCTCATATCGAACGCGCCGTATCATGCGAATACGCCGACATGGGGCGTTGTACGCCGCCAGAATGGCGACTTGAATCCCGAAGTTCGAACGTTCACATTGATATGTGTCGATGTATCGGCGGTGCGCGCGACGGAGACGACAGGCTGGAGAAGACATGCTCGGCACCCTGACGGACCTGGACCTTCGGCTGATCCGCGTGTTCGTCGCGGTGGCGGACGCGGGCGGCGTGAGCGCCGCGCAAGCGACGCTGAACGTGAGCCAGCCGACGATCAGCACGCAACTGGCGACGCTCGAGACGCGCGTCGGCTTCCGGCTGTGCGAGCGCGGGCGCAGCGGCTTTCGGCTGACGACGAAGGGCGAGCGCTTCTACGCGCTCGCGAAGAAGCTGTACGCGGCCGTCGACGCATTCACGGGCGAAGCGCGGCACATGGACAAGACGCTCGTCGGCACGCTTGCGATCGGCCTCATCGGCCACACGCCGATCAGCGCGAACGCGCGCGTGAGCGAGGCGATCGCGCGCTTTCGGCGGCGCGACGAGGCGGTGCGCTTCGTGATCTCGGTGCGGCCGCCGGGCGATCTCGAGGAACGGCTGCTGAGCGGCGACGTGCAGATCGCGATCGGCTATTTCTGGCATCGCGTGCCGGCGCTCGAGTACGCGCCGCTCTTCGTCGAGCGTCAGCTCGCGTACTGCGGGCGCGGCCATCCGCTGTTCGCGCGGGCGGGGCGGCTCGCCGCGGCCCGCGTCGCGGCTTTCGAATGGGCGTGGCGAACCTATCCGTCGCCGGAGGTGGCGCTGTCGACGACACCCGCGAACGTCACCGCGCACGCCGACAACATGGAGGCCATCGCGCTGCTGATCCTGTCCGGTCACCATCTCGGCTATCTGCCGCGGCATTTCGCGGCGCCTTACGTGGAGCAGGGGCTGCTCAAGGCGCTGAATCCCGCCACGCTGTGCTACGACGTGACGTTCGACGTGGTCACGCGGCGCGGCGCCCGGCGCGATCCGATCGTGCAGGCGTTTCTCGACGATCTGACGCATGCGCACCGCGGCGGCGCGGCGCAGGCGTGACGCGCGATGCGCGATGCGCGATGCGCGCGCGCCCGCCGGCGCCGGGCATCGGACGAGATGCGCGGGGCGATGCGCGCGGCATCCGCACGGTTTTCTTTCGTGCGAATCCGGCAGGATGCCGCGGCCGGATTCCGGCATCGAATCGGCATGAATTCCGCATGAATGCCGGATGAATTCCGCATGAGTTTGCGCATGGATTTCGCGGGCACGGCCCGCGATTCGGCCACGCGCGCGCATCGATGCGGCCCGATGGTGCGCGATCCGTTTTTTCCCCGCGGCGGCGCGCGCGACGGGACCCGTTCCATTTGAGCCAGGTCAAGCCGGGCGGCTCCGGCTGCACGCAGTATGCAACCGGGCGAATGGATGCCCGCCGGCGCGCGCGTCGGCGGGATCGAAACGGAGCAATGCGATGGAACACGGGTACGAGCATCGTCGACGGCGGCGGCTGATCAGGTGGATTCAGGCGCTCGCGCTGAGCGCGCTGCTCGCGATCGGCGTGACGTGGATCGGCGCGGCCGTCGATCATCCGGTCGAGCGCGCGATCGTCGACGGGATGGCGGCGCCGGAATGCGCGCAGGTGCGCGCGATGCCGGCGGGCTCGCTGCTGTCGGCGCGGCAGCCGGACAGCGCGGTCTGCCGGTCGTTCTTTCTGTATCGCGCCGCGTACGTCGACGCGGCGAGCAACGCGCCCGGCTATTCGGCGGCCGTGATGCGCGCGCGCGTCGACGAATTCTGGCAACTCGTCGGCTACGTGCTCGCGCTGTGGTTCGTGTTCGTCTGCGTGGTCGTCGGCATCGTCGTCGTCGTACGGCGGCGGTTCGAGCAACACGCCGGAGGACACCACGGATCGACGCCCACCTGAGCCGGAATCGCACCGCGTCGCTCGTGCCCGGCGGCTGCGGCGCCCGCCCGGCGATGCCGGCCGGGTGCGGCGATTGAGCACCGATTGAGCACCGATTGAGCGGCGATTGCGTGCCGATTGCACGGCGCGGCGCGCGGCGGCGGCCGCGCCATCCCGTCATGGCGCGCGCGCGGCCGCGTCGCCGGCGAGCCTTGCGCTCAGGCCGAGCATTCCGCTGAAGATCGCATCGGCGACGTCGCGCGGAAAATCGCGCGGCAGCCGCGCCGACACCGCGTCGACGACGTCCGCGGTGCGCGCGGTCAGCGTGTCGATCAGCGCGTCGACGTCGGCGGGCGCGAAGCCGACGCGCTGGCCCTGCGCGATCCAGTGCCGCCGCCGGATCTGGTGCAGCGGATAGTGGATGTGCTTGCCGCGCACGCCCATCGCGAGCCGCGCGCGCTGCGCGGGCAACTGGTTCGCGCCCCGGCCGATGACCGGATGCGCGGACAGCACGTCGTAAAGCGGTGTCGAACGGTAGCGGTTGCCGGGCAGGTGCGCGATGCTGAAGTTCTTCGCGTGGCCGTCGGTCGCGGCGAGCAGCCAGAACACGATCTGCGCCGCGAAGAACGCGCGGCGGTCGTCCCGCGCGTGTTCGGAGCCGGCGAGCACTTCCATGATCGTCTCGATGCCGGGGCCGCCGTCGGCCTGATATTTGTCGAGCGCGGACGTGCCGGTTGCCTGGCACATGTCTTCCTGCGGCAGCCGCAGGAGCCAGCGCGCGTCGCGCGACGGCCGGCGGTCGAAGCGCTCGACGACGAGCGCTTTCTGATCGTCGAACTGCGCGATGTCGCAGCGCGCGACGGGCAACCCGTACGCGGCGACGATCCGCGCGCACAGCCATTCGTTCTCGACCGACGTGCGCATGTCGGCGCGCCGGTTGCCGACGAGCCCGAGCGGCAGCTTCAGGATGTGCGTGGTCGGCGTGCTCCCTTCGGGCAGCAGCCAGCGGCCGCGGTGGCGCAGCAGCGCGGTCTTCTCCTGCGCGCCGGCGATCGACAGGCGCAGATCGTCGAGCGGCGCGTGCCGGCCGGCCTGCGGCGCGGACGTGACTTCGCGCAGCAGGCGCGCGATGTCCGCGTCGGCGAGCGCGTGGCCGCGGATGCGTTCGATGTCGTCCGGCGCTTCGTCGGGCGGCAGCATCTGCAGCGCGCCGACGCAATCGCGGCCGAGCGTCGCGAGCAGCGCGAACGCGGACGTGCCGCCCGTGCGGTAGCGCATCGCGATTCGCCGGCGGATCGGCTCGCTGTCGGGCAGCAGGTTGTCGAAATAATCGCTGACGAGCCGACCGCGATACGGCTGGTTGCCCGGCGTGAACGGCAGCGACAGCGACAGCGGCCGGCCTTGCGGATCGCCGATCCATTCGTCGAAGTAGACGAGGCGCTCGCCGTCGCGCGCGTGCTCCCAGTAGCCGACGGGCAGGCCGTTCATCCACAGGTGCAGGCGCGTCGCGCGTGCGCGGCGGGCGCTCACCAGTCCTCCCGCTTTTTCGGGGCGGCGCGCTTGCGGGCGGGGCGGGGCGGGCGCCCGGCGGCGCTCGGAGCGGGCGCGGACGCGGGCGGCACGGCACGTCGCGCGCCCGCGCGTGCGTTTGCGACCGTCTTCGCAACCTCGCCCTTGTCCTTGCCCGCGGGCGCGGCGTAGACCTGCGTGAGCGTGAGCGTGAGTTCGATGTCGAGCGCGCGCAGCACCTTGAACAGCCGCTCGACGCTCGCCGACGCCGGGTTCGCCTCGAACTGCGCGTAGGTCTGCTGCGTGACGCCGAGGCGGCTCGCGAGCATCGCCTGCGTCAATCCGGCCGATTTGCGGAAGCCGCGCAGAATCGGCCGCAGCTGGCCGAGTGTCTTGATCTCGTGCTCGATGAGGATGGCCATGTGCGCACCTGGTTGGAATACAAATTTTCGCCTGTATGCGAGAAAAACAGTTTATACACTGTAAATAGAATTTACAAGGTTGAATCTGTATTTCGGATGAGCGGCGCATGCCGTTCTTTGGGTGCGTGGGCGTGTCGCGTGCGGCCGGCGGCCAATCATGCGGCGAGTCGTTTTGTCGCGGCTCGCGGCGCTTGCCGACGTTGGAATCGCGCGCGCCGATGCGCGGATCGGCGCGGCAACGTTTGCGTATGAGGAATGATGCGTTTGCGCATCGGGAATGGGCGCCTCGCCCCGGTTTCGCCGCGATTCCGCCCGACTCGAGGCAGTCGTTTTTCCGCTAAAAATTGCGCGGTTCCATGCGCTTCTCGGCCGTCATGTCCCGTATAATCCGCAGCTTTTTGACAGTCTGACGATCGGCTCCGTTCGGGCTTCGTCGCGGCGCCGGCGCACGGCCCGCGCCGCGCGCGGATCGACCGACGTCGAACCATGTCGGGCGGCGGCGCAACGGGGTGTCCGCCGCATCGGCGAGCGAATCGAATGCCGGCGTGTGCCATCGCACGGCGAGGTTCGCGATCGAAATCGTCAGACCGAAAAACGGCAAGCCGGCGATGCCGTTCCGGCGCGTTTGCGGGTGCGCGTGCGCCGCGTTCGCATGGCGCGCTCGGGAGAAATGTTCCGGCGGGGCGACGCGCGGGCGGGGAGATTTCCGCGCGCGGGCGGCCGGGCGCGAACGATCGACAGGCATCGTTCGCCGTGTGCGAAGCGGCGCCGGCGCGGCCGGCGTCGAGTGACATGACGGGGGCGTTGCCGTCCGGAGAAGGTGACGGCGCGCGGTCACGCACGCGAACAATCGACAGCCACGGGCCGCGGGCGGCCTGTCGGCGGGCAGGCCGCTCGTGCCTGCGCGGACGATTGCGCGCGACTCGATTTCGAGACAGCCAGCAGGCCAATCCAATGTTCGCCGATAACAGGCCAGATGTTTTGCGGGGAAAAAACGGATATCGACGCGCGGCCGTGCCGGCCGCGCGAAAGCGAAGCCGGTTGCGCATCGGTTTCGCGGCGCCGATGAAGCCGATTGCAACGTTTGCGCGCGCATTTGCGATGGCTTGCGCGCTCCTTTGTCCGATCGCGTCGTGGGCGGCGCTGCAGTCGGCACCTCGGCCGGCGTCTCAGCCCGCGCTTCAGCCCGCGTCCCGGCCGACGCCTGCGCCGGCGCTTCAGCCGCCGCGCGCGCGGCCTCGCGCTCCGCGCTCCGCCTCGCTCGCCGCCGGCGCGTCCGCGCCGCTCCCGGCGTCCGCGCCGCTCGTCATGCCGCTCGCCGCGCCGAAGCCGTCCGGCCTCGCCGGCGCGGCGATCCACGTGCCGTTCGCGACGCTCGGCGCGTACGAGCCGCTGCGCCTGCGCGGCAGCGACACCGCGCGCACCGTCAACGTCGGCGTGCGGCTCGACCGGATGGTCACGGCCGCGCGGCTGCGGCTCACGTATACGTATTCGCCGTCGCTCGTGTTTCCGGTGTCGCATCTGAAAGTGTCGATCAACGGCGAGGCGGTCGCGACACTGCCGTTCGATAGCGAGCACGCGGGGCGCGCGGTGACGCAGGAGATCCCGCTCGATGCGCGCTATTTCACCGATTTCAACCAGATCGAGCTGCGCCTCATCGCGCACTACACGCTCGATCATTGCGAAGACCCGGAGCACTCGGCGCTTTGGGCCGACGTGAGCCCGACGAGCGAGCTGATCTTCGACGAGGCCTCGGTGCGGCTGCCGAACGATCTCGCGCTGCTGCCCGCGCCGTTCTTCGATCGCCGCGACAACAGCCGGCTGCGGCTGCCGTTCGTGCTGCCCGCGACGCCCGATGACGCGACGCTGCGCAGCGCGGGCGTGCTCGCGTCGTGGTTCGGCGTGCTCGCCGATTACCGGCAGGCGCGCTTTCCGGTGTCGTCGGCGCTGCCCGCGAACGATCACGCGGTCGTCGTCGGCACGGCGGCTCGATTGCCGGCATCGCTCGCGCTGCCGCCGATCGACGGGCCGATGCTCGTCGTCACCGACAATCCCGCCGCGCCCGACAAGAAGCTGCTGGTCGTCACGGGCCGCAGCGCGGCCGACGTCGACGCCGCGACGAACGCGCTCGTGCTCGGCAGCGCCGCGCTGTCCGGCCCGTGGGCGCGCGTGTCGCGCATCGACATCGGCGCGCCGCGCAAGCCGTACGACGCGCCGCGCTGGGTGCCGGTGGACCGGCCGGTGGCGTTGCGCGAGCTCGTCGACAGTCCGGCCGACCTGCAAGTGCGCGGCAGCGCGCCCGATCCGATCCGCCTGAACCTGCGCGTGCCGGCCGATCTGCATTCGTGGGGCGGCTCGGGCGTGCCGCTCGCGCTGCACTATCGCTACACCGCGCCCACCGTGCGCAGCGATTCGATGCTCGCCGTCGAGATCAACGATCAGCTCGTGCAGTCGTACCGGCTCTCGCCGCGCAGCCAGGACGCGCGCGGGCGCATGCAGGTGCCGCGGCTGTCCGGCGCGGACAGCCGCGCGACGAACGATGTCGACATTCCGGCGTTCCGCGTCGGCAGCGCGAACCAGCTGCAACTGCGCTTCACGCTCGATTTGGAGAAGACCGGGCTTTGCACGGGGGGCGCGAGCGAGCCGCAGCGCGCGGCGATCGATCCCGATTCGACGATCGATTTCTCGCGCTTCATTCATTACGCGATGCTGCCGAACCTCGCGTATTTCGCGAACAGCGGCTTTCCGTTCACGCGCTACGCGGATCTTTCGCAGACCGCCGTCGTGCTGCCGCCGCGGCCGTCGCCCGCCGAGCAGGAAGCGTATCTGACGATGCTCGGCCACATGGGGCAGTGGACGGGTTTTCCGGCGCTGCGCGTGCGGCTCGCGCGGGCGGCCGACGCGCCGGCGATCGCGGATAAGGATCTGCTCGTGATCGACGGCGCGCCGCCTTATGCGCAGCTCGCGAACTGGCGCGACGCGCTGCCCGTCGCGATCGGCGAGGCAACGGCCGGCGGCGGCTTCTCGCGCGCGGCGTTCTCGGTGAAGGAGCGCTGGCACGACGACGCGCGCTCGCCGGCCGGCGGCGCGCGCTTCGAGCAGAGCGGCACGCTCGCCGCGCTGTTCGGCTTCGAGCGGCCCGGCGGCGACGGGCGCAGCGTCGTCGCGCTCACGGCCACCGACGCGCGGCATCTCGGCGATCTGCTCGACGTGTTCGAAAAGCCCGGCCTCGTCGCGCAACTGCAGGGCGACGTCGCGCTCGTGCGGGCGGGCGCGGTCGAGAGCCTGCGCGTCGGCGAGCCCTATCTCGTCGGCTACGTGCCGTGGTATGCGCGCGTGTGGACGGCGGTCGCGAGGCATCCGATGCTGCTCGGGCTGCTCGGGGCGGCGGCCGGGCTGCTGCTCGCGCTCGGCGCGTTCGGCGCGTTGCAGCGGATCGCCGCGCGGCGGCGAGGGCTCTGACGCGATGGCGCGGCAAGCGGGGCGAGACGAAGGCGTCGGGCGCATCGGGCGCATCGGGCGCATCGGGCGTGAAGCGGGCGACGCGCGCGAGGCGGCCGGGGCGGGCGAGGCGTGCGGGAGGCGCCACGCGCGGGCCGACGCGTGGGCGCGGCGGGCGTCGCGAGCATCGCGCGGGTGGCGCACGTTTTGGCGCGGGGGCGGGCGTGGGCGCGTGCGCGCCGTCGTGGCGAGCGTCGTGGCGAGCTTCTCGGTGATGGCGTTCGCGGCGGCGACGTTGCCGGTGTCGTGGCGCGTCGCCGCGGCGGCGGAGCGTACGCGAAGCGGCGGCGAACGCGCGGGCGGGCTGCGCGACACGGCGGGCTTGATCGAGATCTCGGCGGCGGCGCCGGCCTCGACGCCGATCCCGGCGGCGCCGCGGCGGTTCGCGCAGCCGTTCGCGCAGCCGGCTCGCGCGTTCGCCGTCGCGAGCGCCTGCGCGCCGTCCTGGCCGCGCTGGGACCGTTTCAAGCGTGACTTCGTATCGGCCGACGGCCGCGTGATCGACGTCGGCTCGGCCGACGAGCGGACCGTATCCGAGGGGCAGGCGTACGGCCTTTTCTTCGCGCTCGTCGCGAACGACCGCGCGGCGTTCGACGCGCTGCTGCGCTGGACCGAGGACAATCTCGCGCAGGGCGATCTGAGCGCGCGTCTGCCCGCGTGGCTGTGGGGCCGCGCGGCCGACGGCGCGTGGCGCGTGCTCGATGCGAACGCCGCGTCCGACGCCGATCTGTGGCTTGCGTACGCGCTGCTCGAAGCGGGGCGCTTGTGGCGCGAGCGCAGCTACACGGCGCGCGGCGCGTTGCTCGCGAAGCGCGTGCTCGACGAGGAGACCGCGACGCTGCCGGGGCTCGGTCTCGTGCTGCTGCCGGGCCCGATGGGTTTTCGGCCGGCGCGCGACGCGTGGCGGCTGAATCCGAGCTATTCGCCGCCGCAGGCGATTCGCGGGATCGGCGCGCATGTGCCCGACGACGCGCGCTGGGCGCGGCTCGCGGCGGGCGTCGGCCGCGTGCTGACCGACAGCGCGCCGCGCGGCTTCGCGCCGGACTGGGCGCTGTATCGCGCGGGCCGCGGCTTCGAGCCGGACGCCGAAACGCATGCGGTGAGCGCGTACAACGCGATTCGCGTCTATCTGTGGGCGGGCATGCTCGATGCGGGCGATCCGCTGGCGCGGCCGCTCGTCGCGCATTTCGCGCCGTTCGCCGAGCATGTCGCCGCGCATGGCGCGCCGCCGGAGGCGGTCGATGCGACGACGGGCGCGGCCGCCCCGCGCGACGGCAATGCCGGGTTTTCCGCGGCGGCCGTGCCGTTTCTCGAGGCGCGCGGCGAGCGGGCGAGCGCCGACGCGCAGCTCGCGCGCGTCGCGCGGCTCGAGCGCGAGACGGCGAGCGGCTATTACGCGAACGTGCTGACGCTGTTCGGGCTCGGCTGGCGCGACGGGCGCTACCGGTTCGCGGCCGACGGCACGCTGCGGGTGCGATGGAGCGAGCCGTGCTCGACGCCCGCGCGTTGACGGCGGGGCCGCAGGCGAGGCGGCGCGCGCGGCGCGGCGCGGGCTGCGCCGGGATCGCGGCCGTCGCGGCGATCGCGTTCGCCGTGCCATGCTTCGCGTCCGCCGCGGCGGACGACGTTGCTGCGCGGTGGGCGGCATCGGAACGATCGCTCGCCGATGCGCACGCTTGCGCCGGTGTGCGCCCGGCCGCGCCCGGATGGGCGGTTTCGATGGAGGCGGCGGCGCCGCCGCCGCGGTTCGTGCCGCCGGGCCCGAATACGTCGCCGGGCGCGATGCAGGCGAATGTCGAAGCGATGTCGCCGGCCGCGCCGGCGCGGGCCGCCGCGATGACGCGAGCGTCGTCGGCGCGGCTTGAGCCGGCTCCGAGCGCGTCTGTCGATGCGGCTTCGGCGAATGTCGAGGCGATGCCGCCGGCCGCGCCGGCGCAGGCCGCCGCGATGACGCGAGCGTCGTCGGCGCGGCTTGAATCGGCTCCGGGTGCGTCTGTCGATGCGGCTTCGGCGAATGTCGAGGCGATGCCGCCGGCCGCGCCGGCGCGGGCTGGGGCGATGGCGCGAGCGTCGTCGGCGCGGCTTGAGCCGGCTCCGAGCGCGTCTGTCGATGCGGCTTCGGCGAATGTCGAAGCGATGCCGCCGGCCGTGCCGGCGCAGGCCGCCGCGATGGCGCAGGCGTCGCCTGTTCGGCCTGCGTCGGTGCCGCGCGCGTCGTTCGATGCGCCGTCCGCGCAGGCAGGCTCGATGCCGCCGGACACGGCGCATCGTCACGCGTCGGCGGCCTCGTCGCTCGCGCGCACGACCGCGCCGGCGTTGCCGTTCGCGCCGGCCGGCTTCGCGTCGGCCGCGCTTCGCGCGTTCGCGCCGACGTATCCGATGTCGCTCATGTCGCCCATGTCGCCGAAGCAAACGCCGCCGGTCCGCTTCGTGCCCACGTCGCCGCGTGGCGCGCCGGCGACGCCGCAGCCCGTCGCGACGCCGCACGCGCCCGACGCTGATGCCGTGCGCGCGCTGTACGCGACGGCGCGCATGTGGGCGAACAAGCATCGCGACGACCTCGCGCGCGACGCGCTGCGCAAGGCGCTGCTGATCGCGCCGCGCGATCCGGCGCTGCTCGCCGAGCACACGCGGATCCTGCTGCGCGTCGGCGACGCGAAGGGCGCGCGCGCGTCGCTCGAACGCCTGAAGCAGGCGGCGCCCGGCGCGCTCGCGACGCGCCAGGTCGACGACGAATACCGCGTCGCGACGAGCGGCCGCGAGGAGATGGCGCAGATTCGGCTGCTCGCGCGCAGCGGGCGCGGTGACGAAGCGGCCCGCCGCATCGTCGCGCTGTTCCCGCACGGCGCGCCGGCGGGCTCGCTCGGCGCCGAGTATTACCAGATCGTCGCGAGCGCGCCCGATGGCCGCGCGCGCGCGATCGACGCGCTGCGCCGGGCCGTCGCCGCCGATCCGGCGGACGCCGACGCGGCGACGGTGCTCGCGAAGCTGCTGAACCAGCGCGACGACACGCGCGCGCAAGCGAACCGGCTCGCGTGGGCGCTCGTCGCGCGGCCGGATACGGACCGGCGCGCCTCGCTCGCGCTGTGGCGCAGCGTGCTGCAGTCGGCCGGGCGCGACCTCGCGTATCTCGACGCATTGCGCGCCTATCTGACGTTCGCACCCGAGGACGACGAGTTTCGCGGCAACGCCGCCGCGCTCGAGCAGCAGCGCGACGCGCGGCTTCGCCTCGCGCGCGATCCGGACTACATCGCGCAGCAGCGCGGCCTGCAGGCGCTTGCGCGCGGCGATCCGGCGGCCGCCGAGCCGCTCCTCGCGCGTGCCGCGGCCGCGCGCGCGGGCGATCCGGACGCGCTCGGCGGCCTTGGGCTGTTGCGGCTGTGGCAGGGCCGCCACGACGAAGCGCGCGCGCTGTTCGTGCGCGCGGCCGCGCTCGCGCCGGACAATCGCGCGAAGTGGGTGGGGCTCGCGGGCACCGCGCGCTTCTGGGGCACGCTTGCGCAGGGCCGCGCGGCCGCCGCGCAAGGGCGCCCGGACGACGCGCAGCGCGCCGCGCGCGCGGCGCTCGCGCTCGATCCGCAGAGCGCCGACGCGAAGCTGCTGCTCGCCGATTCGCTGCTCGCGCGGCGCGACTGGCGCGCCGCGCAGCCGCTGCTGCGCGCGCTGCTCGACGCGCGCGCGCCGAGCGTGTCTGCCGTGCGCAGCATGCGCACGCTATACGAGCAAACCGGCCGCGCCGACGCGTTCGGGCCGCTCGTCGACGCGCTGCAAAGCCGCTTCGCCGCGCCCGACGATCGCGCGGCGCTTTCGCGGCTGCGCGCCGAGTGGCTCGCGCAGCAGGCCGACGCGCTCGCGGCGGCGGGCCAGCGCGGGCCGGCCGCGCAGCGCTACGAGGCGTCGCTGCGCATCGCGCCCGATGCGCCGTGGGCGCGCTTCGCGCTCGCGCGGCTGTATCGCGACATGGGCCTGCCGCAGCTCGGCCGCGCGGTGATGGACGAGGGGTTCTCCGGGTCGGATGCGGCCGACATGCGCTACGCGGCCGCGCTCTATCGATACGCGCTCGACCACGTCGCGGGGGCGCGGGCTGCGTTCGCGGCGATCGCGGACGCGAGCCGCACGCAAGGCATGCGCGCGTTCGCACGCAAGCTCGATGCCGAAGCGGCGCTTGCCGATGCGCGGGCCGCGCTCGCGCGCGAGGACCGCGCGGCGGCTCATGCCGCGCTCGAGCGCGCGCGCCGCGCCGCGCCCGACGATCCGGACATGCTCGCCGCGGTCGGGGCGCAGTGGATCGACATCGGCGAAATCGAGCGCGGTCTCGCGCCGCTGCGCGACTGGATCGTCGCGCATCCGCGCGAGGCCGACGCCGACGTGCGGCTGCGCTACGGCGACCTGCTCGGCGGCGCGCGGCGCGACGACGCACTGGCCGCCTGGCTCGACACGCTGCGCCGCGGCGGCGCGCCGCTCGACGCCGCGCAAAGCGCGCGCCTCGAGGATCAGGCGCTGCGGCTCGTGCTGCGCGAAACCGATGACGCGCTCGATCGCGACGATTACGAGGCGGCCGCGCGCGCGCTCGATCGCGCGAGCCCGGCAGGCAGGGCCGATCGCCGCTATGCGCTCGAGGCGGCCGAGCTCGCGCGCGCGCAGGGGCGCTACGACACCGCGCGCGCGGCGCTCGCGCCGCTGCTCGCGCGCGCGCCCGACGACGCCGACGCGCAGCTCGCGCTCGCGCGCATTCTCGACGACGACGGCGCGCCCGCGGATGCGCTCGCGCTCGTGCGCGACGTGCTCGCGCGCACGCCGCCCGACGATGTCGACACGCAGCTGTCCGCGCTGCGCCGGCTGACCGCGCTGCGCCGCGCGCGGGATGCGGCCGCGCTCGCCGACACGCTGCGCGCCGCCTATCCGGCGCGCGCGGACGTGACGGTCGCGGCCGGGCGGGTCGCGCAGGCGCTCGGCCGCTATGACGACGCGGCGTCGCTGTACTGGCTGTCGCTCGCGCAGGAACGCGCGACGGGCATCGCGCCGCGCCGCGACGGCGCGACGCCCGCGCAGGCCGCATGGGCCGACTTGCAGCAGCGCCGCGATCCGCAGATCGAAGCGGGGTGGCTGCCCGCGTACAAGTCCGGCGACGAGGGCGTGTCCGCGTATCGCGCGCATCAGATGCCGGTTTATCTGCAGATGCCGTATCGCTACGACGGTCACGCGTTCGTTCATCTCGACGCGGTGCGGCTCGACGCGGGCACGCTCGATACGAGCGATCCGCGCGCGTATGCGTTCGACACGTTCGCGACGCATCCGGCGCTCGCCGACGCAGCCGCGCCGGGCGGCGCGCTGCGCCAGCGCGCGGCGGGCATCGGCGGCGGCATCGGCTATCGCGACGACGCGTGGCGCGTCGACGTCGGCACGACGCCGCTCGGCTTTCCGGTGCATTACGTCGTCGGCGGCGTGCGCTACCGGTTCGGCGCGGGCCCGGCGAGCGTCACCGTCAGCGCGGCGCGGCGGCCGGAGACGGGCAGCATGCTGTCGTACGCGGGGCTGCGCGATCCGTGGACGGGCGCGACCTGGGGCGGCGTGCGGCGCGATAGCGTCGGCGTGCGCGCATCCGTCGACATCGGCCGCGTGAATCTGTTCGCCGATCTCGCCGCCGCGCGGCTGACCGGGCGCAACGTCGCCGAGAACGCGGCCGTCACGCTGCGCACGGGCTTCATGGCGCCCGTCTATCGGCGCGCGGACATGCGCGTGAGCGCGGGGCTCGTCGGCAACGCGTGGCACTACGCGCAGAACCTGCGCTACTACACGTACGGGCAGGGCGGCTACTACAGCCCGCAGCGCTACCTGTCGATCGGCATGCCGCTCGAATGGGCGGGGCGGCGCGGCGCGTTCACGTGGGACGTGACCGCGACGGTCGGCGTGTCGAATTCGTACGAGCGCGATTCGCCGTATTTTCCGAATGGGCTGCCGGGCTCGACGCTCGTCAAGTCCGCGCCGGCGCTCGGCAACCCGGTGTTCTCGCGCGGCTCGACGCGCGGCGTGTCGTTCTGGTACGGGTTCGCGGACGTCGCCGAGTATCGCGTGAACGGGCGGCTCGCCGTGGGCGCGCGATTCGATATCGACCACGCGCACGACTACGCGCCGAGCGCCGGGCTGCTGTACGTGCGCTATGCGTTCGACGCGCGCAAGGACAGCGGCGGCTTCTCGCCGTCGCCGGTCCGACTCTATTCGAGCTACTGATGGATGCGACATGAACGACTCACGCGTGAAATCCCCGGACCCGGTGCCCGGCCGGCCCGCGAGCGGCGGGGCCGGTGCGCGCGCGCTCGCCCGCCTGCGCGCGTTGTGGCGCGTGTGCTCGCGCGCGGCGCGGCCGCGCGAGCCCGCGCATGCGGCGAACCGGCTCGCGATCGACGCGCTGCCCGACGAGTGGGCCGAGCTCGCGCCGGGCAGCCTGTATGCGGTGTACGCGGCGGCGTGCACGAGCGCGTGCGACGCGCTGATCTGGGACAGCGTGCGGGACGCGCGCACGCGCGACGTCACGGTGGTGCTCGCGCGCGAGCGCGCGGCGGTCGCGACGCGGCTGCGCGAGCTCGGCTTCGTCGACGGCATGCACGCGCGCGGCTGGCCGCGGCGGTTGAACGTGCTGGCGATGCCGCCGGGCGATATCGCGGCGCGCGGCGCGGCGCGTGAGGGCGCACCCGCGCCCGCGCCCGTGCCTGCGCCCGCGTTCTCACGCCTCGTCGGCGGCCTGCGCGCGCTGAGGCGCTACCGCTTCCGTTCGAACGCGCTGTATTTCGTCGAAGGCGCGGAGCGCTGGTTCAGTTGGCACGATCCGGTCGCGCTGACGCACGAGGGGTGGGCGCTGGCCGGCTGGTGCCGTTCGCGTCGGATCGCGCTCGTGCTGCTGATCGATCCGCGGGCGTCGCAAGCGGCCGCGAGCCGCGCCGATGCGCGGCACACGGCCCCGCTGCCCGACGCACCCGATGCACCTGACGCATTCGACGCGGGTGACGGCGTGCTCGGCGGCGCGCGCGCGGAGCACGGCGCCGACGATCGCACCACGCTCTTCGCCGCCGATCGCGCGCGCGCCGCGCGCGGCGGCTTTCACGGCGCGTGCGCGGGCGTCGCGCAATTGCAGCGCACGCACGGCGAGCTGCGCTGGCGGGTCGATTTCTGGCGCTCGCGCGGCGCGGTCGCCACGGGCGAGGTGCGCGCGCTGCGCTTCGTCGGCGACGGACGGCTCGCGGCCGTGCCGGCGGCCGGCGCGCACGCGGCGGGCGACGGCGCGCGGCTCGCGTTCGACGAGGCGCGCGTCGTCGTCAGCCGCCGCGTGGTCGAGCGCGAATCGTGGGTGCCGGGCGATTGGGAAGTCGTCGACGACAACGACGCGGTGCTCGCCGCGTGCGCCGGCGCGCATGCGGCGAGCGCGGTGCTGGCGTTTACCGGCCGCGCGCAGCTCGAAGCGCTGTGCGCGACGATCCATGCGCTGCGCCTGCGGTGCGGCGGCGCGCTGAAGATCGTCGTCGTCGAGCGCGGCGAGGCGATGCGCCATCAATTCGAGCTGCTCGCGCTGAACCTCGGCGCGAACCAGGTCGTCGCGCGCAACCTGCCGTTCTCGCGCGTGCTCGCGGTGCTGCGCTCGCTGCAGGGCCAGTTGCACGCGCGCCCGGTCGCGGCCGACTATCGGGCCGCGCTCGCCGCGTCGCTCGGCGACACGGCGCTCGGCTATCTGCCCGTCGGCGCGTTCTGCTCGCAGGCGCGCGCGGTGCTCGAGCGCAGCGCGGTGCTCGCGCTGTCGCATACGCTCGTGAAGCTGACGCTGCTGCCCGGCGTCGCGCACGCGCACGCGTTGCGCGCGTGCACGCCGCGCCGCGCGGGCGACGTGCTGACCGCCGACGCGCAGCACCTGTATCTGTTCCTGTTCGCCTGCGAGCTCGCCGATGCGAACGACGTGCTCGGCCACCTCTTCGACGTGCCTGTCGAGCGGATCTCGGATCGCGTCGTGCATCTCGCGCAGGACAGCATCGAGCATGAGCTGAATGCGCTCGACGCGGCGAACCGGCGTGCGCCGATCGCGGATTACAGCGATCTCTTTTCGCCGGCGGCGGTGGCGACGCGCGCGGCCGGCGCGCGCGCCTCGGCCGGCGCTCCGGCGGCGGCGCGCGACGGCGAACCGTCCGCCGAGCCTATGTCGCCGCATGTGCCGCCGCATGCGCCGCATGTGTCGGGCGCGCCGACGCCGCCGGGCACGCGCGCCGCGGCGCACGGACCACCGTGGTGCTCGGCGTTCGCGCTGTCGTCCGCATCGCAGACCTCGCGGACATCGCCCGCCTCGGCGCAGATCGTCGTACCGCCGCCGCAGGCGCCGTCGAACGTATCGCACGCGCCGCTGTCCGCGACGCCGCGCGCGCCGCGACCGCGCCGACCGCACGACGCCGGCGCGGTCGCCGGCGTGCGCACCCGCACCGCCACGCGCGACGCGATGCCGTTGCGCCCCAGGGAGGCTGAATGATTTCGCTGATGATCGCCGGTTTTTTCGCCGGCATCGTGATCGCCGTGGCGATCCGGTTTGCCGCGTCGCGCGGCGGCGCGGGCCGCGGGCTGCCGTTGCCGAGCGGCTTCGATCGCAGCGACCCGGTTCGCTGCGCGATCGAGCCGGTCGCATTGCATGCCCGGTTGCTGCCCTCGGCCGCGCGGCGCGAACGGCGGGACGGGCGATGAGGACGATCGCGATCGTTTCGACGACGGGCGGCGCGGGCCGCACGATGCTGACGGCGGCGCTCGCGGCGCTGCTCGCGCGCGACGGCCGGCCCGTCGTCGCGCTCGATTTCGATCCGCAGAACCTGCTCGGCGTGCAGCTCGGGCTCGACGCGTTCGCGCCGGCCGGCATCGCGCACGCGCTGGCGGGCGCGCACGCCGCATGGCACGCGCACACATGGCGCAGCGCCGATGGCGTGCTGTTCGTGCCGTACGGCCACGTCGATCCCGCGCAGGCGCTCGCGTGCGACGCGCGGCTCGCCGCCGATCCCGAATGGCTCGCGCGCGCGCTCGCCGACATCGATTTGCCGGCCGACGGCGTGACGCTGATCGACACGGCGCGCTTCCCGTCGCAGCAGGCGGCGCACGCGCTGCGCTGCGCGGACCTCGCGCTGTGCGTCGTGCCGCCCGAGCCCGCCGCGTGCGCGACGGCCGCCGCGCGGCTGCCGGAGTTGCGCGCGGCGGGCGTGTGTGCGGGCGCGTGCTCGGGCTCGGGTGCCGGCACCCGAGCCAGTATCCATGCCAGTACCGGCACCAGTACCGGCGCCGGCGCGTTGCACATCGTCGTGAACCGCCTGAACCCGGCGCGCGACATGCAGCGCGACGTGCTCGCGATGCTGCGTGCGGCGACGGGGCCGGGCGTCGTGCTCGAGCAGCGCGTGCACCTCGATGCGGCGCTGCCCGAGGCGCTCGCGCGCGGCACGTGGTTCTTCGACGACGCGCCGCATTCGCAGGCGTCGCACGATCTGCATGGCGTCGCGGGCTGGGTCGGCGCGTGGCTCGACACGCAGGCCGCGCGCAACGCGGCGGGCGCGCGCGCATGACGGCGCGCGCGGCATGGAGCCGGCGAATCGGCGGCGCGGCGGCGCGCGTGCGCGGCTGGATCGCGCGCAGTCTCGGCGTGCCCGCCAAGGGTTCGTCGTTCGACTGGCTCGTGCGCGTGTTCTTTCACGCGCCCGCGCCGGGCAGGCGCGATGTCGTGCGCGACGGGCTGCGCGCGGCGATTCTGTGGGCCGCCGCGCAATGGGGCGTGACGCAGCCGCGCCGCGCGCGCGATTGGCTCTGGCGCGCGTTCGTGCGCGCGCCGCATGAAAGGCGATCGCGCGCGCGCGATCCGTTCGCATGGATCGACGCGACGCTCGTGCCGGCGTTCATGTTCGCGCGCCGCGCGCGGCGGCGCGTCGACGCCTGGCTCGCCCGTCTGCCGTGGCACCGCTGGGGCGCGCGCCTCGAGCAGGGCGCGCAGCGGGCCGTCGCACGCCGCTGGCTGTTGCCGGCGAGCGCGGCGGCGGGCGTTGCGCTGTGGCTCGCGGCCGGCACGTCGCCGCTCGCGCCCGCCGGCCAGTGCGCGTTCTTCGCGACGCTCGCCGCGCTCGCGCTCGCGCTCGCGCTGCGCCGCGTGCCCGGCCGCTTGCCGACGCTCGCGCTCGCGACGTTCGCGCTGCTCGCGATGGCCCGCTACATCTGGTGGCGCAGCACCGAGACGCTCGATTTGCGCACACCGGTCGAGGCGTGCGTCGGCTATCTGCTGTACGCGGCCGAGGCGTACACGTGGCTCATCCTCGTGCTCGGCTTCGTGCAGACCGCGTGGCCGCTCGAGCGCCCGGTCGCGCGCCTGCCGGACGATCCCGCCGGCTGGCCGAGCGTCGACGTCTACATTCCGACGTACAACGAGCCGCTCGCGGTCGTGAAGCCGACGATCTTCGCCGCGCAAAGCCTCGATTGGCCGGCGGACAAGCTCAACGTCTATCTGCTCGACGACGGCCGCCGCCCGGAGTTCGAGGCGTTCGCGCGCGACGCGGGCATCGGCTATCTGACGCGCGACGACAATCGCCACGCGAAGGCCGGCAACATCAACAGCGCGCTTGCGCGCACGCACGGCGAATACATCGCGATCTTCGACTGCGATCACGTGCCGACGCGCTCGTTCCTGCAGACGACGATGGGCGCGTTCCTTCGCGATCCGAACTGTGCGCTCGTGCAGACGCCGCATCATTTCTTCTCGCCGGACCCGTTCGAGCGCAACCTCGGCACGTTCCGCCGCGTGCCGAACGAGGGCAGCCTGTTCTATGGCCTCGTGCAGGCGGGCAACGATCTGTGGAACGCCGCGTTCTTCTGCGGTTCGTGCGCGGTGCTCAAGCGCGGCCCGCTCGAAGCAATCGGCGGCGTCGCGATCGAGACCGTCACCGAGGATGCGCACACCGCGCTCAAGCTGCACCGCCGCGGCTACACGAGCGCCTATCTGCCGACCGTGCAGGCCGCCGGCCTCGCGACCGAAAGCCTCGCGGGCCACATCCGGCAGCGCGCGCGCTGGGCGCGCGGGATGGCGCAGATCTTCCGGATCGACAACCCGTTCGTCGGCCGCGGCCTCGGCTTCTTCCAGCGCGTGTGCTACGGCAACGCGATGCTGCATTTCTTCTACGGCATCCCGCGGCTCGTGTTCCTGACGATGCCGATCGCGTATCTGTTCTTCCATTTGTATTTCATCAACGCGTCGGCGCTCGCGCTCGCGAGCTACGTGCTGCCGTACATGGCGCTCGCGCACGTCGCGAACGCGCGGATGCAGGGGCGCTTTCGGCATTCGTTCTGGGCCGAGGTGTACGAATCGGTGCTCGCGTGGTACATCGCGCTGCCGACGACGCTCGCGTTCCTGAGCCCGAGGCACGGCCGCTTCAATGTGACCGCGAAGGGCGGGCGCATCGACGAAGGCTACGTCGACTGGGCGACGTCCAGGCCCTATCTCGCGCTGTTCGTGCTGAACGTCGCGGCGATCGCGGCGGGCGGCGTGCGTCTCGCCGCGAGCGGCGGCGACGAAGCGTCGACGATCCTGATGAACGTCGCGTGGGCGTTGTACAACCTCGCGATGCTCGGCGCGGCGCTCGCGGTCGCGCGCGAGGCGAAACAGGTGCGCGTCACGCACCGGGTCGCGATGCGGGTGCCGGCGACGCTGTTGCTCGCCGACGGCACGACGGCCGCGTGCCACACGAAGGATTATTCGGCGGGCGGCTTGGGGCTCGACGCGGTGCCGCTCGCGCGCATCGCGCTCGGCGATACGCTCGACGTATGCGTGAGCCGCGGCGATCGCCCTTTCCATTTTCCGGTGCGCGTGACCCGCGTCGACGCCGCGCATCTCGGCGTGCAGTTCGAGCCATTGACGCTCGAGCAGGAGCGGCAGCTCGTGCAGTGCACGTTCGGCCGCGCGGATGCGTGGCTCGACTGGCGCGACGCGCGCGCCGAGCACGACGATGCGCCGCTGCGCGGGCTGAAGGAGGTGCTGTCGATGGGGTTCGAAGGCTACGCACGGATGCTGCGGGCCGCGACGAGCGCGGTGCGGGCGCGGCGCGCGGCCGACCGGACGCGTCATTGACGCGCGGATTCAACTGATGACGGAGTCGCGTCGATGACGTTCTGGAATCTGTATTTCATTCTGAAGCTCTATCTGTTCGCGGCGGGCCACTTGAAGCCGTTGTGGATCGCGAATCTCGGTTTCGCGCTGGCGCTCGCGCTGAGCGCGCCGGCGAGGCGGCGCAGCGTGCGGCTGCTGCGCCACGCGCTTGCGCTGGCGCTCGCGGTGCCGCTGATGTATCGCGAAGCGGACGTGCCGCCACTCGCGCGGCTCGTCGAAACGCTCGGCGGCCTGCGCGCGTTCAGCGCCGGCTACTGGATGGAGCTCGTGCCGCGCTTCGTGCCGCCGATGCTCGCATTGGCCGCGCTCGGCGTCGTGATCGGCTATCTGATCGTCAATCGCTGGCTGCGCGTGGCGACGTTCGTGCTGCTCGCGCTGATCGCGCTGCCGGTGTGGCAGGCGGGCAGCGCGGCGCTCGCGCGGCTCGACGCGGCTGCCGCGGCCGTGCCCGGGCCGGCCGGAACGGGCCGCGCCGTGCAGCCGCAGGATCACAACGCGGCGCTCGCCGCGTTCCGCTCGCAGGAATCGCAGCGGCAGGTGACGTTCGGCCGGCCGAGCGCCGATCCGGCGACGCAGTTCGACGTGATCGTGCTGCATGTGTGCTCGCTGTCGTGGGACGACCTCGACGTCGCGAGGCTGCGCAATCATCCGCTGCTCGGCCATTTCGACTATCTGTTCACGAATTTCAGCACGGCGGCGAGCTACAGCGGCCCGGCCGCGATCCGCGTGCTGCGCGCGAGCTGCGGGCAGGAGGCGCACGCGGACCTGTACAAGCCCGCGCCCGCGCAGTGCCATCTGTTCGGGCAACTCGCGGCCGCCGGCTTCGCGCCGCAGACGCTGCTCAACCACGACGGCCACTTCGACAACTTTCTCCAGTTGATCCGCGAGAACATCGGCGTGCCGAACGCGCCGATGATCCCGAACGCGGACGCGCCCGTCGCGATGCACGCGTTCGACGGCTCGGCGATCAAGGACGACTACGCGACGCTCGCGAACTGGTACGCGAAACGCGGCGCGAGCCCCGGCCCCGTCGCGCTGTACTACAACACGATCAGCCTGCACGACGGCAATCAGCTGACGGGCGGCCGGATGTCGAGCCTCGATTCGTACCCGCTGCGCGCGCGCAAGCTGCTGGACGACTTCGACCGCTTCGCGGATCTCATTGCCGCATCGGGGCGGCGCGCGGTGATCGTGTTCGTGCCCGAGCACGGCGCGGCGCTGCGCGGCGACGCGAAACAGGTGGCGGGGCTGCGCGAGATTCCGACGCCGCGGATCGTGCACGGGCCGGTCGGCGTGCGGCTCGTCGGCTTCAAGGGCGACCACGGCGCGACCACCGTGATCGACGCGCCGGCGAGCTTCTTCGCGCTCGCGCAACTGCTGGCGAATCTCGTGTCGAACAGCCCGTTCAAGCCGGGCGTGACGCTGTCGCAATACGCGGCCGATCTGCCGCAGACGCGAATGATCGGCGAGAACGAGGGCACGGTGACGATGACGACGCCGACGGGCTACGCGGTGAAGACGCCGGACGGCGTATGGATCGACGAAAAATGACGAACGGGAATCGGAACACGCCGGCGGCGCGCGGCGACGCGCTGCCGCCGGCGCACGACATTGCGGGGCTCGCGCGCCACGTGCGCGAGATCGATCCGGCGCGCTATCTCGACGAGCAGGCGCGGCTCGCGTACCGCACGGCGCTTAAGAGGTGGCCGGTGCTCGCGAAGCTGATGGGGCTCGCGGATTGACGCGCGAGCCGCGCCCCGCGACGCGCGCGACGGCGCGCGCCCGCGGCAGGCGAATGGCCGGCCGACGAGCCGCCGGTGAACGAGCGGGGCGACGAAAGGAGCGCCATGCGGCGCCGATGGGCGGGCCGATGAACGGGCCGATACGGCAGGCCCGCGAACGAGCCGGCGAACGAAGCGGCGAGCCGACCGACGAACGAACCCGCGGCCGGCGAAGCCTCTCCGGAATCCCCGCGCCGCCCGCTCAATACGGCCTGTCGCCGACGATCGTCGCGCGGTGCATCACCCGATGCGCTTTGCCGTAGTCGTTCACCGCGTAATGGATCGTCGAGCGGTTGTCCCAGAACGCGACGTCGCCCGGCTGCCAGCGCCAGCGCAGCGTGAACTCGGGCCGCGACTGATGCGCGAACAGGAAGCGCAGCAGCGCGGCGCCTTCCTCTTCGGGCAGCTCGTCGATCTCGGTCGTGAAGCCTTCGTTGACGAACAGCGTCTTGCGGCCGGTCTCCGGGTGCGTGCGCACGACGGGATGCGCGACGCTCGGATTGAACGCGATCACCGGCGTGTCCGAGGCGCTCGTCGTGCGCCGCGGCGCGCATATCGACAAGCCGGCCGATCTCGTCGGCAAGACGATCGCGACGCCTTACGCGTCGAACTGCCATTACGCGCTGCTCGCCGCGCTCAAGCACTGGGGCATCGATGCGCAGCGCGTGAAGATCGTGAATCTCGGGCCGACCGAGATCGTCGCCGCATGGGCGCGCGGCGTGATCGACGCAGCCTATACGTGGGATCCGGCGCTCGGCCGCGCGAAGGCGAGCGGCGGCAAGGTGCTCGTCGATTCGGCCGAAGTCGGCAAGTGGGGCGCGCCGACATTCGATCTGTGGGCGGTGCGCAGCGATTTCGCGCAAGCGCATCCGGATTTCGTGTCGAAGTTCGTGAAGGTGACGACGCAGGCGATCGCCGACTATCGCGCGAACGGCAAAGCATGGACGAGCGCGTCGCGGCAGGTCGCCGAAATCTCGCGGCTGAGCGGCGCGGCGGCGGGCGACATTGCGCAACTGCTCGCCGGCAATCTCTACCCGAGCGCGGCCGAGCAGGCGTCGCCCGAGCTGCTCGGCGGCGGCACGGCCGACGCGATCGCGTCGACCGCGCGCTTCCTGAAGGAGCAGCGCAAGATCGACCGCGTGCTGCCCGATTACCGGCCGACGGTGACGGACCGGTTCGTCCGCGCGGCGATCGCCGCGCGCTGAGATGACGCGGCGGCATCGGCATGGCGAAGCTTTGCGCGCAACAGGTATCCGTCGTCTACGCGTCGCGGCGCGGCGCGCTGACGGCGCTCGAGAACGTATCGATGTCGGTCGGCAGCGGCGAGATCGTTGTCGCGCTCGGCGCGTCCGGCTGCGGCAAGAGCACGCTGCTGTCGCTGCTCGCCGGCTTTCAGCCGCCGACGTCGGGCCGCGTGAGCGTCGACGGCGCACCCGTCGCGGGGCCCGGCGCCGATCGCGGCGTCGTGTTTCAGGACGACGCGCTGATGCCGTGGCTGAACGTGATCGAGAACGTCGCGTTCGGGCTGCGGATGCAAGGCGTCGGCCGCGACGCACGCCACGCGCGTGCGCGCGACGTGCTGCGGCTCGTGAAGCTCGCCGGCTTCGAGCAGCATCGGATCGACGAGATTTCGGGCGGCATGCGGCAGCGCGTCGGGCTCGCGCGCGCGCTCGCCGCGGACCCGTCGTTCCTGCTGATGGACGAGCCGCTCGGCGCGCTCGACGCGCTCACGCGCGAGCACATGCAGACGCTGCTGCTCGACGTGTGGCGCGCGACGGGCAAGGGCGTGTTTCTGATCACGCACAGTGTCGAGGAAGCGGTGTTGCTCGCGACCGAGCTGCTGATTCTGTCGCCGCGCCCGGGCCGGATCGTCGCGCGGCATTCGCTCGACTTCGCGCGGCGTTACGCGCACGGCGAACCGATGCGCTCGATCAAGAGCGATCCGCGCTTCACCGAAATCCATCTCGCGCTCGTCGAGCAGTTGATGCGCGAAACCGAGGAGGTTTGACGTTGGCCGCCACTGAACCGAATGCCGATCTCGCGCTGCCGCTGCCGGCAACCAATGCGGCCGCGAGCGCGGCGGCGCGCCGCGCGCCGCGCGTGCATGCGGGCCACGCGGCCGCGCTCGCGACGTGGGTCGCGCTTGCCGCCGGCTGGTGGCTCGCCGCGCGCTTCGAATGGGTATCGGCCGCGCTGCTGCCGGGCCCCGAGGCCGTGCTGCGCAAGCTCGTCGTGCTGAGCACCGAGGGTTTCGACGACGCGACGCTCGGCGAACATCTGCTCGCGAGCGTGTCGCGGATCGCGACGGCGTTCGCACTCGCGATCGTCACCGCGATCCCGGTCGGCATCCTGGTCGCGACGAACCGGATCGTGCGCGGTGTCGTCGATCCGATCGTCGAGTTTTACCGGCCGATTCCGCCGCTCGCGTATCTGCCGTTGATGGTCGTCTGGTTCGGGATCGGCGACGCGTCGAAAATCCTGCTGATCTATCTGACGATGTTCGCACCGCTCGCGATCGCGACCGCCGCGGGCGCGAGCGGCGTATCGGAAAGCCGCCTGCGCGCGGCCGCGTCGCTCGGCGCGACGCGCGTGCAACTGCTGCGCCACGTCGTGCTGCCGAGCGCGCTGCCGGACATCCTGACCGGCGTGCGCATCGCGCTCGGCGCGGGATGGTCGACGCTCGTCGCGGCGGAGCTGATCGCGGCGACGCGCGGGCTCGGCTTCATGGTGTATTCCGCGTCACGGTTCCTCGTGACGGACGTCGTGATCGCGGGGATCCTCGTGATCGGCGCGATCGCGCTCGCGCTGGAAATCGGCTTGCGCGCGCTGCAGCGGCGATTGACGCCGTGGCGGGTCGATTAGCGCGGCGCGTTTGCGATGCGGTGGGGGTCAGGGGCGCGGGGGGCGGCCGATCGATCGGCGCCGCCGAGATCGCACCGGCGTTGCGCCGGTTCGTGGCGGTCCGTGACGATGTGCGGCGGTTCATCTGCTATCACGCGCGCGCCGCTTCGTTTCATCGGCGTTTCGCCTTATCCCTTATCGTCGATGAGCGATGAGCGGCGAAGTTGATATCGACATCGGCCTGGCTATCCACCGCGGCTTCAACGCGCGAAGCATCGAGCAAAGCGCATTCGATGCGCCGATGCCGCGCGCCGCGCGGCGTTCACTCGGCCGGGCGGCGCCGTTGCGCGAGGCGGGTCGCCCCGCTCAATGCGCATCGTGCCGCGGGCCGCCGGCGACCGACGTCGCCGAACCCCGCGCGGCCGACGCTTCGGAGGACGAAGCACGCAGGCGGCGCGCCTTGAAGATCGCGCAGCCCTTCGACGACAGGTCGAGCAGGAACGATTTCAGCGCATTCTCGTCGGGAATCGGATTGCGCCCCTTGCCGATTCGATGGAGCTGCCGCGTATACCACGTGACTTCGAGCGAACCGAGGCTGTCGAAGTATTTGACGCCCGTGCTGAGCGGCTTCACGCGATGGCGCGTTTCCTCGCCGCGCAGCAGGCGCGCGGGCGCGTCGGGCTCGATCGCGAGGATACGCCCGAGGCCGATCAGGTCGAGCGCGCCGTCGCGCAGCGGCGCCTCCATGCCGGCGAGGCTGCGAAAGCCGCCCGTGACCATCAACGGCACCTTCACGTCCGCGCGCACCTTCTCGGCGAACGCGAGGAAGTACGCTTCGCGCGCGATCGTCGACGCCTTGCGGTCGCCGAGCTGCATCACGGGCGTTTCGTAGGTGCCGCCGGAAATCTCGATCAGATCGATGCCCGCCTCGGCGAGCGCGCGGATCACGTCGAGCGATTCTTCCTCGGTGGAGCCGCCGCGCTGGAAATCGGCCGAATTGAGCTTGATGCCGATCGGAAAATCGGGGCCCACCCGGCGCCGCACTTCCGCGTACACCGCGAGCACGAAGCGCCGGCGGTTCTCCGCGCTGCCGCCCCATTCGTCGGTGCGCTGATTGTGCTGCGGCGACAGGAACTGGTTGATCAGATAGCCGTGCGCGCCGTGCAACTGCACGCCGGTGAAGCCCGCCTGCTGCGCGACGGCGGCCGTCGTTCCGTAGCGCCGGATCAGCGCGTCGATCTCGTCCACGGTCAGCGCGCGCGGCACCGCGAAATACGGCGAAAGCTTCGGCCCGAAGCCGATCGCCGACGGCGCGACGGTTTCCTCGTTGAGTCCGCGCATCGCCTGCTTGCCGGGATGATTGATCTGCATCCAGATCTCGCTGCCGTGCGCTTTCGCGGCCGCGGCCCATTCGCGCAGACGCGGCAGATCGCGGTCGTCCTCGATCACGACGTTGCCGGGCTCGCCGAGCGCCTTGCCGTCGATCATCACGTTGCCGGTGACGAGCAGCCCCGCGCCCGAACCCGACCAGCGCCGGTACAGCGCGATCAGCTGCGGCGTCACACGGCCGCCGTGCCCGCACAGCGCTTCGCTCAGCGCCGATTTCGCGAGGCGGTTCTTCAGCACGGTGCCGTTCGGCAGCGTGAGCGGCTGCGCGAGCAACGCGGCCGCGGTGGGATTCGAATCGGGCATGGCATGACGCTCCGGTTGGGTCGACGACCGAAAATCCATCGAGTAATGTTACATCGATTGATGTATTGGTTGGGATCGTAAGTTCAAAATCGGAACTGAGTCAAGACGGAGCGACCCGCACGGCGATGGGCGTGCCGGGGCGGGCGACGGGCGGCGGCCCGCGTCCGTGGCGGCCCGCCGCCCGGCGGCGCGCCGGCGGTCCGGTTAGAGGAGAACGTCCAATTCGGCGGCGCGCGGCGTCGCGACGCACCGGGCGATGGCGTCAGGCGAGCGCGTCGACATCGGCAAAAACGACAAGACGCGTGTCTCGCCCGATGCGCCCGCCTTCCTGGTCAATGCATCGCCAGGCACGCCGCGCACTGCTTGAGGCCCAACGGCGCGAACGCGAGGCGCGGCAGATCGATCGAGCATGCGGACAGGCTGCCGCCCGCGCCCGGCATCGCGTTGCCGAGGCGATGCAGCGCGATGCCCGAGCGGCGGTACAGGCGTTCGATCGATGGCGTCATCACGCCGACCACGCGCGTCGCGCCGAGCGACGCGGCCACCGTGAGCACCGACGGAAAGAACGCCATGCCGAGCGGCTCGCGCTCGGTCGCGCTTCGCCGCCGCCGCGACGCGGCGAAGCGCGACATTTCCCAGACGGCAGGCGATTGCGGCGCGGGCGACGAGCCGAGCAGATGCGCAAACACGTCGCGCAGCAGATACGGGCCCGTCGTCGGCAGCAGGCGTGCGTAGCCGCAGATCTCGCGCGCGTCGTCGAGCGCGACGACATGAATCGTCGACGGCCCGTCGAACTCGTCCCACTCCGCATGTTCGTCGAGCGAGTGGCCGGCGATCGTCCAGCCGAGCCGGCGCACGAACACGTCGTAGCGATACGCGCCGAGATCGGTCTGGACGTGCGGCGGCAGTTCGTTCAATCGGCCCGCGATGATGTATGACATGGCGCTTGGTTCTCCGATGGATCGATCGTCGGCGCGAAGGCGGCGCGCGTTCCGATCGCGTATGAGCGGTGAGGGTCGAGAAGCACGCGTGCGCGGTCTCGAAGGCTGTTGCGCGACACGAAGGCGCGGCGATACGGCAATGCGCGCGCGGCGCGGCCTCGCCGCGAGGCGCGACGAGGGCGGGCGGCGGCGTTCGGCGCGCAGGCCGGTGCGCAGGCCTGCGCGGCATCGATCGGCAGTCCGATGCAAGCGGCCGGTTGCATCGCGTCGGCGCGCGGTGGCGGATGAAACGGGCGGCGCTAACGGATCCGGATGGATCGCGCGCTCATGGAAAGATGAGCCCCTGCCGCGTCGCCTTCACGGCGGCGAACGTGCGGCTGCGCGTGTTGAGCTTCTCCATCGCGTTCTCGATGTGGAAGTCGACCGTGTATTTGGAGATGTCGAGCATGTTCGCGATGACCCACGACGACTTGCCGCGCGCGACCCACGTGAGGCACATCTGTTCGCGATCCGTCAGGTGGACGGACGGCGGAATCGGGCGGCACGTGCGCATGCTCTGGAACTGCAGATTGAACTGCATGCCGAGCAGGTACGCGTTGCGCCATTTCGCATCGGCATCGTGCGTCGGCGCGGTGCCGGACAGGCTCACCAGCAGCACGCGTCCGAGCGGCTGATGCAGCGGGATGCTGATGCCGTTGTCGAGGCCCGCGTCCTCGGCTTCCATCAGCAGATGCCGCTCGCGCAGGTTCGCCGTCGCGACGTCGTTCCACGAGAACGGCGTGCTGTAGCGGAATGCCGCGCGATGGACGGGATCGATCGCGAAGTAGTCGTTGCGGGTGTAGTGCTCGACCCACTCGGACGGATAGTGCAGCGAGACGACGTCGATCGACGCCGGATGCGATGCGCCCGACAGCTCGACGATCGCATGGTGCTGGTAGCCGATCTGCAGCGCCGCCTGCCTGAAAGTCTCGACCAGCGTGCGGACGTCGCGCGATTCCGGCAACGCGGCGGAGAGCATGGGTGTCGAAGCGCTTTCTCCCGACGACGACCCCGCACCGTCATCTCCACCTGTTCGATATTCGCGTTGAAGCAGCCTGCTCAATTTGCATGCCCCCGTTATTGAAAATCAAGACTTTCGAAGTGCCGTGTACCGGGTGGGGGACGCGTCGCCAATGAAAATCGGATAACGCAATGACGTTGAAATTGTCTGCAAATAATATCAAATGCAATAACGATTGCAAGAGCGGCGTTCGGATAATCGAGATTCATTTGGCGATGGCGTTCGATATTTTTATCCCGGCGCTTCGGGTATTTTTCGCTGTCTGCAACGATCCGATCGGCAAGGCGACAGGGCGTGGACAGATCGATACGGCAATCGGTATTTTAAACCGATGCTGCGATGCAATAGGTAAGTTCATTTCATTTTCGAGTGAGCCAATCTTTTGCGCGGATCGCGAGTAAGTGCCGAATCTTCATGCGAAATCGCTGTCCGCCGGGGATGGTGTCGAATGATTATTCCGCCGGATTCCGTCTTATTAGATGTGCGGTAAATTCTTGTTTTTCGTCGAGAAACGGCGCGCGAATATATTCGTGGCGGAACGCGAGCCGGCGCCTGCCGCGGCTCGGCCCGAAGCGGCGCGCGCGGCGGCGCCCGCTGCCGCGGTGCCCCAGCGCGCGCGTTCGCAACGCCGCGCCGCCCGGGGCGCCGGGCACGGCGTAGGCAACGGAGGCGGGCGGCGGACGTCGCGCGTAGACGAGCGTCTCGTGCGGCGATCCGGCGCGTCTTCAGAGCGTTTCGACGAGGTTCGCCGCGTCGGCGCGCAGCGCGACGCGATCGAATTTCCCGTTCGGATTGCGCGGCAGCGACGTGCGCGTGGCGATCGTATGCGGCACCATGTACGGGGGAAGTTGCTGTGCGCATCGCGCGCGCAGCGCGTCGGGCCTGAACGTGTCGGCGTCGAGCGGCACGACGACGAGCGTGATCGATTCGCCGAGTTCGTCGTGCGGCACGCCGAGCGCGACCGCTTCGGCCACGAGCCCGCTCGCGTGCGCGACCTCCTCGATCTCTTCCGGGCTGATCCGGTAGCCGGAACTCTTGATCTGCGCATCGTTGCGGGCGACGAAATAGAGGAATCCGTCGTCGTCGCGGCGAACGAGATCACCGGACCAGACGGCCGTCTCACGTGGCGCGCCGCCCGGCTTCGCCTCGGGCGAAGGCCGGTAGCGCAGCGCGGTGCGCGCCGGATCGTTCCAGTAGCCGAGCGTCACGCACGCGCCGACGTGGACCAGCTCGCCGACCTCGTTCGGCGCGCACGGCGCGCCGTCCTCGCGCACGACGAGAATTCTGGCGTTCGGCACCGCCTTGCCGATCGAATCGGGGCGACGGTCGACTTCGGCGGGATCGAGGTAGGTCGAGCGGAACGCTTCGGTCAGCCCGTACATCAGATACGGCGACGCGCTCGGAAACAGTTCGCGCAGCGCGTGCAGCACCGGCCGCGGCAGATGGCCGCCGGTGTTCGCGAAATAGCGCAGCCGCGCGCGCGCTTCGCCGGGCCACGCCGCGCGCGCGAGCTGAATCCAGAGCGGCGGTACGCCCGCGAAGCCGGTGATGCGTTCGCGCACGCAGATCTCGACGACGTCCGCGGGCATCAGGTAGTTGACGAGCACGGCGCTCGCGCCCGCGGCCCATGCGGTCGTCAACTGGCTCAAGCCGGCGTCGAAGCTGAGCGGCAGCGCGGCGAGAATGCGATCCTGCGCGGTATGGCGCAGGTATTGCGCGACGCTCCACGCGCCCTCGAGCAGATTGCGGTGGCTGAGCATCACGCCCTTGGGGCGGCCCGTCGAGCCGGACGTGTAAAGGAGTGCGGCGAGATCGGCGTCGATCGTGTCCGCTCGCGGCTCGGGCGCGGCGCTCGCGTGCCGGTTCGCGACGGACTCGGGCGGCGCATCGGGCTGCATCCATCGCAGAAACGTGGTGCGCGAAGCCGGCGCCGGTGCAAGCGTCTTCGCATCGGTCAGGATCACGTACGGCATGCCCGCGAGCACGCCGTCGCCGAGTATGCGCGCGCGCAGCGACGACGTGACGAGACAGCGCGCGCCGCTGTCGACGAGGATGTGATGAACCTGTTCGGGCTTGAGGACCGGGTTGATCGGCACGAACACGACGCCGGCCGCCGCGGCGCCGAGCATGGCGACGACCGTCTCGATGCGCTTGTCGAGAAAGATCGCGAGCCGCTCGCCCTGGGCGATCTCGAGCGCTTGCAGCCGCTCGGCGAACGCCAGGCCGAGCGCCGCGAGTGCGCGATAGGTGAGCCGAGCGTCGCCGGCGACGAGCGCCTCGGCATCGGGCGTGCGGCATGCCGCCTGTTCGACCAGATCGAAGAAATTACGCATGATTCCACCTCCGTTTTGAAACTCGGGCGGCGCACGTCGAGCGATGCGGCGAAGCTCGCGATGGCTAACGACCGTCGCGCGAACGCGGCCGATCCTGGCTGCCGAAAGAGTAGCGAATGGACACGGCGCGCGGTCGCGGCGCATCGATGTAAATGGCCGAACGGGGTGGTGCCGAACATTGACGGATGCGGCCGCGCGCCGCGCTAGCACATTCGACATGCACGCGCGCGCATGGAGGAGATCGTCTGCTCGACGTGATCGTCAATTGTCCTGATGAATTTCGCCGTGCGCTCGGACACGGTCTTTCAATTCGGTTGCATGTGTCGCGCGGGCGAACGCATCGCATGTCGAGCGGCACGCGCCGAGGCGAGCTCGCATCGCCTGCAAGGAACCGGTGTCGCGCCGCGTCTTTCCATGGCGGCGCGAGATGCACGCTTCGCGGCGAATGGATGTGTGCGCAACTATTGCGATTCGTTCCGGCGGCCGTGCGCCGCACGCGTGCGTGCGCGTGCGCATGCGTCGGCCGGCGCGGCGTCCGATGGCGGGCTGCCGGTGCGCGCGCCAGCGCGAGCGCCGGCGTCACGGCGCGTCGTGGAAGATGATCCCGAGCGTATGGCGCTGCCCGGAGCGCACGCGGCTCACGCCGTGCCGAAGATTCACGCGATAGACACCGCGCGCGCCTTGCACCGGGCGATGATGGACGGCGAACACGACCGCGTCGCCCTGCTCGAGCGGCACGACATCGGCGCGCGATTGCATGCGCGGCCGTTGCTCGGTGATCACGAATTCGCCGCCCGCGAAATCGGCGCCCGGCTTCGAGAGCAGAACCGCCGCCTGCAGCGGGAATACGTGCTCGCCATACAGATCCTGATGCAGGCAGTTGTAGTCGCCTTCGCGATAGCGCAGCAGCAGCGGTGTCGGACGCAGTTGTCCGGCTGCGCGGCAACGCTCGATGAAGTGCGCGTGCTCGGCGGGAAACCGCGCGTCGATGCGCATCTGCGCATGCCAGCGGTTCGCGATCGGCGCGAGGTGCGGGTACAGCGCGGTGCGCAGCGCGTGGACCGCGCGCGGCAGCGGGTAGCCGAAATACTGGTATTCGCCGCGGCCGAACCCGTGGCGTGCCATCGTCACGCGACTGCGGAACAGCGCGTCGCGCGCGTAGAGCGCGGCGAGCGCTTCGCACGTGCGCGGCGCGAGCAGCCCATGCACGATCGCATGGCCGTCGCGCTCGAGATCCCGTTCGATCGACGCCCACGGCAACGCGTCGATCCGCCGCGCGAGCGCGGCTTCGCGCGCCGCGCCGCTCGCCGTTTCATCGTGCGCGCGGGCGGCCGGCGCGCGTGGTTCGGACAACGTATTCATCGGCGCTTCCTCGCGGCATCGTGGGGGATCGAGGCGGCCAGTCTAGCGGGGCGGGCGAAGCGATGCACACCGGATCTTGCGCTGCAATTCGGCCGCGCATTATGTTTCGCGCGATGTCTCGCGCGCGGGCCGTCACGCCGCCATGCGCGTCAGGTCAGCGCGTGGAAAGCCCAATAGAGCGCGCCCGCGAGCACGATCGACGCGGGCAGCGTCAACACCCACGCGAGCACGAGGCTGCGCACCGTGCTCCATTGCAGCCCGGAGCCGTTCGCGGCCATCGTGCCCGCGACGCCGGAAGACAGCACGTGCGTCGTCGACACCGGCAGCCCGTACGCATCGGCCGCGCCGATCGTGAGCATCGCGACGACTTCCGCCGACGCGCCTTGCCCATAGGTCAGATGCTGCTTGCCGATCTTCTCGCCGACGGTCACGACGATGCGCCGCCAGCCGACCATCGTGCCGAGGCCGAGCGCGATCGCCACCGCGACCTTCACCCAGGTCGGAATGAATTTGGTCGCGTGGTCGAGCTGCCTGCGGTAGTCGTCGAGCGCGAGGCGATCCGCCGGCGAGAACGCCGGCCGGCCGGTTTTCTCCATCAGGCGCAGGGCTTCGGACACCAGATACATCGTGTTGCGCACGTTGTCCGCCTGCCCCTCGGGCACTTTCGCGATCGAGCCCGTCGCGCCGACTTCGGCCGCGAGCGCGTCCGACAACCGGCGAACCGCGGGCAGCGTCGCGTCGCTCAGGCGGCGCGACTGCACGTAAGCCTCGACATCGGCGCGCGGGTTCGGCGACGGCTGCGCGGCGCCCGCGTAGCGGGCGAGCGTTTCGGACGCGCGGTGTGCGACGGCGATGAACGTTTGCGTCTCGCCGGGCGTGACCGCCTTGTTGAGCGCGTATGCGGTCGGCACGGTGCCGATCAGGATCAGCATGATGAGCCCCATGCCTTTCTGCCCGTCGTTCGAGCCGTGCGCGAACGACACGCCGGTGCAGGTCAGGATCAGCAGGCAGCGGACCCAGAACGGCGGCGGCTCGTTCGTCTGCGGCTCGCGGTAGAGCGCGGGCACGCGCACGAGCGCCTTCAGCGCGGCGAGCAGCAGGGCCGCGCACAGGAAGCCGACGAGCGGCGAGAGCAGCAGCGATTGGCCGACGCCCGCCGCCTGCGCCCAATCGACGCCGCTCGTGCCGGACGGCCCGTGCATCAGCTGATTCGCGAGCCCGACGCCGATGATCGAGCCGATCAGCGTGTGCGAGCTCGACGAAGGCAGGCCGAAGTACCAGGTCGCGAGATTCCACGCGATCGCCGCGATCAGCAGCGCGAACACCATCGCGAAGCCCGCGCCGTGGCCGACTTGCAGGATCAGCTCGACGGGCAGCAGTTGCAGGATGCCGAACGCGACCGCGCCCGTCGACGCCATCACGCCGAGAAAATTCCAGAGGCCCGACCAGATGACCGCGACGTTCGGCGTCAGCGAATGCGTGTAGATCACGGTCGCCACGGCGTTCGCGGTGTCGTGGAAGCCGTTGACGAACTCGAAGCCGAGCGCGATCGCGAGCGCGACGCCGAGCAGCAGATACGGAAACGCCGAGCGTGGGCCGACGGGCGCGAGATCCGCGAACAGGTGAACGAACACGTACGCGACGCCGGCGGCGAGGAGGGCGACGAGCAGCGCGACGCCCAGATGCCGGGTGCGACCGAGCTCTTCGCTCGCCGCGGCGGACAGAAGGGGATTCATGACGGCCCTTGTTTGGAACGGATCGTTCGATCCTAGCCCTCGCGATCAGGCAGTTTGATGACAGCGCGCAAAGGGGGGGGGCGATTCGGGTGTGCGACTCGGGGGCGTCGGTCATGGGCGCGTCGCGAGCGCGGGATTCGGGGACGCGATTGGGCCGCGCAAGATTGGGCCGCGCAATTCTGTCGCGCGGCTCGGCCACGCGGTTCGGCGCCGCGATTCATCGCTGCGATGCATGGCCGCGGTTCGGAATTGCGATGCGAAACCGCGCTCCGCGGCTACGGTCTGGGCGCGCTTCGAGACCGCGATTCGGCGCCCGAATTCGGCGCTCCGGTTCGGCGCTCCGGTTCGGCGGCCGCGCGGCGGGCGCACGCCGCGCATGCGCGCGGCGCGCGCTCAGCCGTCGATCGCCTGCTCGATGCGCGCGAGCACCGAAGGCCAGCCGCGCTTCATTCCATCGTAGGCAATGCGCGCCTGCGGCGCGTCGAGATCGAAGCCCGCGTGCTCGAAGCACACCCGCGTGCCGCCGGGCGCGGGCTCGAGCCGCCATGTGATCGTCGTGTCGAGCGTGCGTTGCGCGAACGCGATCGCGAACCGGCGTTCGGGTTCGACCGCGATCACTTCGCACGGCTGCCGGCCCCACGGGCCCATGTCGAGCGTGAAACGGTGGCCGGGGACGGGGCGCACGTCGCCCGCCGCCCACCAGCGCGCGAGCGCCGCGGGAGTGGTGAGCGCCGCCCAGACCTGCGCAGGCGGGCGGGCGACGAATTGCTCGAGGCGGATCGGTTCGGCTTCGGTCGTCGCGTCGGATTCGAAAAAGCGCGTGGCGGAATGCGCATGATAGGGGATGCCGCCCCCGGGCGATACGGCTCGCCGGCGCGACGCGCTGCCCGCGGAGCGCGGGACGCGCGGGGGCGCGAAGGCGCGAAGGTGCGAAGGTGCGAAGGTGCGAAGGTGCGAAGGTGCGAAGGCGCGCAGGCGCGAAGGCGCGAAGGCGCGAAGGCGCGCAGGCGCAGAGGGCGCGGAGGACGCGGAGGACGCGGAGGACACAGGGCCGGCCGCAGCCGGCCCACCCGCGCCATGGGCAGCCGCGGATGCGGCGACGGAGCCGTTCGCGGCGTCGTTCACGGAATCGGCAGTTCGGCCTCGCGTTTCACCTCGCGCAGCGACAGCGCCGATTCGATCGACGTGACGCCGGGCAGCACGCGCAGCGTCTCGCGCAGGAACGTGCCGTAGTCGTCGAGATCGTGCGCGACCACTTGCAGCAGATAGTCGGCGGACCCCGACACGTTGTGGCACGACAGGATGCGCGGAATGCCGAGCACCTCGCGCTCGAAGCGGTTCGCGACGCTGCGATCGTGAACCGAGCAGCGCAGCAGCACGAACGCGACGACGCCGAAGCCAAGCGCGTTGCGCGAGAGCTGCGCGCGATAGCGTTCGATGTAGCCGTCGCTTTCGAGGCGTTTGAGCCGGCGCGCGCACGGCGTTTCGCTCAGGCCCACCGAATCGGCGAGGCGGGCGACCGGGATGCGGCCGTCGAGCTGCACTGCGGCGAGAATGGCGCGGTCGGTTTTGTCGAGTTCGATCATGTTGTGGGAAAGCTCTAAGAAATCGGTTTCTATTAGTGTATTCCAATCAGTTTGGTGCATCGGTCGGCCAAATTAGCCAAAAAGCGCTCGTCGAGCGGGGGCAACATGGAGCCCTTTCCACTCGGGTTCGATCATGTTTTCCGCTCATCTGCTGCTCGTCTACGTCGCCGCCGTCGTGGCCGTCTATGCCGTGCCCGGCCCCGACATGGCGTTCGTGCTGCAGACGGGCATCGGCCGCGGCGCGCGGCACGGCGCGGCCGCCGCCGCGGGGCTCGGGCTCGCGCGCGCCGTGCACGTGACGTTGTCCGCATGCGGCGTCGCCGCGCTCTTGAAGAGCGCGCCGTGGCTCTACGAGGCCGTGCGCTACGGCGGCGCGCTGTACCTCGCGTACGTCGCGGTGCAGATCTTCCGCTCGCCGGCGCTCGCGCTGTCCGCCGCCGACGCGGCCGCGCCCGCCGCCCGGCTGCGCCATACCTTCGTCAAGGGCCTCCTCACCAATCTGCTCAACCCGAAGGCGCTGCTGTTCTGCTCGGTGCTGCTGCCGCAGTTCGTCCAGCGGGGCGGCGCGCCGGTGATCGCGCAGATGGCGGTGCTCGTGCTCGCGGGCCTGTGCTTCGATCTCGCGTGCGTCGCCGGCGCGACGCGCATCGCCGAATGGTTGCGCGCGCATCCGCTTGCGCAACTCGCCCAGCGCTGGACGTTTTCCGCCGTGCTGCTCGGCTTCGCGCTGCGGCTGTCGATCGACTGATTCCGATCGACCCCGGACCGCCCCGGTCGGCGGATGCGGCGCGCACGAGCGCGGGCGGCGGCGAAGCGCGGCGCGCGGAGCGAATCGCGGGGCACGCGAGGCAACCAATCGGCAACCAATCGCGAAACGCGCGCCATCGCCCGCGATCGCGTCGACGCGGCGCGCTGCATGCGTCGCATGCGCGTCGCGCGCGCCGGCAGGTGCGCATGCCCGATCTCGCGCGGCGCGCCGAACGTCGCGAACGGGCGGCGCAAGCGCGCGAGATGCGCACGCAGGATTGCCGCGCGTGCTTTACACTTGCTTTGCCGTACTGTCGCACGCTCCCCATGGCGGCGTGTGTGCGCCGTCCGACATACCGCCCGGAACTGCGATCGCGCGACCGTGTCCGAATCCTGGCAATCCGTCACCACGGCTTCTGGAGGGTCCGAATATGGCAAGGCATCTTCACGCCGGCAACGAATCGCATCTCGTCGCCGAATCCACGTGCATCGGGCCGTGCGATCCGGCCGAGACGATTCATGTAGTGGTGATGTTGCGGCGACAGCAAGAGCAGCACCTCGATTCATTGTTGCAGGGCCTCGCGAGCGGCGATCCGGGCGTGAAGCCTGTCTCGCGCGAGGCGTTCGCCCAGCGTTTCGGCGCGCATCCCGACGACGTCATGAAAGTCGAGGCATTCGCGCAGCAGCGCGGCCTCGCGGTCGCGCGCGTCGATCCGGTCGAGAGCCTCGTCGTGCTGTCGGGCACGATCGCGCAGTTCGAGGCGGCCTTCGGCGTGAAGCTCGAGCGCTTCGAGCATCGGTCGATCGGCCAGTATCGCGGCCGCACGGGCGATATCACGCTGCCCGACGAGTTGCACGGCATCGTCACCGCGGTGCTCGGGCTCGACGATCGCCCGCAGGCCCGGCCGCATTTCCGGCTGCGGCCGACTTTTCTGCCCGCGCGCGCGCCGGCCGTCACCTACACGCCGCCGCAGCTCGCGGCCCTCTACGATTTCCCGCCCGGCGACGGCGCGGGCCAGTGCATCGCGATCGTCGAGCTCGGCGGCGGCTATCGGCCGGCCGAGATCCAGCAGTATTTCGGCGGCCTCGGGCTCGCGCGGCAGCCGAAGCTCGTCGACGTGAGCGTCGGCGCGGGGCGCAACGCGCCGACGGGCGATCCGAGCGGGCCGGACGGCGAAGTCGCGCTCGATATCGAGATCGCGGGCGCGATCGCGCCCGGCGCGACGATTGCCGTCTATTTCGCGCAGAACAGCGACGCCGGCTTCATCCAGGCGGTCAATCAGGCGGTGCACGACACGACGAACCGGCCCTCCGTCGTGTCGATCAGTTGGGGCGCGGCGGAGGCGAACTGGACGTCGCAATCGATCCAGGCCTTCGATAGCGTGCTGCAGTCGGCCGCGGCGCTCGGCGTGACCGTGTGCGCGGCGTCCGGCGATGACGGCTCGAACGACGGCCTGCAGGACGGCACGAATCACGTCGATTTCCCAGCATCGAGCCCGTACGTGCTCGCGTGCGGCGGCACGCGGCTCGACGCGCTGCCGGGGCAGGGCATCCGTAGCGAAGTGGTGTGGAACGACGAGGCGGCGGGCGGCGGCGTCAGCGCCGTGTTCGACGTGCCGCAGTGGCAGAGCGGCCTGAGCGCGACGCTCGCGCAGGGTGGCGGCGCGTCGCCGCTCGCGAAGCGCGGCGTGCCGGACGTCGCGGGCGATGTGTCGCCCGCGACGGGCTACGAGGTGTTCGTCGCGGGCACGTCGACGGTGATGGGCGGCACGAGCGCCGTCGCACCGCTGTGGGCCGCGCTCGTCGCGCGGATCAATGCGGCGGCGGGCAGCCCCGCGGGCTGGATCAACCCGAAGCTGTACCGGAACGCGGGCGCGCTGCACGACATCTCGGTGGGCGATAACGGCGCGTATGCGGCGACGCCGGGCTGGGACGCGTGCACGGGGCTCGGCAGCCCGGACGGCGCGAAGGTCGCGGCGGCGCTGAAAGGCGGCGCGGCGGGCTGATTGACGGCAAGCCGAGGCGACGGTGCGCGGCGGCTTGCACGCCGCGCCTGGGCGCCGCCGCGGCCGCGGGCGCGCGCATCGAATGCGGCGGCGCGCAGGTTGCGGCGTTGCGGCGCTTGACGTTGGAGGGGGCTGCCGGGATTCTGACGGCGCGAACGGCGCGAACGGCGCGAACGGCGCGAACGGCGCGAACGGCGCGAACGGCGCGAACGGCGCGAACGGCGCGAACGGCGCGAACGGCGCGAACGGCGCGAACGGCGCGAACGGCGCGAACGGCACGAACGGCACGAACGGCACGAACGGCGCGGCTGGAGCCGACACCGGCCGCGGCGGTTCGGTGGCGCTGGCGCATCGTGAACGGCGCGCGGCGGCGGGTGGCGGTGCGATCTTCGCGACAGCGGCGACAGGGCCGAGCAACGGACGACACGCAACCGACGAAGGCAACCGACGGCGGCAACCGACGAAGGCGCGCGACGCATGCCGCGCACCATCGCCGCGCGAGCGGCGCGGCGACGATGGTTTCGAATCACCGGCGCGCCGGATGCGGCGAGGCCGGCGCCGCAACGGCGCGTCGCGGCCGTTGCGGTGAAGCAGTGACGGCAGCGGCGGCAGCGCATTGCGCGAAGCCGGTCCGAAGCCGGCCCGGCGCGATTCGCCGCAGCGGCAGCGGCGCGCGCGACCGGTGTCGGCGGCAAACGGCTTGGCACGATTGACGATTCGTTCATGCACCCTCAATCGCACAGAAGGAGCAGCACGATGAGCATCGATTCGACTTCCTCCGGCGGCGCGCAGCCGCTCCATCACGGCGCGAACGGCTCGGTTCACGCGCCGCCGCCGGTCATCGTCGCGCCGAAGGACGACGGCGACCAGCCGTTCTTCGATCCGGTCGCCTACGGCAACGGCCCCGACGATTCGGTGACGGACACCACCGAGGCCGCCGCGATCACGCACCACACGGTCCGGATCGACGGCCGCACGATCGCGTACACGGCCGCGGCGGGCCATCTCGTGACCGTCGATCCGAGCAGCTCGCAGCCGGATGCGAAGATCTTCTACGTCGCGTTCACGCAGGACGGCCAGCAGGAGCAAACGCGCCCCGTCACGTTCTTCTACAACGGCGGGCCGGGCTCGTCGGCCGTGTTCGTGCTGCTCGGCTCGTTCGCGCCGCGGCGCATCCGCACGTCGATGCCGAGCTTCACGCCGCCCGCGCCGTACCGGATGGAAGACAACCCGGACAGCCTGCTCGACAAGAGCGATCTCGTGTTCATCAACCCGGTCGGCACCGGCTATTCGGCGGCGATCGCGCCGCGCAAGAACCGCGATTTCTGGGGCGTCGATCAGGACGCGAACTCGATCAAGCAGTTCATCAAGCGCTATCTGACGAAGCACAACCGGTGGAATTCGCCGAAGTACCTGTTCGGCGAATCGTACGGCACCGCGCGCAGCTGCGTGCTCGCGTACAAGCTGCACGAGGACGGCGTCGACCTGAACGGGATCACGCTGCAGTCGTCGATTCTCGATTACCGGCAGGCGGGCAATCCGGTAGGCGCGCTGCCCACCGCGGCGGCCGACGCGTGGTATCACAAGCGGCTCGGCGTCGCGCCGACGCCGACCGATCTCGGCGCGTTCGTGGAGGAGGTCGCGCAGTTCGCGCGCACCGACTATCTCGGCGCGCTGCGCAAGTTCCCGCAGGCCGATGCGGCCGTCGTCAAGAAGCTGTCCGACTACACCGGCATCGACACGACGACGTTGCTGTCGTGGAGCCTCGACATCGCGGGCTACGACGCGCGCGGCAACGCGCTGTTCCTCACGACGCTGCTGAAGGCACAAGGCCTCGCGCTCGGCGCGTACGACGGCCGCGTGACGGGAATCGAATCGGGGATCGCGGGCCGGATCGATCCGAACTCGGGCGGCAACGATCCGACGATGACGGCTGTGTCGGGCGTCTACACGGCGATGTGGAATACGTACCTGAACGAGCAGTTGAAGTACACGTCGAACTCGTCGTTCACCGACCTGAACGACCAGGCATTCAAGTACTGGGACTTCGGCCACATCGATCCGACGGGCGAACAGCAGGGCGTCGACGCGAAGGGCAACGTGATCCTGTACACGGCGGGCGATCTCGCCGCGACGATGGCGCTCAACGTCGATCTGAAGGTGCTGTCGGCGAACGGGCTCTACGATTTCGTCACGCCGTTCTACCAGACGGTGCTCGATCTGCAGCAGATGCCGCTCGAGGACCCGAAGGTGCGGCAGAACCTGTCCGCGCGCTTCTATCCGTCCGGACACATGGTGTACCTCGACGGCGGCTCGCGCACCACGCTCAAGCACGACCTCGCGCAGATGTACGAATCGACGGTGCGCGACACCGCGGCGGTGATGCGCATTCGCGCGTTGCAGGAGAAAAAGCGCGCGTAGCGCAGCGCGATTCGCCGCCGGCGGCAAGCGCCCGACGACGCCTCGACCCTCGGCGGCGAGGCGTCGTCGGGCGCGCATGACCGCCGCCGCGGCGGCCCTTCGCGATCGAACCGCCCGGCGCCGTCAGCGCTTGCGAATCAGCATGTCGGGCGTCAGCGCGTCGCAGCCGTTCGCGCCCAGCATCGCCAGATTCCGGTCCACCTCTTCGCGCAGCAGGCGGATCGCATGCGCGACGCCGGCCTCGCCCGCCACCGCGGCCGCATAGTTGAACGGCCGTCCGACGAACACCATCCGCGCGCCGAGCGCCACGGCCTTCAGCACGTCCGAGCCCCGGCGAAAACCGCTGTCGATCATCACCGGATACCCGTTGCCGACAGCCTGCACCACGTCGCGCAGGATCCGCATCGGCGATACGGCGCCGTCCAGCTGGCGGCCGCCGTGGTTGGACAGGATGATGCCGTCGGCGCCCGCCTCGCGCGCGATCCGCGCGTCCTCGACGCTGAGCACGCCCTTGATCACGAGCTCGCCCGCCCATTGCTCGCGGATTTGCCGCACGTGCGCCCAGCTCAGATGGTCGCGCGCGGAAAAGTCGCGCAGCACGTTGGCGGAAAGAATCGGCGCGCCGCGCGTCGCGAACGAATTCTCGAAATGCGGCATGCCGTGCGCGAGCAACGTGCGCGCGAACGTGCCCAACAGCCAGCGCGGCCGCGTCAGCCCGTCCCAGAACAGGCGCGGGCTCGGGCGCAGCGGCGTGGAGAAGCCGCTGCGCACGTTGTTTTCGCGGTTCGCCGACACCGGAATGTCGACGGTGACGACGAGCGTCCGGTAGCCGGCGCGCGCGACGCGCTCGACGAGCGCGCGGATGCGCCCGGCATCGCCCGGCAGGTAGGCCTGGAACCACGTGTCGGGCGCGGCGGCGGCCACGTCTTCGAGCGGAATCAGCGACGAGCCGCTCATGATCGACGCGATCCCCGCGTGCTGCGCGGCGCGCGCGAGCACGATGTCGCCGCGATACGTCGACAGCGCGTTGATGCCCATCGGCGCGATGCCGAACGGCGACGCGTAGCGCCGGCCGAACAGCTCGACACCCTGCTGCCGCTGCGAGACGTCGCGCAGCACGCGCGTGACGAAGCCGTATTCGTCGAAGGCGGCTCGGTTGTCGTCGCGGGTGCGGTTGTCTTCGGCCGCGCCGCCGACGTAGCCGAAGATCGGGCGCGGCAGCGCGCGGCGCGCCCTCGCTTCGAAGTCGTGCAGGCTCAGGACACCCCGCAGCGCGCGCGGCGTGGCGGCGGCGCTGGCCGCGGGCCGGCTCGCTTCGACGATGGGAGAAGAGGTGACAGTGCTCATTGTTGGGCTTTCCTGACGCGACGCAGCCATTCTATGCAGCTGCCACATCGATAAAAAGCGATAATCTTCAAACGAAATCGTTCGATAAAAGCGAATAATCATGGCTACTCCGACGCTCAAGCAACTCGATGCCTTTTATTGGGCGGCGACCTGCGCGAATTTCTCGACCGCCGCGCAGCGGCTTCATCTGTCGATCTCGTCCTTATCGAAGCGAATCAACGAGCTGGAGCAGGCGGTCGGGCGCACGCTGTTCGATCGCAGCGGCCATCGCGCGGTGCTGACCGAGGACGGCGTCGCGCTGCTGCCCGCGGCCGTCCGCGTGCTGGAATCGGTGGCCGCGCTGCAGGACGCGTTCGCGGGGGAAAAGGGCTTGAGCGGGCGGCTGCGCTTCGGCGTCGGCGAACTGTCGGCGCTGACCTGGCTTGCGCGCTTCGTCGCGGCCGTGCAGACCCTGCATCCGCAGTTGAGCCTCGAGCCGTATGTCGACGTGGGCGCGGCGCTCGAAGAGAAGGTGGACGCGGGCGAGCTCGATTTCGCGGTGATCGCGGGCCGCTCGTCGCGCGGCAGCATCCTGTCGCAGCCGGTGGCCGAAGCCCGGTTCGCGTGGATGGCCGCGGAGAAGCTCGTCGGCGGCGAGCGCGCGCTGACGCCGGGGTTGCTCGCGCGCCATGCGCTCGTGATCCTGCCTTCGGGTTCGGGCGTCACGCGCATCCTCGACGAATGGCTGCTCGCATGCGGGATCAACCATCCGCGACGCATTGCGTGCAACCACTGGAGCGCGGTGGCCGGCATGCTGCGCGAAGGCGTCGGCATCGGCTTCCTGCCCGCCGACTGGGCCGACGCGCGAGCGGGCGGCGGCCTCGTGCAACTGACGAGCGAGCCGCCGCTCTCGCCGCTTCACTATGCGTTCCAGTGGCGGCGCGGGGACATGCGCGGGCTGATTCCGTCGATGCTGGCGCTGGTGCGGCAGCACGCGGATTTTCGCTGAGCGGGCGCCCGGCCCGCGATGGGGCGTCGGGAGGTTCGGCGCCCGGCCGGCGGCGCCGCGGCGCGCCGGGCTCGCGCTGCCGGCGGCACGAGGCGGGGCTCGGGGGAAGGCGCCGGATTGCCCGAGTTCGCGGCTGCGCGAACGCCCCGATTCACGCAGCGACGCGGCAATGTGCCGAGGCGGCGAAGGGGTAACGCAGCGCGCGGCGAAACCGCGAACCGGAAAGATCGCGAACGGCAAAGCGACGAACCGGCAAACCAACAAACCAACAAACCGGCGAACCAACAAACCGGCGAGCGGGACGCCCGGCCGCCATGCGGCTGTTCATCCCGCTCGCGCGCGCCGCCGAACTGGCCGGCTTCAGTCCCGATCGATGCAGGAGACCGTCTTCGGATCGGGCATCCACAGATAGCACAGCAGCGACACCAGCACGCACCCGGACACGTACCAGAAGAACCAGGTCTCGTGGCCGATGCTCTTGGTCCACAGCGCGATGTACTCGGCCGTGCCGCCGAACAGCGACACCGTGATCGCGTAGGGCAGCCCGACGCCGAGTGCGCGGATCTCGACCGGGAACAGCTCGGCTTTCGCGACCGCGCTGACGGACGAATAGAGGCTCACGATCAGCAGCGCCGCGGAGATCAGCGCGAGCGCGCCGCCCATCGTCCTGACCGTCGTCAGCGCGCTGAAGATCGGAACCGTGCACAGCGTGCCGAGCACGCCGAAGGCGATCAGCAGCGGGCGCCGCCCGACGCGGTCCGACAGGCTGCCGAACACCGGTTGCATCAGCACGAACGCGATCAGGCTCGCGACGGACACCATCGACGCATCCGCCTTGCTCATCCCCGCGCTGTTGACGAGGAATTTCTGCATGTACGTCGTGTATGCGTAGAACGCGACGGTGCCGCCGAGCGTCAGGCCCGCGACGATCAGGCACGCGCGCTTGTGCCGGAACAGCTCGGCGACCGACGTGCGGCTGCGCCGGCTCTGCCGGTGCTGCTCGAACGATTCCGTTTCCTCCATGTTCCGGCGCAGGAAGATCGCGACGCCCGCCGCGAGCGAGCCGATCAGGAACGGAATGCGCCAGCCCCAGCTTTCGAGTTGCGCGGCGCTCAGGAAGAACTGCTGCAGCGCGACGAGCACCGCCATCGCGAGCAACTGGCCGAGCGACAGCGTCGCGAACAGGAAGCTCGAATAGAAGCCGCGGTTGGTCTTGTCGGCCATCTCGCTCAGATAGGTGGCCGAGCTCGCGTATTCGCCGCCGAGGCTCAAGCCCTGCAGCAGCCGCGCGAGAACGAGCAGCACGGGCGCCGCGATGCCGATGCTGCCGTAGCCGGGCGTGAGGCCGATGATCAGCGAGCCGGCGCACATCGCGAGCACCGAGACCAGCAGCGCGGCCTTGCGCCCCTTGCGGTCCGCGTACAGGCCGACGAGCCAGCCGCCGATGGGCCGCATCACGAAGCCGACGGCGAAGATCGCCGCGGTGTTGAGCAACTGCACGGTCTGGCTGCCGGACGGAAAGAACACCTTCGCGAAGTACAGCGAGAACGCCGAGTACACGTACCAGTCGTAGTATTCGATCAGATTGCCGACCGATCCGCTGAAGATCGAACGAAGGCGGGCGAGGGTGCCGGCCGGCGGGCAATGGGGGGCAGTAGCAAGAGAGCGGACTTGCGACACGTGATGTCTCCGGTTTCGATTGTCTTCATGACCCGTGTGCGGATGCCGACGCCGGACGACGGCGCGCGGTCGAGTTCAGCAAGGGTAAGAGGGGGCGCAGTCGACGGAAAGCGAAATAATCGAAACAAGTTTGTTCGCTTTTGTGAAAATTTCCGCGGACGGCCAGGGCGGCGCGGGATCAGGCTCCATCGGGCGGATGGCGATGACACGTCGGCGACCGTCGCATGGGCTGTTCGATAGGTCGGAGGGCCCGCCGACGTTCGGGAAAGAAACCGGCACGCATGGCACGCGTGGCGAGCAAGCGGGATCGCCACCGGTGCGAAGCCTGTCAGGATCGAGCGTGCCGCCGCGCGAGCCCGCGCAGAAGCACGGGATCGGCGGGGCCCCGGCATCGCGTTGAAGCATCAGGGCGGGGCGGCGTTGAATGTGCGTGGCGCGGTGCAGCGACCCGCACGATCGGTCGCGGCAAGGTGGTGGCGTGCGCGAGACCGCTGCGCCGCCCGCCGCTCAGCGCATCCATGTCGAAGTGGATCGCCGCGGCGCCTGCCCGAGCGCGGGCGGCGTCACTCGTTGCCGGCGGGCGGCGCCTGCCGGTCGGCCTGCGTGATGCCCGGGCGCCGCGCATCGGCCTGATGCAATTCGACGAGATTGCCCGCGGGATCGTGCAGGAACAACTGCTTGAGGTTCGGCGACGCGATGTTCTCGAGCGTGAAATAGCCGATGCCGCGCGCGACGAGCGCCTGCTCGGCGGCGCGCACGTCTTCGACGGCGAGTGCGATGTGGTTCGACACCGGGTCCTGTCCCGGCCCCTTCGCGTATCGCGACGGCGCGTCGCTGCCCAGGATGTGCAACTGGGTGCCGTTCGGCAGGTCGATCCACGATCCGTAGATGCCGGGGATCTTCCAGCGCGTGCGGTCGAGCGGCAGCGACAGCACGTCGCGATAAAAGTCGAGCATCGCGTCGGCCTGCTCGGGGGCGACGCGGAATCCGACGTGATGCAGTTCCACTACTTCGATGGCCATGATGATTTCCTCGTTGGTCGCGCGAAGGCTGCGCCCTCGCTTCGGCGATAGCGCCGATGGGCGGCACGGATCGCCGCTCGGGGCGAGTATAGTACGTTAACCGTACTATACGTAAACGGTATTATTTGTGTGCCGTATAATCTTGCGGTGACGAACTCCTTCACCGATCGATCGACATGACTCAGCGCAAAGCCGCCGCCCGCCCCCCGCGCCAGCCCGACAAACGCGACGCGCCCCGCCGCGCCGAACGCGAATCGCCGCGCGACGCGCATCGCGCGACGTCGCAGGCGCGGGCGGACGACGACGCGGGCGGCCCGGCGCTCGCGATGCAGCCGCATCTCGCGCTGATGAAGAAAACGGCCCGCCGCCACACGAATCAGGCGAACGCCGGCGCCGGCCTGTTGCTGCTGTGGCTTGCCGACGACATCGAGCGGCGCGTGAACGTGCCGCTGACAGAGCTGGGCTTGTCGGAAAGCAAGCTCGGCGTGCTGATGTTCTTCGGGCTGGTGGAGCGGGGGCTCGTCGACGGCAAGGTGGTCACGCCGTCGTACATGGCCGAGTATTTCGGCGTCACGCGCTCCACCGTGACCGGCCTGCTCGACTGGCTGGAGAAGCGCGATCTGCTCGCGCGCGCGTTGAGCGCGGACGACCGGCGCAGCTTTTCGCTGGCGCTGACCGATGCGGGGCGCGCGCTGCTCGAGCGCGCGTTGCCGGTATTCTGGGACAGCTGCGAGGCGCTGGTCGCGTGTCTCGACGAAACGGAGCGCGCGGCGCTGCAGCGCATTCTCGCGAAGGTATGGCGCCACCTGAAGTGAGGCGGGAAGCGCGAGCGCGGCCGCCTGCGCGGGCGCATGCGGGCGGGGCGAGGCCGGCGGTGAGGCGGGGCGACGTCGGCGCAGGTGCGCTGCGAATGGGGGCGCGGTGGCGAAGCGGTGCCCGAAGGTTCGCCGCGACGGCCGTGCGCCGCGACCGGGCCCGCGCTTCGGCGCGCGTCGGCGCGAACGTGGCGGGGCGCGTGCCGCGATGGTCCACGCGCGGCGTGCGCGATTGCGTCGGCCGAGCGTCGCGCGAAGGCGGGCGAGCGCGGTCTGTTGCGGCGTTCGCGCGAACTTCAGCGCAGGCGCGGCGGGGTGCCGCGCTCGGCGCCGCCGTTTCCGAATTCGGATCGCCGCCGCGCTCGACGCTCGTTAGCCGCACGAAGGCGCGGCCCGGGGCCCGGCGGCGCGTGGCAGCCGGCTCGATCGCGGCGGCGCGCAACAGCCGGACGATCCGGCGACGCCGGCTCGAGCCGCTTCGCGACGCGGTTATTTCGATATCCTCGCTATCTTGCCCTTTCGCTATCGTGATCTCCGTCGTCGCATGTCACGCGTTGCACACGGACGGACGCCGCGCACGGAAACGCATCGATGCGGTGCGAGCCGGCGCGCGATGAGCGCAGGCGTTTGATTGGCGATTGGCGCGGCGGGCTTCGTCGCGAGTTCGGCGAGGCGCCCGCCGATCCGTCGGCATGTTCCTTCTTTCGATCGCCGGCGTCGACGCAAGCGCGCCGCTGTCGGGCAAGGCCGCGAGCGTCGATTCGAAGGTGCGGGCGTTCGCATTGCATCGTCAGGCGGCAAGCGCCGCGCGGTGGGCGATGCGCGTGGGTGGAGGGCGCGGCGCCGACGCGACCCTGTATGCGGGAGGAATCGATCGCATCGCGGCCGATGCGCACGGGGCGTCGGCTGTATCGGGCGCGCCGGCCGCAGCAGCGGCATGGGCTCGATCGGCCGCCCGCGAAGGCAGGCGGCCGATCGTCACGTGCGCTTATCGGGCCCGGCCGGCACCCGGCCCGTTCGGCGGCGCTCGCCGGCATCGGCATGCCGCCGGGCGATCGCCTCGACCGTCAAGCCCGCGGGCCCGCGAAGCGCATGCGCCGCGCCGTCAGTTCACGCCGGCGGCGCTCCACGCGCGCGCGACCGTTGCGCTCTCGAGCGAATTCACGCCGTACAGATCGTTCGCCGCCTGGATCGACGCGCGACGCGCGCCCGGGTAGCTGGAGTTGGTGGTCAGGTACACGGTGAGCGTGCGATACCAGATCTTGCCCGCCTTGTCGCGGCCGAGGCCGCTGAAGCCGGTGTCGCCGTTGCAGACGAGCTGGCTCCTCGACAGTCCGGTATCGGTCGACGGCGCGACCGGGCCTTCCGCGAGCAGATAGAAGAACCGGTTGCCGACGCCCGACGTGTAGTGCGGATCGTGGCGCGGATTCGCCCACGAGAAGCCGCCGGACGGGTAGCAACTGTATGAGCGGCCGTCGAGATCCTGCTTGTACATCTTGCGCAGGCCGCCGCTCGTGATCCGCGCGCCGATCACGTAGTTGCCCGGGTCGTTCGGATTGTTCGCGTAGTACTTGACGAGCGTGCCGAAGATGTCCGACGTCGATTCGTTCAGGCCGCCCGCGTCGCCCGAATAATACAGGTTCGAGGTGGCCTCGGTCACGCCGTGGCTCATCTCGTGCCCGGCCACGTCGACCGACACGACGGGCTTCGGCAGCCGCGTGCCCGGCTCGCCGTCGCCGTACACCATCACGCGCGACGACAGCCACGCGGCGTTCGCGCCCGTCGTGCCGCTGCCGGTGTCGAACACCACGTGCGCGTAGCTGCGCACGCCGCGGCCGTCGTTGAAGATGCCGTTGCGGTTGTGCGTGGTCTTGTAGTAATCCCACGTCAGCGCGAGGCCGTAGTCGATGTCGGCGGCGACGGTCTGCCGGTCGCTCGTCGTGTTGTTGCCCCACACGTTCGTGCTGCTCGTGAAGATCGGCAGGTCGCTCGCCTGCTCGACTTCGTCCGAGCTCAGGCCGCGCCCGTCGTAGACCGAGCCGCTGCCGCGCGTCGGATCGAGCATCCGGTACGCGTTCGTGCCGGTCTGATCGGTCGTGAGCGACAGGTTGCCGTAGTACAGCGAGCGGCCGGTGCCCGTCACGGAGGCGGTCTTGATCAGGTCCTGCGCGTCCAGCACGTTGCCCGTGCGCGCGTCGACGTAGTAGATCACGGCCTCGCCGTGCGCGTCGGTCGCCTTGCCGTACACGCGCACCGCGTAGGCGAGCGTCGGCGCGGCGTCGCGCGCGAACACGACGAGATCCGCGCCGTCGACGCGGCGCACGTCCGCGCCGAAGCGCTTCGACGCGACGCGTCTTGCCGCGTCCGCGCCCACGTCGGGCGCGTTGCGCACGACGAAGCGCTCGCCCACCTTGCCGATCTTGCCCGCGAGATCGATCGGCGCGGGCTGCGTGAGGCTCGCCTGCTTCAGTTGCCCCTGGTTCGAATGGACGACGACGTCGCCGCCGATCACGGGCAGCCCCGCGTAGAAGCGATCGAAGCGCACGTGCTCGGTGCCGTCGGCGTCGACGATCACGTCGCGCACCTGGAACTGGTCGCCGTCCGCCGGCGCCTTCGCTTGCGCGCCGGCGAACTTCAGCGTGCGCGCGGCGCTGCCGGCGGCGAGGTGGAAGGCGGACGGGTTCTGTCGGATCAGTTGCAGCGCGCGGTCGGCCGCGGCCGGCGGATCGTCGGCTTGCGCGAACGCGCTGAGGCATGCAAGGGAAATCGCGGTGACCGACAGCAGGCAGGACAGTTTCTTCATGTAATCCCCCAGATAATGGATGACTGCGTTGATTATTGAAAACGCATTAACAGCAAGCATTAAACGTGAGAGGTACCTTCGAACTGCAGAGGCATGCTAGGAGGACAATTTAATATTTACAAGATATTTACCAAAAAATTAATGTTTCATTGTTTAGGTGTGAATCGAGTCAGATGTTGGTGAGGAATCTGAAATGGTTCTGTGCGCCGAATGGGGTTCGCCGTTGACGTCGAGCGCATGGGCGCGCGGCAGGGTGGAATTGGCGGGAGGCTAGGCGGGGCGGGGCTGTGTGCGATGCGCCGCGGTGCGGTGCGCGGCGCGCGCGGGTGCGGCAGCGCCGGATGCATTGAATTTTTCGGGATATTCGTTTGGATTGTTGAGGATTGTTTTTGTGAATATTCCATTGATTCGCGAGGTTATTCTTGTTAACCCGGATTGCTTAGGTTTTGGATTTGATGTCGAAAATCGAGAGGGCGCTGCGTGCGCAATGGCGGAATTTGTCCGGGAGAGTGGATGGCGCGGCGTGCGCCGGTGATGTGAAAAAACGACGTCCCGAATCACGCGATGGCTGCCGGCGGGGCGGACGGCGGCGCGATGGCCGCTCGATCGCTGCTCGACCCACGCGCGCTGTCGCGGTGCGCATCGCGTCGGCGTGGCGGGCCGGTTCGATGATCGGCTGTTCCGCGCCCGGCGAGCGCGAAGATCGATGCGATGACGCGCGCACCGCGCCGCGGCTGCTTGGAAACGAAACCGCCACGCACGCGCCGGCCGCGCGCGCCCGAATGACTCGTACCGGACGACGGCGGGGAGGTTGACGAAGCGGTGGGAATCGCACGCCGCGGCCGACTGCATCGGCTGCATCGATTGATGCGGCGCATCGCGGCGGCGAACGCCAATGCGTTACATGAGGGGGCGCGCCGCTCGCCGATGTGGCCGCGAAGAGGCCGGCGCGCGCCGCGCGAAGGCCGCAAGCCGAGCGCGGCGGCGCGATGCGACGCGAGGCGGCTGCTCAGGGCTCCGAGATGCACATGCCGACGCGATCGTCGCCCGTCTCGACGATCCACGCGTTCGATGCGAGCTTGCGAAAGCGCAGATCGATTTCGTCGCCGACGTCGGGCAGCGCGGACGGCAACGGGTGCGCCGCCGCGCTGTCGCGCGCCGTGTAGGCGACATGGTTGACGCGGCACAGCAGCGAGCCGTCGCCTCTGAAGAGCGTTTGCAGCGAGCCGCTGCGATCGATCGACAGGTTCACTTTCTCGTGCTCGAAGCACCCCGATACGTGCACGCGATGCACGTCGAGCCAGAACGATGTCGACAGCATCGCCTGACGCGTCACGCCGTCCTTGTTCAATACGAAGCGCGGCTGGCGGATCACGCATTTGCCGCCCGGCAGGTCGCGATACGCGCCGACCGTGACGTACCAGGCCGTCCATCCGCTCAGCGCCACCACGCACAGCGCGATCAGTTGTTCTTTTCGAAGAAATAGGCTTGGCACAGTTCAGGTGTTTCGTAGATGGATTCCGGACATACCGCGAGCCAGTCGTTCGATCCCAATTCGATCTCGTAGACGAAGCTGCCCTTGAGCGGTTTGACGTCGATGGCTTTCAGCAGGTTGGGCTGGTTCATGCGGCCGTCGGAGAAGTAGTGGATGCCGTCGACGGTCCGCGTGAAGCGGAACCGGAAGGTGTTGTCGCGATGCCTGAACGTTTGCCAGGTGAGCACGCTCGCCCACGCCGCGAGCGTCACGTAGATCGCGAGATAGGCTGCTCGGCGGCGCGGCGATCGCGCATGCGCGGCACGCGTGGCGGGCAACGGCGCGCTTGCCGCGCCGGGCGGCGGCGCGGATGGCGCGGCGGATGGCGGCGGTGCGGCGGCCGCGATCGGCGCAGTGACTGTATTCGCCGTATCCGGTGCGCTCGATGCGCGCGGTGCGATGGGCACGCTCGGCGCGATCGCTTCGGCGAGCGCCGCTTGTGCGCCGGCCGGCGCGGCGGCGGGTTCGGGCTCGGACGAAGCGGGCGAGGCGGACGCGGCGTGCGCGTCCGGCGAAGGCGGCGATGCGTCGAGCAGCTCCGCGAAGCCGAGAAAACGCAGGCCGAGCCGCGGCAGCGTCTTCACTTGCGTGGGCGGGATGCCTTGCTCGTCGAGCTTCACGCGCAGCGCGCGCACGAGCTGGTGATAACTGCCTTCCGTGACGAAGAGCCCCTTGCTCTCCCAGATTTGCTCGATCACGGCCTGCTTGCTGGCCGTGCCCTGCATCAAGATGCAAAGCAGCTCGGTTTCGTTGGCGGTAAGCGTGGTGACGATGTCGCCGCGAGAAAGCGTCATCGCTTGACTATCGAATACGACACTGCCGTCGATCTGGTACTTGCTCAAAATATGGCGTTTCTCACTGTTTGAAAAATCATTCGAAGGCGATGCGAATCGCCCCATCCGGGCTGACTCGAGCGAGTACGCATCGAATTGCGTATTGCGCGTATTTCTTTTCGAGTCCTGAGCGATGGCGGCGCGTGTGGAAGCCGCGCTGCCGCGCCGTTGGGCGGCGCCTGCGTCGATCTGTCGCGGAGGTCCGGATAAACGAGCGGTGTGTGGCGCTCCGATAGTGAATGGTCCTAAAGCGTTTCTTGTGACCTCGGCAGCAGACAGAGTCTGTATTATCTTTTACGAAATTGTCGTAAGCAATTATTTAATAGATGTGCTCAATTGTGCGTTTAGACAATTCGACTCGCACGACGCCGAAATTCGGTGTGCGAATTGCATGATTTCAATTGGGAAATGCGCTGAAAAAGCGCTGAGCGGGCGCGGCGCGCGCCGCCGCCAAAATCGGCGGGCGGGCGCGCCGGCATGGCGAGCATGCGCTTCGGGGTCGATGCGCCGCCGCCGATGGGAAGCAGACGAGGCATCGCCTCGTTTCGTGGGGAAAGTGCGCGATGGGATGTCGGCGCATTGCGATGCCGCACGCGGCTGCGCGAGCCTTGCGACGCGAACGGGGACGTGACGGGCAAGTCTCGCGCGTAGCGCATCGCACGTGCGCGCCGAGCGATACGCGATATGCGATACGCGTCGACGTGGAGCGCGGCGCGCGCGCTGCGCTCACCGCGCCGAGCAAGCGTCAAGCATGCGGTGCGTCGCGCACGCCGCCGGTTCGCGGCGAACCGGCGGCGAATCCTCGGTTCTCCGGACGAACGCCGAGCGGCGCGGCGCGGCCTGCCGCGCTCACGCGCGCCGCCGTCCGCCCGCCGGGCGCGGGCGGCGCGCGGCGCTCACCAACTGCCGTTGCCGTCGAACGTCGGGCAGGCGCTCGGATCGTCGGGGTCGGGGAACATCACCTTCTGCTTGAAGTCGTTGATCAGCCATTGCCTCATGATCTCGTCGAGCGACGCGGGTGGCTTCGGGGGCTCGCGGCCCGTTGAACGATCGGCGGCGTCAGTCTGCGTGTGCGTCGCGGTTGGCAGCGGGGTCATCGCATGGCTCCTGTGCGGTTGAAGTGTCGAGGGAGGCGCGCGGCCGATCATCGTCGATCGCCGCCGCGCCGTGTGCCGTGCCTCGTTCGAGCGGATGCGGCGCGTCGAGCGCCGCGCGCCGCGCGAGCGCGCCGTCGGCGGCGGTCGCGGCGGTCGCGGCGGCCGCGCGGCATGCGGCGAGCGCCGCATCGCCAAGCGCGCGCGCGACGGCCCGCGGATCGAACTCGAGAATGTCCTCGCCCGATTCGACGACGAACGTTCGCGTGTCGGCGACAACGACCTGCGCCGACGGATACGCGTCGTTCAGGCGTTCGCGTATCGCCGGCGCGATCCGCTTCGCATGCGGCGGCACCGATACGCGCAGCGGGCGATCGGTCGCGCAGGCGCGGCGGCTCGCGAGTGCGTTCACGATGCGCAGCAGCAGATCCGGATCGTCGAGCAGGTGTTCGAGCGAGCGGCGAACGTCGTCGACGACGCGCTCGAGCAGCGTCGCCCGTTGCGCGTCGATCCGCTCGACGCCGGCGGCGAGTTCGGCGATCGCGCGCGCGAATCCGGCCTCGTAGCCGGCTGTCGCCGCGTGCGCGCGGCAGGCGTCGGCCTCGCGTTCGGCGTCGCGCACGAGCCGTTGCGCGCGGCGCCTCGCTTCGTCGAGCAAGCGCTCGGCGCGCGCCGCCTGCGACAGCGGCGCGCGCTTGAGCAGCACGCCGCCGAGCGGCGCGAGCGTGTCAGGAAACTGGCGCAGGTTCGAGGAGCGCATGATTCACCGCGAAGGAGAAGAGCGAGGAAGACCAGGCCGCGCGCGCATCGTCGTGCGCGCCGTCGAGCCCGGAGGCGAGCCGCGCCGCATGCGCGCGCGGGAACAGCAGGGGCAGGCGCTGGCGCAGCGCGCGCGGCGCGTCGTGCAGCGCGGCCGTGAGGCACGCGGTGCCGGCCGCGACGATCGCGTCGTCGTCGGGCATGCCGGCGCACGCGGCTTTCGGCACGGCCGCGAGCGGCATGCACAGAAAGCGCTGGCTCGACGCGTCGAGCCGCACGTATCGGCCGCGCTCGACGAGCGCCGCGCGCAGCCGCTGCACGCCGATCAGGTACGCGATGCGCGGCAGGCGTGCCCAATGGTCGACGCAGGGCGCCGCGCGCGGCGCGTCGCGCCAATCGAAGTCGATCGCGGTGTCGAGGCGATGATGATCGATCAGCCATTGGTTCGCGACGTCGGCGGGCATGCGCGCGAGATCGACGCCGGCGATCGTCCGATGATCCGGGTGCGCGTAGCCGAGCGGGCCGTACATCACGCGCATCAACGCGAGCGGATTCATCGGCGCGGCTCCCACGGCGCGCCGCGCGATGCGCCCGGCGCGTCGGCCGCAGCGGCGTCCGCGGCCGACGCGCCGGGCGAGGCGGACGTGCCGGATGCATCGAAGGCGTCCGATGCATCGGATATGTCGAATGCGTCACCCGGGGGCGGCACCTCGGTCGTCTCGCGTGCATCGGGGCCGGCCGGCGCCGCGGGTTCGGCGCGCGGCGCCGCGCGAGCCGGCGTATCGGGGCCGCCGGCGCGCCGGCGGCGCAGGTAGGCGAGCCCGCCCGCGGCGGCGGCCGCGAGCGCGACCGGAATCGCCGCGAGCCAGGCGAGCCACGCGCCGCCCGCATGCGACGCGGGCATCGTCGGTGCGCCTCGGAACAGCGACGGCGCGCGATACAGGATCACCGAGATGTCGTCGTAATCGATGTTCGTGAAGCTGTTCTTCACGAACCGCTTCACTTCGCTCACGAGGATGTCCGCGTTCACGTCGTTGCGATAGGTGAGCAGGGCGGCCACGTGCATCCGCGCGTCTGGCTTGCCGCTGTCGGAGGGCTTGAGCGGATAGCTCACCTGCACGCGCGCGCTCACGACGTTCTGCAGCGCGGCGAGATTCTGCTCGAGGCGCTGCTCGACGGCCGACAGCAACCTCGCCTGCTCGGCCTGCGGCGACGCGACGAGCGAGTCGGCGGGAAACGCCTGCGCGATCTGCACGCGCGCCTGCGACGGCAGGTTGTATTGCCGCAGCAGATCGACGGCGGTCGGAAAGTCGGCCTGCTCGACGCTCACCGCATAGCCGGTCTTGCCGAGGTCCTCCTTGCGCACGGCGAGATCGTGCGCCTGGAGCACCGCGACGACGTCGTTCGCCTGCTGCTCGGTCAGGTTCTTCAGCAACTCCTGCTGGTTGCATGCGGCGAGCAGCAGCAGCGCCGGCAGCAGCGAGAAAGAGACGAATCGCTTCATCGCGTCATTGCGCCTTGACGAGCGTCTCCACCGCCGAGACGGCCTTGCGCGCGAGCGTGCTCGCAAGCGAGACGTAGATGCTGTAGTCGGACAGCTCCGTTTGCAGCGCGATCAGCTTCTCCGACTGCGCGAAGTCGGCCGGATCGGCGAGCCGCGATTCGATGCTCGTCTTCGCGGCGTTCGATTTCTCGTTCGCATCGGCGAGCGTTTGCTTCAGGATCGCGTCGAGCGTCGCCGGCCGCTCGGGCGATTCGATTTCGCTGAGCGACGGCAGCGCCGGCACGGCGTGCGGGTTCGTGATGTTCATGATCGTTCGGCCCGGCGCGGCTCGCGCCGCGTCGTCCCGGAGCGGTAGAGAGGGTTAGCGGAAGTTCGAGACGATCGACGAATCGATGTCCTTCATCGATTTGACCGCGCTGCTCTGCGCGTTCCGGTACAGGTTGTATTCGGACATGATCATCTGATAGTTGGCGAGCGCGGTCGGATCGCTCGGGTTTTTCGTGAGGTTCGCCTGCGCGTCCTGCAACTGCTTGTTCAGATCCTTCACGCCGTCGTCGAACGCGCGGCCGATGCCGGTCAGGTAGCCTGACCACTCGTAGTCGGTCAGCAGCGGGGTCGGGGGATTGCTCATCGGTAATGTGCTCCTTCCAGGGGTTGCGGGAAATACCAGGACGCGTGATCGAGCAGCACGTAGCCGTCGCCGCCTTCCCGATACGATTTGCCCTTCAGCCAGTCGGTGCGCAGCGCGATCTTGAAATCGACGCGGCGCGTGCCCCACTTGTGGCCGAACGAGCGCATGAGGTTCTGCAAGGCGGCGAGCTCCTCGTCGCCGAACGAGCTCGCCACCTCGAACGTCGCGCCGCCGCGCCGCGCGAGCAGCCGGTAGCGCGCGCCCACCTTGTCGAGCGCGTTGCGCGCCTCCTGCTCGATCGCGCCGAGGCTCGCGTCGATCACGCGCACGTCCCGGACGTACGGGGCCGCGCGCCGCAGCTCGCCGATCGCGCGTGCGCGCGCGGCGGCGGGCGCGGCGCCGGTGAGGATCAGCTCCGGGTGCTCGGGCGCGTCGAGGCGCACGGTCACGAAATCGACGCCGGCTTCGTCGAGCCGGCGCTCGACGCGTTGCCGCTCCGCGCCGATCACGGCGACTTCGATCTTCTCCGGCAGCGCCGCCTTCAGCAGCGCCTCGCGGTCCCATTCGGCGCCGTCCTGCGACGCGCTCAGCACGTAGATCCGGCCGTCGTCGCCGGGCAGGATCGCGTTGGGCACGGGCGCGCCCGCCAGCACGCCGTTGACGCTCGCGAGCTTCTGCGCGCCGACATAGCGCTGCACCTGCCAGTACGCGAGCGCCGCGAGCGCGACCCCCGCGACGAGCAGCGCGCCGAGCTTCAGCGCGAAGCGCGATGCGCGCTCGCCGCCATCGCCGGGCTCACCGGGCGCGCCCGGCTCGGCGGCGTCCGCCGCACGCGAAGGCGCGTGCGGCGCGTAGTGCATGACCGCCTCGCTCCATGGCTCGCGCTGACGCCTGAGCGCGAACGCGAGATCGCCGAAGCGGCAGACGGTGTTGAATGCCGCGCGTTGCGTGACGCAACCGTCCGCCGACAGAAAATCGACTTCGAAATCGCCGGACGCGGCTTCGCCGGTTTCGGCGGTTCGCGCCGCCTGCGTCGGCGCGCCCGGAAAACGCAGGCGGAAATTCGGCGCGCCGGCCCGGTGCGGGATATACAGCGTATCGACCGCGCGCTCCAGTAAATGGCCGGCGCGATTTTCCGGATGCTCCGCCGGACGATCGTCGATCACCTGCTCGCCGACGCAGAAAAATACTTCCCCTGACGGAATCGCGATATCCGAGCCGAATAGCGGACCGAACAGGATTCGGAGTTGCAGAGCTTCAAGTCCGGAATCTGGTTTATTCATCTCGGTAATTTTCCAGGGTGACCTGGGCGATAAATGGCCTGATTATGTATATATCGTTTTCCCGATCGCCTTCGCTGCCGTCGATCGTGAACCGGATAATCGGTTTCCGGCCGAAGGGGCGCATCGGTCAGGATCTTCGTCGACGCGCCGGAATCCGGCTCGATGGACGGAATGTACCGCCCGGCGGCGTTCCTCGCCATGAGCAAGCCTGAATAGTTCTGAATTCGAATATGAAAGAAGATTATGGAATTATTAATAGATATGATTTTATTGAGATTTTATAAATTGCCGAATTTTTCCTTGATCGGAATGTGATGCCTGATTAATCTGCGTTCCCGGAAGGCCGCGGAAATATCGCTCGAGTATTTCGCGGACGTTATCGAGGAGTGCGCGATGGCGAATCGGTTCAATAAGTTCGATTGCGTGGTGGTTTCACCCGGAAAATCCAGGTCGTTTGCGGGGCCGGCAATCCGGCTGATCAGGCCGGTGACGGAAATCGCGAAACTGGACGTGTCGTTCGGCGCGATGTCCCATGCCGTTTCGATCGACAAGAATAAATCGGCGCTGGTTATCGGCATCGGTCAATTCAAAATCGCGTCGCGTGAAGGCGCATGGCGTTTTCATGACGTGCCGTTATTCGAGGCGGCGAAATTGCTCGCTTTTCTGGAAAGCTGCGGCGCGCCGGACGGCGCCGGCCGCGAATATCGCGCGGGGGCGCCGGACGGCGCGGTGATCGACGCGCCCGGCGATCTGAGCATCTGGAAATTCGACCGCTGGCTGATCGCCCGCGTGATGGGCGCGCCGCACGGCGCCGATCCGCTGTTCGCGTTCCTGCGCGCGCAGGAGAGCTACGGGCTCGTGCGCTTCTTGCTGCGCGAGCGTGCGAACCCGCAGCCGATCGCCGTGCTTGCCGCGCGCTACGGCGTGTCGGAGCCGCACTTTCGCCGGCTGTGCCGGCAGGCGCTCGGCCGCGGCCTGAAGCGCGAGCTTCGGCAATGGCGCGCCGCGCAGGCGGTGCTCGAGGTGGTCGAGAGCCGCGACAGCATGACCGAGGTCGCGATGAGCAACGGCTTCGCGTCTTCGTCCCACTTCTCGCGGGAAATCAAGGACTTGTTCGGCATTTCGCCGTGCCGGTTCCGTCGCCGGACATGAGGAGCCCCAACCGATGATGTATGCCGACACGGCCAGACGATACGCAGCCGCGCTTGCCGCGTCGCTGCTGATGACGGGCGCGGCATTCGCCGCGCCGACCGACGCGGCGCCGCTCGCCGACGCGCCCGCGGCGGCGAGCGCGACGCCCGACGCACGGGACGGCGACGCGTCGCGCGTGGCCGCGCCGCCGGCGCGCGCGCCGCAGGACGACGAGCGCCACTTCGTCGCGAACGACGCGAGCATCAGCGTGCTGCTCAATGCGCTGTCGGGCCGGCTGCACAAGCCGATCGTCGCGAGCGAGAAGGTGCGCCGCAAGCACGTGACGGGCGAGTTCGACCTCGCGCAGCCCCGCGCGCTGCTCGCGCGGCTCGGCGAATCGATGTCGCTGCTCTGGTACGACGACGGCGCGTCGATCTACATCTACGACAACTCGGAGATCAAGAACGCGGTCGTCTCGATGCGCCATGCGACGGTGCGCAACCTGCGCAATTTCATCCGGCAGACGCGGCTCTACGATCCGCGCTTTCCGGTGCGCGGCGACGACCTGAGCAACACGTTCTACGTGACGGGCGCGCCCGTCTACGTGAATCTCGTCGCCGCCGCCGCGCGCTATCTCGACGAGGTGCGCTCGAACGAGGCGAGCGACCGGCAGGTCGTGCGCGTCGTGCAGCTTCACAACAGCTTCGTCGTCGACCGCCAGTACACGCTGCGCGACAAGGCAGTCGACATCCCGGGCATGGCGACCGTGCTCGGCCGCATCTTCGGCCCGGCGCGGCCGGGCGCGCCGGCGGACTCGCCCGTCGCGGCGGCCGACGCCACGGCGCGCGGCGGCGCGGGCGGCGCGGCGGGCAAGCCGGCGTTCTCGCTTGCCGATGCGTTGCCCGCGCCGCTCGACGCCGGCAACGCGCCGGGCGGCGCGGGCTCGACGCATTCGACAAACCCGGCGAACGCCGCGAGCCCGATGGGCGGCGCGGCGGGCGGCGTCGCGCTGCCCGCGTCGGACGGCGTGCGCGCGGTGGCGTATCCGGACACGAACAGCGTGATCCTCGTCGGCCGGCTCGACAAGGTGCAGGACATGGAGGCGCTGATCCGCTCGCTCGATGTCGAGAAGCGGCAGATCGAGCTGTCGCTGTGGATCATCGACATCCGCAAGAGCCGGCTCGATCAGCTCGGCATCGACTGGCAGGGCGCGCTCAATGCGCCGGGCATCGGCGTCGGCTTCAACAATCGCGGCGGCAACGTGACGACGCTCGACGGCACCAGGTTCCTCGCATCGGTCGCGGCGCTCAGCCAGACGGGCGACGCCACCGTGATCTCGCGGCCGATCGTGCTCACGCAGGAGAACGTGCCGGCGACGTTCGACAGCAACCAGACGTTCTACGCGAAGCTGATCGGCGAGCGCACGGTGCAGCTCGATCACGTGACCTACGGCACGCTCGTCAACGTGCTGCCGCGGCTCACGCGCGATGGGTCGCAGGTCGAGATGATCGTCGACATCGAGGACGGCAACACCGACGGCGCGACGAGCGACGGCCAGATCGTCATCGACAACAACACGATGCCGCTCGTGAACCGCACCGAGATCAACACGGTCGCGCGCGTGCCGCACGAGATGAGCCTGCTCATCGGCGGCAACACGCGCGACGACGTCACGCGCCGCACGTTCCGGATTCCCGGGCTGGCCAGCATTCCGCTGATCGGCGGGCTGTTTCGCGGGCATTCGGATCGGCACGAGCAGGTGGTGCGCGTGTTCCTGATCCAGCCGAAGCTGCTGCGCGCGGGCGCGGCCTGGCCCGACGGCCAGCCGTGGGAATCGGGCGATCCGGCGGACAACGCGACGCTGCGCGCAACCGTGCAGATGCTCAAACCCTACATGGACGACAAGTCATGAGCTCGATCATCGGCGGCGCGTCGGCCGCGCGGCGCGGCTTTTCGATAGACGGCACGGGGAGCGCGGCGAACCGGCTCGACGCGGAGCCGTCGCTCGACGACGCGCCGCAGACGGGGGCGGCGGGCGCGGCCGACGTGCAGGCGCAACTCGCCGGCGTCGACGAGGAGGCCGCGAACGCCGCCGCGCAATTCGGCCGGTTCCGCGCGTCGGAGCGCAAGGGGCGGCGCAGCGACGAGCTCGAACGGATTCTCGACACGGACGCCGACGAGAAGCTCGACGAGCTCGCCGCGCTGCTCGGCGGCCGCGCGGCGCGCGGCCGCGCGGACCTCGCGACGCTGCTGCGCGACGCGCGCGAGCGCTTTCGCGACGAGAGCGATCTGTTGCTCGCGCTGCGCGAGCTGCGCCGGCGGCGCCGGCTCGACGGCGAATCCGTCGACGCGCTCGAGCGCGCGATCGACGAGCTGCTCGCGGGCGACGGCGCCAAGCGGATCAAGGCGGGCATCAACGCGGCGCTCAAGGCGAAGGTGTTCGGCGCGCGGATGCAGCTCGATGCGCGCCGGCTGCGCGAGCTGTACCGGCAGTTCCTCGAGTTCGACGGCTCGCACCTCGTCATCTACGAAGACTGGATCGAGCAGTTCGGCGCGAGCCGCCGCAAGCGGATTCTCGACTACGTGAGCGCCGCGCTGTCGTATGACATGCAGTCGCACGATCCGAGCTGCGGGTGCGCGGCCGAGTTCGGCCCGCTGCTCGGCACGCTGCATCGCGCGCGCATGCTCGCGTCGGCCGACGAGCAGTTCGTCGGCCGGCTGCTCGACGACGCGCTCGCGCGCGATTGCGGGCTCACCGAGGCGCGCGCGCTCGCGACGATGCTGGGCGGCCTGCAACGGCCGTTCTCGGTCGCCGACGTGCTGCTGGGCACGCTCGGCGATCTGCTCGAGCCGCTCGCGCCCGCCCGTCGCTCGCAGTTGTTGCAGCTCGCGCTGCGCGCGTTCGCGGGCGTGCCGATCGCGCTCTACGGCGACGCCGACGCGCGCCGCGCGGCGCTCGGCGCGCTCGAGGAGCTGATCGGCGCGACGTATGCGCGCGAGCGGCGGCAGGCGCGCCCGCGCGCCGACTGACGCGCGGCGCCTTTCATTCAATCCGGTCGATAGTCATGCTGAAGAATCTCCTGATCAAGGCCCAAGCGCGCCCCGAACTGATCGTCCTGTGCCTGATGGTGCTCGTGATCGCGATGCTGATCGTGCCGCTGCCGCCGTACGTGCTCGATTTCCTGATCGGCCTGAACATCGTGACGGCGCTGCTCGTGTTCATGGGCTCGTTCTACATCGTCAACATCCTCGAGTTCTCGACGTTTCCGCCGATCCTGCTGATCACGACGCTGTTCCGGCTCGCGCTGTCGATCAGCACGAGCCGGATGATCCTGCTCACCGCCGAGGGCGGCAAGATCATCACGACGTTCGGGCAGTTCGTGATCGGCGATAACCTCGTGGTCGGCTTCGTCGTGTTCGTGATCGTGACGATCGTGCAGTTCATCGTGATCACGAAGGGCTCGGAGCGCGTCGCCGAAGTCGCGGCGCGCTTCTCGCTCGACGCGATGCCCGGCAAGCAGATGAGCATCGACGCGGACCTGCGCGCCGGCATCATCGACAACGAAGGCGTGAAGGCGCGCCGCTCGGCGCTCGAGCGTGAAAGCCAGCTGTACGGCTCGTTCGACGGCGCGATGAAGTTCATCAAGGGCGATGCGATCGCCGGCATCGTCGTCATCTTCGTGAACCTGATCGGCGGCATCTCGGTCGGCGTGATGCAGCACGGCATGTCGGTGTCCGACGCGCTCACGACCTACACGATCCTGTCGATCGGCGACGGCCTCGTCGCGCAGATCCCGGCGCTCCTGATCGCGATCGGCGCGGGCTTCGTCGTCACCCGCGTGGGCGGCTCGGGCAACAACCTCGGCGCGAACATCGTCGGCGAGCTGTTCTCGAACCCGTTCGTGCTCGTCGTCACGGCCGTGCTCGCGCTCGCGATCGGCCTGCTGCCCGGCTTTCCGCTGATCGTCTTCCTGCTGATCGCGCTCGCGCTCGGCGCGCTGTACGTGCGCCGCGAATGGCGCAAGCCGGGCGAGCCGGCGCGCGAGGGCGGGCTCGTCGGCAAGGTCGCGGGCGCGCTCTCGGGCGGCGGCGCGGCGAAAGCGGCCGACGGCGGCGCCGGCGATGTCGACATCGACAAGCTGATTCCGGAGACGGTGCCGCTGATGCTGATGGTGCCCGAGGCGGCGCAGCCGATGTTCGAGCAGGAAGGCGTGATCGGCGCGTTCCGGCGGCGCGCGTTCGTCGACATGGGGCTGCGCCTGCCCGACATCCGCGTCGTGTATTCGCCGCAGGTGCATCCGCGCGAGGCGATCGTGCTGATCAACGAGATCCGCGCGGCGACGTTCGCGATCTGCTTCGACCGGCACCGCGTGGTCGGCTCGACGCTCGCGCTCGAAGGGCTGCCCGTCGACGTCGTGACGCTGCCGGACGGCGCGGGCGGCGACGCGTGGTGGGTGCCGGGCGCGCAGACCGACGCGCTCGCGAAGATCGACGTGCTCACGCGCTCGGCGATCGACGATCTGTACGGGCAGTTTCTCGCGGTGATGCTCGCCAACGTATCGGAATTCTTCGGCGTGCAGGAAGCCAAGCGCCTGCTCGACGACATGGACCAGAAGTACCCGGAGCTCATCAAGGAGAGCTATCGGCACATTTCGGTGCAGCGCATCGCGGAGGTGTTCCAGCGCCTGCTCGCCGAGAAGATCTCGATTCGCAACATGAAGCTGATTCTCGAATCGCTCGCGCAATGGGGGCCGAAGGAGAAGGATTCGATCCTGCTCGTCGAGCACGTGCGCGCGGCGCTCGCGCGCTACATCTCGAACCGCTTCGCCGCGGGCGGCAAGCTGCGCGCGCTCGTGCTGTCGGCGCAGTTCGAGGACGCGGTGGGCAAGGGCGTGCGGCAGACCTCGGGCGGCGCGTATCTGAACCTGGAGCCCGCGACGAGCGAGCAACTGCTCGACCGGCTCGCGCTCGAGCTCGCGCGCGCGGGCTTCTCGCAGCGCGACATGGTGCTGCTTGCCTCGATGGAAGTCAGGCGTTTCGTCAAGCGGCTGATCGAGAGCCGCTTTCCGGAACTGGAGGTGCTGTCGTTCGGCGAAGTGGCCGACAGCGTCGCAATCGATGTGTTGAAGACGATCTAAGGAGAGAAGCGATGAACGTCGATGTCGTCATGCTCGTGAAGGAAAGCATGGAGAAGATGGACTGCGGCAACGCGATCGCGGGCGAGCTGGATGCGCACGCGCCGATCTGCATTGCATTTCATTCGATGCCCGAAATGTTCGTCGAGCGCGACGGCGAGCACGTGACGATCTGGAGCCGGCTCGGCTGCGCGGGCGAGAGCCAGCTCGCGCGCTGCGCGTTCGATCTGCTCGCGTATCAGTTGCCGCGCGGCTCGGACGCGTTCGCGTCGCGCCGGCCGCTGCTGTCGTTCGTCGACGACGCGCTCGTGCTGCACGGCCGCGTCGAGCCGCGCTGCCTCGCCGACGCCGAGGGCTTCACCGAGGCGCTCGAGACGTTCTACGCGGACCTGTGCGCGGTGAGCGAGATTCTCGCGCGATGAAGGCCGCCGGCGATCCGCTGCGGCTTCTCGCGCGGCGCGCGCATCCGCGCCGCATCCAGGGGCCCATCATCGAGGCGCCGCTGCCGGAGGTCGCGATCGGCGAGCTGTGCGCGATTCGCGCGGCGGCGGGCAGCGATACGACGATCGGCCGCGCGCAGGTGGTGGGCTTCGGGCGCGACACTGCGATCCTGAGCACGCTCGGCAGCACGGCCGGGCTGTCGCGGCAGGTCGCGCTCGTGCCGACCGGCGAGCGGATGACGATCGACGTATCGCCGGCGCTGCTCGGCGCGGTCGTCGACGCGACGGGCGGCATCGTCGAGACGTTCGGCGCGCCGCCGCCGCCGGCGGGCGCGGCGCCGGGCCGCCGCGCGATCGACGCCGCGCCGCCCGATTACGCGGCGCGGCGGCCGATCGAGCGCCGGCTCGCGACGGGCGTGCGCGCGATCGACGGGCTGCTCGCGTGCGGCGTCGGCCAGCGTTTCGGCATCTTCGCGGCCGCGGGCTGCGGCAAGACTTCGCTGATGAACATGATGATCGAGCATGCGGCGGCCGACGTGTATGTGGTCGCGCTGATCGGCGAGCGCGGCCGCGAGGTGTCCGAGTTCGTCGAGCGGATGCGGCGCTCGGGCAGCCGGGACCGCACGGTCGTCGTGTACGCGACGTCGGACCGCTCGTCGGTGGACCGCTGCAACGCGGCGCTCGTCGCGACGACGATCGCCGAGTATTTCCGCGATCTCGGCTGCGACGTGATGCTGTTTCTCGATTCGATGACGCGCTATGCGCGCGCGTTGCGCGACCTCGCGCTCGCGACGGGGGAGGCGCCCGCGCGGCGCGGCTATCCGGCCTCGGTGTTCGAGCAGTTGCCGCGCCTGCTCGAGCGGCCCGGGCGCACGAGGGCGGGCAGCATCACGGCGTTCTACACGGTGCTGCTCGAAAACGAAGAGGAGCCCGATCCGATCGGCGACGAGATCCGCTCGATCGTCGACGGCCACGTGTATCTGAGCCGGCAGCTCGGCGCGAAGGGCCATTTTCCGGCGATCGACGTGCTCAGGAGCGCGAGCCGCCTGTTCGACGAGATCGCCGACGCGCCGCATCGCGCGCTCGCGAAGCGGTTCCGGCAGCACCTCGCGCGCATCGACGAGATGCAGGTGTTTCTCGATCTCGGCGAATACCGGCGCGGCGAGAACCCGGAGAACGACGATGCGCTCGACCGGCGGCCGGCGCTCGACGCGTTCCTGCAGCAGGCCGTCGACGAGGCGTCGGCGTTCGGCGACACGCTCGAGCGGCTGAGCGAGGCCGCGTCATGAAACGGCTCGACGGCGCGCGGCGGCTGCTTGCGGTGCTCGAGCGGCGCGGCGACGCGCTGCGGCGGCAGGCCGCGCGCGAACGCGGCGCGCTCGCGGCGCTCGACGCGCGGATCGCCGAGCGGCGCGCGGCGATCGAGCAACTGTGCGAGCGGCTCGCGGCGAGCGTGCCGCCACGGCCGTATGCGCGCAGCGAGCTGATGCGCGTGCGCGGCAAGCAAGCGGCGATCCGTCACGCGATCGCATGCCAGCAAATCGAAGTCGACGATCTGCTCGAGCGGCGGCAGGCGGCCGAGCAGGCGCTGCGCGACAGCCTGGCCGCCGCGCTCGGGCTCGAGCGGCGGCGCAACGCGCATCGCGACTGGCTCGCGCGGCGCAGGATCGAAACCGAGCGGCGGCGCGAATCGGCCGCCGAAGCGGACATCACGGAAGGAGCAGGTCATGGGTTCAACCATCAGCAATAGCGCGCCGATCGCGCCGATCGTCTCGGGCGTCGAGCCCGCGCAGCAGTCGGACGCGGAGCGGACGTCCGATCTGCAGCGCGCGTATCGCGAGCAATGCCGCGCGGCGCTCGACAAGCGCGACGACGGACGCGACTGCGACGACACCGAAGCGCAGCGCGCCCACGCGAGGAAAAAGACGAAGCGCAACGGCGAGCCGCCGGGCGCGGCGGGCGGGATGCCCGCGCCGCATGCGGCGCGGGACCGGGCGTTCGCGTTGCGGTTCGGCGGCGCGCGGCTCGGCGAAGCGCGAAGCGGCGCGAACGCGCGGGATGCGCGCGTCGGAGCGGGCGCCGAAGCGGGTATCGAAGCGGGCGTGGAGGTGGGCACCGACGCGCATGCGGCGCGCGGCGGCGCGACGATGCGCGGCCACGCGCCGGCCTCCGGCGCGGTTCGCGCGACTAGCGAACGCGCACCCGCCGCTGCGACGGCCGACGCGCACGCGCCGCAAGCGGCGGCCGAGAGCGCGCCGCCGTCCGTGCCGATGCCGGCGGCGCACGCGGCGCCGCGCACGTCGGGCGGCAGCGCGCGCGATATCGCGGCCGCCGCCGCGCGGATTTGCGCGACGGCGGCGGACCCGGCGGCGGGCGTCGTCGCGTCGCGCTCGCCGGCGTTGCCCGCCGCGCGCGGGCCGGCCTCGGCGACGGCCGCCGCATCGGCCGCGTCGGCTATGTCGGCCATGTCGTCGACACGACGCCCGACGGCCGCCGCTTCGCCGGGCGCCGCGCGCGAACGCGTCGACGGCGACGGCGACGATTCGAACTGTGCGGGCGACGCGTCGCTCGCCGGCTTGCCGCGCGGCGTTCAACCGCAGGCGTCGCTGCGCGCCGCCGAGCCCGCGGCGCGCGCGCACGACCCGTCGCGCGCCGCGCGCCAACGCGCGCAGGCCGGCGCGGCGCAGGCGGACGCGCGCGATGTCCGGGAAACGCAAGGCACCCAGGTGCGCTACAGCTTCAATTCGTGGGACGGGCGGCCCGCGGTCGAGCTGCGCTTCGATGCCGGCGGCGCGCCGCGCGTCGTCAACGCGCAGCCGAGCCACGACCGCGTGCAGCGCGCGATGGAGCACGGCGCCGATCGGCTGTCGCCCGGATGGACGGTCGAATTCGATCGGTCGCGCGCGGATGATGACAGCGGCGGCCGCTCGCCGTGGCGGCGCGCGCGGCAGGAGCCGGAGGCGGATGAGCGATGAGCGCGCGCTATACGTTGTTCAGGCGCGTCGCGCCCGCGGAATTGCCGCTGTACCGCCGTGCGCGGGCGCTGCGCGCGGCGGGCGAGCACGCCGCGCTGCGCACGATCGCGCCGCCGCGCGGCTATGCGGCGCTGCGCGCGACGTGGCGGGGCGTCGAGCACGACGGTTGGGTCGACCTCGACGATCTGATGCGCCGCCGCTACCCGGCGCTCGGCGCGCTCGCGTGGCGCGCGCTCGACAGGCGCTACGCGCTCGATTTGCTGAGCGGGCGGGACGCGGCGGCCGAGCTGCCCGCGCCGCCCGGCGGCTGGGCGCATGTGCGGCTCGTCGATCTCGTCGAGCGCGCGCTGCCCGCCGAGCCGCTGCTGTGTTTCGACACCCCGGGCCGCGCGCGTGCGCTGTTCCGCGCGTTCCCGGACGAAGCGCCCGCGGCGCGCACCGTGGCCGACATCGGCGGCGTGCCGCTCACGATGCGCTTCGCGATCGGCACCGCGCGCCTGCCGCTCGCGCTGTTGCCCGCCGTCGCGCCGGGCGACGTGCTGCTCGTATGCGCGCCGCGCAACGTGGTCCGCATCGGGGCGCGCGCACTGTGTGAATTTTGCTGCGAAGGAGAAAACATCATGCTGAACGAACCCCTGGCCGACTCCGCGATCGACGCCCTGCACGACGCATCGCACGACGCATCGCACGACACATCGCACGACGAACCGACGGCGGCGCACGCGCCGCCGGCTTTCGACATCGATGCGCTGCCCGTCACGCTGGAGTTCGTGCTGCACGACGAACGCGTGACGGTCGAGCAGCTCGCGGGCTGCCACCTGGGCATGGTGCTGCCGCTGCGCGGTGCGCCGGGCGAGGTGACGATCCGCGCGAACGGCCGGCCGTTCGGCCGCGGCGAGCTGATCCAGGTCGGCGAGCAGCTCGCGGTCGAGGTGAAGGCGCTCTGGCGCGCGAAGCCGGCGGCGTGCGATGGCGAATAACGAAATCGCGCTGATCGTCCTGCTGACGGCGGCCACGCTCGTGCCGTTCGTCGTCGCGGCGGGCTCGTGCTTCATCAAGTTCTCGATCGTGCTCGTGCTCGTGCGCAACGCGCTCGGCATCCAGCAGGTGCCGTCGAATCTCGCGCTCAACAGCATCGCGCTCATCATGTCGCTGTTCGTGATGATGCCCGTCGCGCAGAGCGCGTACCGATATCTGCAGCACCATCCGCTCGACGTGATGAGCGGCGCGTCGGTCAACGAGTTCATCGACGGCGGGCTCGGCGATTACAAGCGCTATCTGACGCGCTACTCGGACCCGGAACTCGTGCGCTTCTTCGAGCGCGCGCAGACCGCGCGTCTGAAGGGCGACGACGCCGACGCCGCCGATGCGGACGACGCGCCCGACGGTCTCGACAATTCGCTGTTCTCGCTGCTGCCCGCGTATGCGCTCACCGAGATCAAGAGCGCGTTCAAGATCGGCTTCTACCTGTACCTGCCGTTTCTCGTCGTCGACATGGTGGTGTCGAGCGTGCTGCTCGCGCTCGGGATGATGATGATGAGTCCGGTGACGATCTCCGTGCCGATCAAGCTGATCCTGTTCGTCGCGATGGACGGCTGGACGCTGATCTGCAAGGGCCTGATCGAGCAGTACCTGAACCTGATGCAATGACCGCGCCGACGCGCGCTTTTTTAGGAAGACAAACGATGGCTGAACTCACCTACGCGGGCGACAAGGCAATCCTGCTCGTGATCCTGCTGTGCGCGGCGCCCGTCGCGGTCGCGACCGTCGTGGGCCTCGCTATCGGCCTGTTCCAGACGGTCACGCAATTGCAGGAGCAGACGCTGCCGTTCGGCCTGAAGATGCTCGCGGTGTTCGGTTGCCTGATGATGCTCTCCGGCTGGTTCGGCGGCAAGCTGCTCGCGTTCGCGACCGAGATGCTGTCGATCGGGCTGCGCTGAGCCGCTTCACGTCACGTCATGCCGAGCGACACGATGGATGTCTTGATGCAAGCGTTCTACCGGCACGCCGGCGCGATCGCGATTGCGTACGCGCGCGTCGCGCCGGTGTTCTATCTGCTGCCGTTCCTGAACGACCGGACGATCGTCAACGGCATCGTGAAGAACACGATCGTGTTCGCGATCATCCTCGGGCTGTGGCCGAGCTTCGCGCATCCGCCGCTGCAAGGCGGCGCGCTCGCCGGCGTCGCGCTGACGGAGGCGGCCGCGGGCGTCGTGCTCGGCGTCGCGCTGTCGCTGCCGTTCTGGGTCGCGACGGCGGTGGGCGAACTGATCGACAACCAGCGCGGCGCGACGATCAGCGATTCGATCGACCCGGCGACGGGCGTCGAAGCGTCGGCGCTCGCGCCGTTCGTGAGCCTGTTCTACGCGGCCGCGTTCCTGCAGCAGGGCGGCATGCTGACGATCGTCGGCGCGCTCGAGGCGAGCTACGCGACGGTGCCCGCCGGCGCGCTGTTCTCGGTCGATCTGCCGCGCATCGGCGCGCTGTTGACCGATCTCGTCGCGCACGGGCTCGCGCTCGCCGCGCCCGTGCTGATCGTGATGTTCGTCACCGATGCGCTGCTCGGGCTGTTCTCGCGCTTCTGCCCGCAGGTCAACGCGTTCTCGCTGTCGCTGACGGTCAAGAGCATCGTCGCGTTCGCCGTGTTCCACCTGTACTTCGTATACGCGGCGCCGCACGAGCTGACGGCGCTGCTGCGCGTGCATCCTTTCAGCAGCCTGGTGAAGTGAGCGATGGCCGAGAAAACCGAGAAGCCGACCGCGAAGAAGCTGCGCGACGCGGCGAAGAAGGGGCAGACGTTCAAGGCGCGGGACATCGTCGCGCTCATCGTGATCGCCACGGGCGCGCTGGCCGCGCCCGCGCTCGTCGATCTGACGCGCATCGCGGCCGAATTCGTGCGGATCGCGTCGACGGGCGCGCAGTCGAACCCGGGTGCGTACGCATTCGCGTGGGCGAAGCTGTTCCTGCGCATCGCCGCGCCGTTCGTGCTGCTCTGCGCGGCGGCGGGCGCGCTGCCGTCGCTTGTGCAAAGCCGCTTCACGCTCGCGGTCGAATCGATCCGCTTCGATCTCACCGCGCTCGATCCGGTCAAGGGAATGAAGCGGCTCTTCAGCTGGCGCTCGGCGAAGGACGCGGTGAAGGCGCTGCTCTATGTCGGCGTGTTCGCGCTCACGGTGCGCGTGTTCGCCGATCTCTACCACGCCGACGTGTTCGGGCTGTTCCGCGCGCGCCCGGCGCTGCTCGGCCACATGTGGATCGTGCTCACGGTGCGCCTCGTGCTGCTGTTCCTGCTGTGCGCACTGCCCGTGCTGATCCTCGACGCCGCCGTCGAATACTTCCTGTACCACCGCGAACTGAAGATGGACAAGCACGAGGTGAAGCAGGAATACAAGGAGAGCGAGGGCAATCACGAGATCAAGAGCAAGCGGCGCGAGATTCATCAGGAACTGCTGTCGGAGGAGATCAAGGCGAACGTCGAGCAGTCCGATTTCATCGTCGCGAACCCGACCCACATCGCGATCGGCGTCTACGTGAATCCGGACATCGTGCCGATTCCGTTCGTGTCGGTGCGCGAGACCAACGCACGCGCGCTCGCCGTCATTCGGCATGCCGAAGCGTGCGGCGTGCCCGTCGTGCGCAACGTCGCGCTCGCGCGCTCGATCTATCGCAACTCGCCGCGCCGCTACAGCTTCGTGAGCCACGACGACATCGACGGCGTGATGCGCGTGCTGATCTGGCTCGGCGAGGTCGAGGCGGCCAATCGCGGCGGGCCGCCGCCCGAGACGCGCGCGCCGACTTCGGCCGAGCCGCAAGCGCGCGACGGCGTGGCCCCGCTGGGCGACGCCTGCGCGGACAACGCCTTTCCCGACGACGCCCCACCGGGCGCCGCCGCGCCGAACGCCGGTTCGCCGGACAGCCCGGCGCCGGACGGCGGCGCGCCGGCCCGAACGGGCGATCAAAACGCTTGACAACCCGAAAAGACTGCTTTGTGAAATTTTCCCCGGCGCGCGGCGCGTAATGTGACAACCGTCATTCGACGGCACCGCAACGCGCCGACATCCATGTGACTGAAGGAACCAAACGAGGTGACGGCATGACGCAACGCGACGTGAACATAGACGACATCGAGGCGCAGGAAATGGCGGCGGCGCTGCTGGACGCGGTCCAGAACGGCGCGACGCTGAAGGACCTGCATCAGGTGCCGCAGGACCTGATGGACGGCATCTATGCGTTCGCGTACCGCTTCTACCAGCAGGGGCGGCTCGACGACGCGGAGGTGTTCTTCCGCTTTCTGTGCATCTACGACTTCTACAACGCCGAATACGCGATGGGGCTCGCGGCGGTGTGCCAGTTGAAGAAGGAGTACGCGCGGGCGATCGATCTGTATGCACTCGCGTATTCGCTGTCGAAGGACGACCACCGGCCGATGTTCCACACCGGCCAATGCCATCTGCTGATGGGCAAGGCGGCGCTCGCGCGGCGCTGCTTCGGCATCGTCGTCGAGCGCTCGCGCGACGAGCGCCTCGCGCAGAAGGCGCAGTCCTATCTCGACGGGCTCGACGAAGTGGGCGCCGACGCGGCGCCCGCATCCGCCGGGAACGACCACTAGCCAACAGGAGCTGATCGTATGTCATCGGGAGTGCAGGGCGGACCGGCCGCCAACGCGAACGCTTACCAGACCCATCCGCTGCGCGACGCGGCGAGCGCGCTCGGCACGCTGTCGCCGCAGGCGTACGTCGACGTGGTGTCGGCCGCGCAGCGCAATTTTCTCGAGCGGATGTCGCAGCTCGCCTCCGAGCAGTGCGACGCGCAGCCGGCGGCGCACGACGCGCGGCTCGACGACAGGCCGGCGCTGCGCGCGCCGCAGGAGCGCGATGCGCCGCCGTTGGGCGCGTCGGACACGGGCAGCCGCGCGAGCGGCGCGGCGAAGCTGACCGAATTGCTCGGCGTGCTGATGAGCGTCATCAGCGCGAGCAGTCTCGACGAGCTCAAGCAGCGCTCGGACATCTGGAACCAGATGTCGAAGGCCGCGCAGGACAACCTGAGCCGGCTGTCCGACGCGTTCCAGCGCGCGACCGACGAAGCGAAGGCGGCGGCCGACGCGGCCGAGCAGGCCGCCGCCGCGGCGAAGCAGGCGGGCGCCGACGCGAAGGCCGCGGATGCGGCCGTCGACGCCGCGCAGAAGCGGTACGACGACGCGGTGAAGCAGGGCCTGCCCGACGATCGGTTGCAGAGCCTGAAGGCGGCGCTCGAGCAGGCCAGGCAGCAGGCGGGCGACGCGCACGGCCGGGCGGACGCGTTGCAGGCGGACGCGACGAAGAAGCTCGATGCGGCGAGCGCGCTCGCGACGCAGGCGCGCGCATGCGAGCAGCAGGTCGACGACGCGGTGAACCAGGCCACGCAGCAGTACGGCGCGAGTGCCTCGTTGCGCACGCCGCAGTCGCCGAGGCTGA